>JAZRWW010000126.1:0-43681 GCA_045599865.1 Thermoguttaceae bacterium
GCCGGTCGTTGGTCTGAAGGTTCTTTCCTTCTTCGAACAAGCCGGACGCAAACGCGCCGAAGCGTTTCTATTGAACGTTTGGTACGCGGCGGGCGTCTTAATCGTGTTCGGCGTTTTGGCGTTCGCTAGCGTCGGGTTGAGCTTCCTCTTTACGCGTGCGTTGTTCCAAATAATTATGAGCGCGATCGTCTTCGCAATGGCGCTCAGTTTAATGGGCGTCTGGGAACTTCAAACGCCCGCTTTTCTTGGCGGCGAGAAATCGAACGAATTGACCTCGAAGGAAGGCGCGGTCGGAGCCGTCTTCAAGGGAATTGTCACGACGTTGCTCGCAATTCCCTGCGGCGCGCCGTTATTAAGTCCCGCGCTCGACTGGGCGAGCGAAACGACGCGTCAAGGCGAAATCGGACTCGTCGTCGTCGTCTATCTCGTCATTGGATTCGGCATGGCTTTTCCATTTCTTGCGGCGGGAGCTTTTCCCGAACTGCTCAAGTTCTTCCCCAAGCCGGGCGAATGGATGGAAACGTTTCGTAAGACGATGGGCTTTTTCCTTTTGATAGCGGTCGTATGGATTTTGTATTCCGCGCCGCTGGAATATCGTCTTCCGACGACCGCGTTTCTCTTCGCGTTGTGGTTCGCCTGTTGGAATATCGGACGCAACCAATACGAAATAGAAAAACCCAAGAAAAAGATCGTCGGCTGGATCGTTTCGCTGGTCGTCTTGTCGATCGTCGGACTGTTTTCCTTCAACTTACCCGGCGTCGGATTAAAGACGACGCTTCAGTCCGCCGACGCAGCCAAGTTGACGCGCTGGGCAATTCGAGCCGAACGCGCGGGAGAATTAGCGCAAGACCATTGGGCGCTCTTTGATCGCGCGACGCTTGATCGCGAACTTGCCAAAGGACGCGTCGTCGCCGTCGATTTCACAGCCGATTGGTGTATGAACTGCAAATTCCTCGAAAAAACAATTCTTCACACGCCCGAAATCGAGGCGGAATTCGATTCAAGAAATATTCTAACCCTAACCGCCGACTGGACCAACCAGGACGCGCAAACGCCCGACGTTTTGGCAATCAACGAACTGCTCGATGCGGCGGGCGCCAGACAAGTCCCCAAACTGATGATTTTCACCCCTGAAAAACCAGAAAAGCCGATCGTTTTGAGCGGAATTTATACGAAAGGCGCCCTGCTGGAAGCGCTTAGATCGTTAGACGCCAAATGAAATTAGTTAGTTCGGCTTTTCAAAAGAAATACGACAGAGTAGGAAGATAAGGAACGAAAATAATGGCGTCGAATCAGGAAGCGTTGGAACTTCTCCGCTGGAAAAAATTTCCCGTGTTAAACGACGGGTTCGTTTGTCTTGTCGACGTTATGGGCTCGGACGATTCGATCGTTCAAGCGGCGCGAGTCAGTTACGGCGAAGGCACAAAATCGATTTCCGACGATCGCACGTTGATTCGTTATCTTATGCGTCATCGTCATACGACTCCCTTTGAAATGGCGGAAGTCAAACTGCTGATTCGTATTCCAATGGATTCGTGGCGCCAATGGGTACGGCATCGAACCGCCTCTATTAACGAATACTCGACACGATATTCGGTCGCGATCGATTCGGCGGCGACGACGGACCCCGACGCGTGGCGTATGCAGGCGTTCGGTAATCGTCAAGGAAGTTCGGGCGTTCTCGATCAAGAAATCGGCGCGGAACTTACCGCGTCTGAACAAGCCTTTCAGCGCTCCGCGCGCGAATTATACGAGCGCCGCGTCGAACTTGGCGTCGCGCGCGAACAGGCGCGCAAGGACTTGCCCCTGTCGACCTATACGCAAGCCTACTGGAAATGCGATTTGCACAATCTTTTTCATTTCCTAAGTTTGCGAATGGAAGCGCACGCGCAACTTGAGATACGTCAATACGCGACGATCATCGGAGAACAGATCGTCAAGCCGCTCTTTCCTTGCGCTTACGACGCGTTCGTCGACTACGTTCTCGGCGCGCAAACGCTTTCTCGTCTGGAACAGGAGACGATCGCAAGATTAGCGTCGATCGGAAAACTACCGGCGACGCGCGACGATTTTATGAAAAGCGCCGATCCGAGCTGGCAGGGCTTGACGCGTTGTCGCGAACGCGACGAAGCGCTTGAAAAACTCGTTGCGTTGGGTTTAATCGTCGACTAAAAAAAGGAGTTTGCTTAATGAAACGCGCTCGTCTCTTTTTTCGTTGCGTCTTGCCGTCGATTTTGACGTTCTTACTCGTCGCGTCGACGTCCTTTTCAACGGCGCAAGAACCCGCGTTAGACCTTGATTTCACGCTGTCGCCCGACGACGAAGCGTCAAACGTCGATTTGCCGCTGATTCTGAATTCCGACGAAGAAATTCCGACGCCTGAACCGAACGAAGGAAAGTCCGACGACGCGACCGCTCAAAAATCCGAACTTCCGATCGATGAAGAAGAAATGAAAAGTTTGTCCAACGATCCGCTTTTCAAAGAATTTTCCGCTGCGGTCGGGGACGTCGCGCCCTTGCCCGAATCGGTCGATCTCAACGCGCTTAACGTGCCCGGCGCGTTACTGCTCGATTCCGCCGCGCAAGCCTCGACGGCTGAATCCAAAAAAACGGTCGAACGTTCTCAACTCGACGAAGCGCTGGAAATCGCCGACGTCGACTTGAACGCATTGGCTCTTGAACCGTCCGTTTTGACGACGCTCAAACAACTTGACGCCGAAATTGAGCGCCTTACGCCCCTATGGATAGACGCCGAAATTAATCAAACGGTCGTCGGTCGGCGCGAACGTTCTTGGCGTCTAAACGAACAAGACCGATTCTCGACCGACGAACCCGCGCCGATCGACGCGGAGGGAGACGATTGGGCGTTGGCGCTCGACGCGCCCTTTTTTTTCCAAGTAACGGAAATAAGTTCGGGGCAAGTCTACTATACGAAGGCGGGCGATTTCGAACCGACCGACGTTTGGGGCGTCGTCGCCTTAACGCGCGGCGATCTCCGTTATTCGCTCGCAACGGATACGAACGTCGCGCATATTTCAGGTCGCGCCGCGCGGGTTCGTATCGCTAAAAACGGTCAAATTCAAGGAGTCGACGTCGCCGATAAACTTGTCGTCGACGGAAATATGGGTTCTATTCTTCTTTTCTCGTTTGAGAACCCGTCCCGCCTTTCGTCCGACGACGGCGTTTTCTTCACGCCGACCGATCGTTCCGGCGCGCCGCGTCTCGCCAAACTTCCGCCGACGTCCAAAATTGGCGTTTCTCAGCGAAAATTGATTCTTTCCAACGGTCGCGCGGATGATATTTTCGAACGAATCGTCGCGTTATGCAAGTCGAAGAAGCGACTTATTGAAATCGCGACGCAACCGCGCGTCAAATAACGCGTCGCCATACTTACGGAAATAAAAAGAAAGAGGGGGGTCGGAAAAATTTTTCTGAACCCCTCTTTTTTTAAATTGGAACGCCGAAGCCTTAATCCAAGAACCCGACAAGTTCTTGACTGCGGCTAGGCTGTTGCAACTTACGCACCGCCTTGGCTTCAATTTGACGAATACGCTCGCGCGTAACTTTGAAGATGTGCCCGACTTCTTCAAGCGTGTAACTATAGCCGTCCCCAAGCCCGTATCGCAATTTAATAATTTCGCGTTCGCGGTAGCTCAACGTTTTTAGAACCTTGTTCAGGCGCTTGCGCAACATTTCTTGCGTCGCTCCGATCGCCGGATTTTCTGCGGCGCCGTCGGGAAGCAGATCGCCAAAATGGCTGTCTTCGCTGTTTCCAACGGGTCGATCAAGACTGATCGGAAAACGATTCATTTGCAAAATACGACGCGTTTCGTCGATCGGCGCGTTCGCGGCTTCAGCCGTCTCTTCAAGGGTAGGCTCGCGCCCCATCTCTTGTTGCAACTGTCTCGTGACGTTGCGCATTTTCGACATCGTTTCGACCATATGAACGGGTATGCGAATCGTTCGACTCTGGTCGGCGACGGCGCGCGTTATCGCTTGACGAATCCACCAAGTCGCGTAGGTGCAGAATTTAAAACCACGACGGTACTCAAACTTGTCGACCGCGCGCATAAGCCCGGCGTTGCCCTCTTGAATCAGATCAAGAAAACTCAAACCGCGATTGCGATATTTTTTCGCGATCGAAACGACCAAACGCAAATTGCCCTCGGAAAGACCGCGTTTAGCTTCGTGGTACTCGCTGAAGATTTTCTTAACGGCGGCGACGCGATTGCGCAAACTAGTCGGCGATTCTTGAACCGTTTGCAATATGTTGCGCCTCTCCATTTGCCACACGTAACGCTCGTATTCCGGGCGCCCCATCGCCTCGTGCTGTTTAATCATCGACTGCAACTGGTCGACGCGCGCGCTGTATCGCGACAAAGTCTCGATCGTCCCCTCGATGCGCTGAGTACGAAGCCCTAGTTCCTCGATCAATCGAACGACGCGACGGCGACGCATCCCAAGCTCGCGCCAAGCCGCCTCGCGCTCTTCGCGCGGGACGTTTCGACTTGTCGCCGTGTTATAATCTCTGAGGTTTCGCGCCAACATTTGCGTCAACGAACGCAGATTCGGCTCAAACCGCCCGTTAATCTGTCGCTTTTCCATATTGTCGACGTCGTTCACCTGCACGGTGCGATCAAAAGGAAGATCGTTCGAATGAACGCGTTTCAACGTACGAAAAGCTATCTGGGCGACGTAATCGCACTCCAACAACTTAGCGCGGAACCGACGGCGCGACGACTCGATTTGCCTTGCCAACGTAACTTCGCGCTGTCTCGTTAGAAGCGGGATTTCTCCCATTTGCGTTAAGTACATTCGAACGGGGTCGTCGGACCACCCTTCGTCGGGAACTATGCCGAGAAGTTCTTCGTCGACGGAACCCGAATTAGATTCTTCGTCCGAATCAGATTCCGGCGCGACGTCGCGTTCCACGTCGCCGTCCTCAACGTCGTCAAGAACCCCGCAGAATTCGTCGTCGAGGTCGTCCGTTGGGTCGTATGAAGAGAACATCGACACTTCGTTTTCGCCGTAAACGTCTTCTTCTTCGTACAAAGCTAAACTCCTAATCGATACAAGCGAGACTCCGAAGCCGCGTTAAAACAACGCGTAACGGCAGTCTCTACAAGCGTGCAGTTTTGCGCAAACTCTACGCAAAGAGCGAGGACTAAACGCAAAACGCCCCGCCAAACGGGGAATCGAATCATTTATCGGCGAAAAAGCGCGTCGATTCGCTAAAACAAAGACGACAAAGGGGCGTTCAAACGTTAAACAAAAACTACGCCCTCTAAGAACCGTCCTGTTTTTAATAAATCATACTTTTATCTATCTTTGTCTATTTTTCCTGTTTTAAAAAGTTTTACCAGTCAACAGCGAACAAAACGTCAAACGCCGCCCTTCCCTAAAACCTTCGAAAACCGCCAACGCTTGGAATTCGCCAACGTCCCTTGCCGCTTTCTCCTCGCATACCGCTTAATCGACGACTCGACCTCTATTATATATTACCTAGGCAAACGCCGAAACCGATTGATAATAACCGAATAAAATCAAAAAAAAACAAAAAAAACTTGACTTTTTCAGAATGTAGCGATTACGCCGCTTTTGTCAATACCTATTTTATCCATTTTTTCTATTTTTATATTTAGTAAATTTCATATCGCAAGAAACTTAAAAAAACTGCTTGCGTTAAAACGCTTATTCGCTGGTCGTAAAGAAAAGCGCGTCAAGTCGTCCTTTTATCAATCATTTTCAAACCAGCCCCATAATTAAATCTTATTTCACACGCATCGAGACATAAAAAAATCGCGCGTCTCTAAACGCACGATTCGAAATTGGACGACTACTTGACTGGAACGTAAAGAAAATCAGGTCGTATAGTCGGCGTTTAAATGGACGTATTCGGCGGTCAAATCTGAAGTCCAGAACCGAATCTTCCCGTCGCCTTCTTGGAAGAAAAGTTCAAAACTCACGTCGCGATTATTCCTAATCGAATTGGAAACGACCTCTTTGTCAAAATTGACGGGCGTTCCGTTTTCATAGAGTAAAAAACCGTTGACTTTGAGCGAGACCTTATTCGGATCGTAAGGAACGCCGCAACGTCCCGTCGCGGAAACGATACGTCCCCAGTTGGGATCGGCGCCGCAAATCGCGGTCTTAACCAAAGCGTCGTTAGCGACGGTTTGCGCGAGTTTTTTTGCCGCCTCTCGATCAGGCGCTCCAGTAACGTCGATCGTAATAAGGTGCGTGACGCCTTCGCCGTCGTTAGGAATCATCGGCGCCAACTCTTGGCACATTTCAAGCAACAGCGCGGAAAACGCCTGTAAATCGTCCCCTTTTAAAGGCGCGGGATCTACGGCTCCGTTGGCAAGAAGCAGGACGGTGTCGCTAGTGCTAGTATGTCCCTCTACGCTAATACAGTTGAACGTGTCTTCAACCGAGGCGCGCAGGACGTCTTGCGCGTCTTGCGGATCCAGCATAGCATCCGTCATAAGCACTGCCAACATCGTCGCCATATTCGGACCAATCATCGCGGCGCCCTTGCACATCCCGGCAATTCGAATCGTCTTGCCGCTTGGCGTCGTCGCCTCGCGCGAAACGATTTTAATCTTTGTGTCGGTGGTCGTCATCGCGGTCGCGGCCTTTTCGAAATCGCGCAAGGTCGTTCCCAGTTTCGCGGCGGCCTTCTCGGCGCCTAGGGCGATGTTTCGCATTGGAAGCTGGACGCCGATAACGCCGGTCGACATAACCAACGCTTGATCGCCGGTCGCGCCGATCGCTTCGGCGGCGTACTCCGCCATTTTACGAGCGTTGAAAAGTCCTTCTTTTCCAGTGCAGGCGTTGGCGACTCCAGAATCGGTCGCCACGACGCGAAAACCGCGTCCCGGCGTTCGTTCGCGGTCGTAAGTCACCGGCGCGCCGCAGTTGAGGTTCTGCGTGTAAACCCCGGCGCCCGTCGCGGGCAAATCGGAAACGACAAGCGCGAAATCCAATTTTGTCGACTTAGGTTTAATCGCGCAATTCACGCCCGCAAAACGATATCCCTTGGGAATATAAAAGTCTTTAGCCATTCTCGCATGCCTTTCTAACGATCGGCGTTCCCACGAAGTTTACCAAATTACCAATTCTCGTTCTAATTGAACGCCGATTCTTTCGCTCGCTTGAGTTTGGATCAAAGTGAGAAGCCGCTTGACGTCTTCGCTCGTCGCGCCCGGTTCCGTCTGAATAAGATTTGAATTTTTCTCGCATACGAAAGCGCCTCCAATGCGCGCTCCGCTGAATCCCGCCTCGTAAATAAGTTCCGAAGCTTTTTGTCCGCGCGGATTTTGGAACATACGCGCCAGACCGCCCCCGACTTCGGGACGCGTTTTCTCGCGAACGATCCAAAATTTTTGAAGGCGTCGCGTCAATTCTTCGGGCGAGTCGGGCTCGAGTCTGAATTTAACCGACAAAACGACGACGTTGTCCAAGTTGCTACTACGATACCCAAACACAAAATCGTCTTGCGTCAATTCGAGGATTTCGCCCGAAAAAGTCGCGACGCGCGCAGACTCGACCCATTGCCCAAGCGTGGCGTCGGAAGTAGAAACGTTCGCGACCACGCCCGCGCCGACCGTGCCGGGAACGCCGATCAAGCCTTCCAACCCGCCTAAACCGGCGCTGGCGACGGCGGTCGCAAGACGTCCTATTTTGACGCCGGCGCCGACGACAACGTTAGGCGATTCTATTTGTATCTCGCAAAAGCAAGGTTCCGACAACCTGATCGCGATCCCCGGCGCGCCAAGATCAGACGCGAGGATGTTGGATCCCTCGCCCAAAACGCGCGCTTCGATTCCTTCTTCGGCGCAAACTTTTAAGACGTCGACAAGTTCTTTTTCCGAACGCGGTTCAGCCAAATATTCGATCGGACCGCCAAGTCCCAGCCAAGTCAACGTCGAAATTGGAACGCCCGGTCGTACAAAATCCTTAAACGCGTCAAGTTTTCCCATTTCTTTACCTTTGTGTTCTCTAAGAAATTGCGTCGGTCGTTTCGTTGTTCGACAAGGCGCCCGTTTGAAACGCCGTAACAAAATCCTGCGCCGTAGTAAATCGACGGTAAACGCTCGCAAAACGCACGTAGGCGACTTCGTCAAGTTTGCGCAATAGTTCCATAGTCATTTCGCCAATGCGTTGCGTGTCGACTTCCGTTTCGCCTTCAAGCGACGTCTCCAACTCGGCGACTAACTCTGAAATCTGCGATTCTCGAATAGGACGCTTCCAACAGGCGCGCTCGACTCCCTCGCGAACTTTGCTCCGATCAAACGGGACGCGCGTGCCGTCGCGTTTGACGACGCGAACGTTGACGACCTCGATGCGTTCGTAAGTCGTAAAACGGCGACGGCAAGACTGACAAATACGACGACGACGTATTACGAACCGATCGTCGCTCGTGCGTGTTTCAATAACGCGGTCGTTGTCCTGATGGCAAAACGGACACTTCATTGAAATCTATTCCTGATAACTCGTCGACTTGTTCTTTGAATCCAAACGAGCGTGCGTATAACGGCTCGACTAAATCGTTTGATCGATTTGACGCCAAGGAGGATCGATCGGCAAATGCGAATCAAAGTCGTCAAGAAGTTCCTGCTGATAAGACCCCGCAAATTCGCCGCGAAGGAACCGTTCGGCGCCCTCTTCGAAGAATCGACGCCAACTTGCTTCCTCTTCGCCCGGATTGATTGGGAAAAAGAGCGCGTCGTTCGCCAACGCGGATTTGTAATCGCCCGGCGCGTCGCCGATCATCAACGCGTGATTCTTAGGATAGAGCTTCGAAAACGCGAGCGACTCTTTTTTAGTTCCGACTTCCTGTCCGCAGATCGCCTGAACGTATCGCGCTAAATCTTGATTCGCCCACTCCTTTTCCAGCGCGGCTTGCGGAGTCGCGGAAACGACCAAAATATCGGCGCGTCCTTGCAATTTTTGCATTGACTCGCGAACCATAGGAAACGGAGGCACGCCCTCGCCGACGATTCGATCGATCGTCTCGTTGACTTCGATCGACCAAGCCAACGTTTTTTTCATCAGTTCGTCGTTCGGATGCGCCTCGACGTATTTGATCAGAGCCGGATTTCCGAGCTTGGTTTCCGCCTTTATCCAGTCGACCAAGACTTGCGGAATCTCAATTTTAACGCCGCGCGCGACGACTTCAGGGCGCTTTTGCAAGAGTCGAAACGTTTCAATCAACGCAGGAAAACGATTGACGCCGCGCGACTTGGAATACAAGTTGACAAATTCCGCCGCCTCGCGCGCGTATTTGCTGACGCCTTTCAATCCCCAATGATTGACAATATTCGGAATAAAACACTCTTTATGCTTTAATTCCATCGTGTCAAAGGCGCAACCGTCGGAATCGATCCCGACCAAAAAATCGTTTGTTTTATTAAATTCTATCATCGTTTTCAGTCTCTCCTCGCGTTGAAACGCAACTGCGGAACGCGTCTTGGAACGCATCTCTCGGCGCAAGAAATTCTACTCTACGCGACAAAAAAACAAGGGGGGGCGCGTCTCTAATCGCGTAAGTCGATTATGAGACTTTAGACTTGCCAAGGCTTGACGTCAATTCCGCCAAACCGTTTAAAAGAACGTCCCTACTTGACGAGAGGTTAGTTAAGAGTAAACTCAACTTGTCGCGGCGACAACGCGCAGTTAGAATAGAAAAAAAACGGAGCCGAAACGATTTACGCCGTTGCAAACTTGTAAAGACGATTTCGTCGTTTGCCGTAAGCCTTTGTACTACTAAACGAAAAAGAAACGCGTCGTTTGTCTCGTCAACGTCGCGTTGATCTATTCACGGAAAAAAATATGAAAAAAACGCAATTTGTAGCTCTTGGCGTCGCTGTAATAATCGGAGTCGTCGTTACGAACGTCTTGACAGATCGTTCCATAAATTCAACGGAACTTACGGCGACGATCGCGTCGGAAGAAAAAACGTCCGCGCCGACGGAAGAAAAAGCGACGTCCGTCGTCGTCGACGACGCCGTCGGCGTTTCGTATCTGAAACCTCGTCAATACGCCGGACAATTCGTCGCGATCGAGGAAGTCGAGATCGTTCCTCGAGTTACCGGACAACTCGAAAAAATCAACTTTAAAGAAGGCGACGAAGTCAAAGAAGGGGATCTCCTGTTCGAGATTGAAGACACGACCTATAAGACGGCGCTCGCGATGGCGCAAGGAGCGTTAGAACAAGCGTTAGCCGAACAAAAGAACGCCCAAACAAGTTATGATCGCGCCAATGATTTATTAGAACGTCAAGCGGGTTCGCAAGCCGACTTAGACGATGCGGAAAGTCGTCTTTCGATCGCGCAGGCGACCGTCAAACAGGCTCAAGCGGCGCAACTTGACGCCGAAAACACGCTTTCCTACACAAAAATCAAATCTCCTATTTCTGGTCGAATAGGCAAAGTCTCCGTAACGCGCGGCAACTTGGTAACGCCGCAGACGGGCAAGTTGGTCGACGTGAAATCCTTTTCGCCGATTTACGTTCGTTTTGCGATCGGCGCCAGCGCGTTTAACGACGCGTTTGGAGGAGAGTCGAAGATTCGCGATTTAGCCGGTATTAAAATCTGTCCCGTCGGTCAAAGTCGCGACGACTACGAAGCAATGGTCGACTACCCCGACGCAAAAATTACGTTGATCGACAACCAAGTCGATCCTAGCACTAACACGATCGTAATTTGGGCGACAGTTGAAAACGACGACGCGAGGTTCTTCCCTGGAAGTTACGCGACGGTTCTTCTTGCGAAAAAAATGAAAGAACCAGTCGTCGTCGTCTTGGTTTCAGCCGTCGGAACGACTGAAGACGGAAATTACGTCTACGTAGTCGATAAAAATAATCGCGTCGAAAAGCGTTTCGTCAAATTGGGAAGCGTCGCGGGTCGTTATCAAGTTGTTTCCCAAGGTCTTCAGGCTGGCGAAAGAGTCGTCGTCGAAGGAACGAACAAAATTGAAGACGGCTCGCTAGTCAAGCCGATTTCCTTCGATCCGACGGGAAAATACGAAGAAATCGCCCCTAACAAAGCGGAATGAAGCTAGGGGGAAAACGAAGATGTTTACAAAAATTTTTATCGACCGCCCGAAGTTGTCGTTCGTCATATCGATCGTTCTCTCGTTGTTGGGAATCCTTTGCGTTCCCGCGCTTCCCGTCGCGGAATATCCGGAAATTGCGCCGCCGTGCATATACGTTACGGCTAATTACGTCGGCGCGTCGTCGGAAGTCGTGACGGAAACGGTCGCAAGTATTATCGAAGAAGAATGCAACGGAATTGAAAAACTCCTTTACTATAGTTCCGAATCCACAAACAACGGCTCCTATTCGTTGTCGCTCTATTTCGCGCCTCTAACGGATTCCAACATAGCGCAAGTCAACGTTCAAAACGCAGTTCAACGCGCGCAAGCAAGATTGCCGAAACAAGTCGTCGAGTACGGAGTTACCGTCGCGAAACGTTCGTCCGATATGGTCGGCTGTTACGTTTTCACGACTTCAGACGAATCCAAATACAGTTTTTTAGACTTGGCGAATTACGTTCGAATGAACGTGAAAGACGTCTTCTCGCGAGTACCGGGCGTCGGTTCCGTCTCTATTTCGGGCGCGCGCAACTACTCGATGCGCGTCTGGATCGACACGGTAAAATTATCCGGGCTTGGTATGGAAGTAGACGACGTTGCCAACGCGCTTCAGCGAGAAAACGTTCAAGCGGCGATCGGATCGTTTGGTTCGGAAGAAGCGAGCGATTACGTGCAACTTAAACTTGACGCGCCCGGTCGACTACAAACGCCGGAAGAGTTTTCCGACATAGTCGTGGCGTCGACGGAAGACGACCGCCAAGTTACGTTGGGAGACGTCGCCAAGGTCGAACTTGACGCCGAAAATTATCTGACCAATTGCTACTGGGACGGCAAGCCGGCGATCATTCTGCAGTTGTATCGCCAAGACGGAGCGAATGCGATCGACATTATCGACGCCTGCAACGCAAAACTCGAAGACGTTAAAACGCGTTTTCCGGCAGATTGTATCGACGGTCTATTAGGATACGATCCGACGGAATTTATTCGCGAATGTATCAAAGAACTCGTGTTTACGTTGTTCTTGACGTTGGGATTAGTCGTTTTCGTTACCTACGTCTTCTTACAAGACTGGCGCGCGACGATCGTTCCGGCGGTCGCAATTCCAGTCTCGTTGTTAGGAACGTTCTTTGCGATGTTCTTTATGGGCTATTCGATCAACGTTCTTTCTATGTTCGGATTGATTTTGGTCGTCGGTCTGCTGGTCGACGACGGCGTTATCGTCGTCGAAAACGCGACGCGATTGATCGAACAGGAACGACTTAGTCCCTACGACGCGGCCGTTAAAAGTATGAAACAAACGACGGGCGCAATTTTGGCGTCGACTTTCGTTATGGTCGCT
Organism: Thermoguttaceae bacterium; assembly: GCA_045599865.1. Classification (GTDB taxonomy): domain Bacteria; phylum Planctomycetota; class Planctomycetia; order Pirellulales; family Thermoguttaceae; genus RUG369. Next base: position 12,437 of record JAZRWW010000126.1, read on the forward strand.
ATTTTTGCGCCGCTTTCGTTCTTCGGAGGAATCGTCGGCACGATTTACAAACAATTTTCCGTAACGATGTGCGTCGCCATTATCTTTTCGGCGATTAACGCGTTGACGTTGAGTCCCGCGTTATGCGCGTTATTGTTGCGCCCTTATAAAGAAAATCAGAAAAAGAACGCCGTGTTCAAACTGTTCGAGTTTGAAATTAACTCGACGAAAAACTTCTATTTGAGAATCTCCAAGGTTTTTGTGCGTCGTAGTTTAGCAACTTGTCTCATTCTTGTCGCGCTCGTCTTTGGGAATAAATGGGCGTTTAAACTCTTGAGCGAAGGATTCATTCCGACTGAAGACAAGGGAACTATATTCTCCGATTTCGCCTTGCCGTCAAGCGCGACTCTGAAAAGAACAAGTTCTATGCTTGATTTGTATCATAGGCTGGCGTCCGATATTCCCGGAACTAAACATATTATTACGATCGCCGGCGCTTCGTTCACCGCAGGAGAAACGGAAGAAGTTGGGCTTGGCATTTTGTCTCTTAAGCCATGGAGCGAACGCAAAGAAGCCTCGAAAAAAGCAACCGCGATCATAAACGAATTGTCGTCCCGTTGCGACAAAATTCCGCAAGGAACAACCGCTATCTTCCAACCTCCGGCAATTATGGGATTAGGCGCGACAAGCGGCGTTTCCTTTATGCTGTGTAACAAAGAAGCAACTCCAAAATCGCTTGAAATAGCGACGAAAGAATTGTTGGAAAAATTGAACGACAAATCGCGTTGTCCAAAAATTGCCTTCGCGTTTAGTTCCTACACGGCAAGCGCTCCGCAATTATATTTAGACGTCGACCCGCAAGCGGCCGCCGCGCTGAATTCTTCGAAAGGGGAAATATTCTCGACCTTGCAAAGCAAAATCGCCTCGGCTTACGTCAACGACTTTAACACGCAAGGCTACTCTTTCAAAGTTAAACTTCAAGCGGACGATGCGCAACGCGCCAACTTGGGCAACTTTGACGAGTTGACGGTGCGTAACAGACTAGGCAAACAGATTCCTATGTCGGAATTGGCGCGAGTGAGTTACAAACTAGGCGTTCAGCGCATCGCGCGTTTCAATCAAGCGATGGCGGCGCCTATTAACGTCGAGCCTATGCCGGGAGCAAGTTCCGGCGATATTATGAGACAAATCGAAAAGCTCGTAAAGGAAGATTTCTCGAAAGAGTATTCGATCGAATGGACCGATTTGAGTTATCACCAACGCGGCAACGAAGGCAAACTGGGAATTCTACTCGTTTTGTCGTTAGCGTTCGGATATCTCTTCTTGGCGGCAAAATACGAATCGTGGTCGATTCCGCTCCCCGTTTTGCTCTTCGTTCTCTTTGCGACCTTCGGAGGCTTGTTCGCCCTGAAAATTTGTAATATGACGTTGGACGTTTACGCGCAGTTGAGTCTAATTATGTTGTTAGGGCTGGCAAGTAAAATCTCGATTTTAACCGTCGAATTTTCCAAACAAGAGCGAGAATCGGGCGTCCCGATCGAAGAAGCCGCTTTGAACGGAGCCAATCAGCGATATCGCGCGATTATGATGACGGCAGGTTGTTTTGTCGTCGGCGTTATTCCGCTAATGCTCGCAAGCGGAGCCGGCGCGGCAAGTCGAAACATCGTCGGAGTATGCACCGGCTGGGGGATGATTTCCGCAACAGTCCTCGGCGTTGGATTCCTGCCGCCAATTTACGCAACTATTCAACGCTGGCGCGAATTCGTCCATAAGAACTTCTTGGATAGAAATAAGAAAAGTTTGTCCCAAACGGAGTAACGCGAAGTACGAACAGGACGTCGACGTTTGGGATAACTGAACGTCGACGACCTTTTTTTAAACGACGCGTTCAAAATTGCGTCTAATTGATCGTTTAAGTTTTACCGGGTTTGTTGAATAATCCTTAAAAAACAGCGGACAATCCAATCGTCATATTTAGTACTACAGCTTTAATTAATGTTTCGGCAATTTAATTTTCCCTAATCCTACTTCTACATTTTTCCCCAAAGGTAACTTTTAATCTGTTCATAGTGGATTCGACCAACGATCTTTTTCCATACTTCGTTTGTTCTTTCCATTTGTCTATTCCTTCATTTTTCATTATGTTGATCGCTTCGTTCCTGTATCTCCCGACTACTCCTCAAGAACCCGCGTGATCCTTCCTTGTGTTTTTGCGAGGTGGAATGATTAGAATAATATCTTCTTCCGAAGTCTTGACATACGCCTTGCGTTTGTCGTATCCGTCGCAACGCTTTGTGTTTTGCCCTTTGTTTCGTCGATTAAGCGGGAAAAGACTTCAGCTCCGTCGACTCCTTTCGAAGTTGTTTTTACCGTCGTTATTTGTTGCGTGTTCGTGTCGACGACAACGTGACTTTAATCCAATTTTTACGTTTACTTTCCCCGTATTTCCTTACTTTCCATTCGCCTTCTCCGTATGCCTTCAATCCAGAGTCGTCGACGAGAATATTAAGGTCGCGTCCTTTATTTTGGACGTGAAGATTTACCACTAACGTCTTGGCGCGTTTACAAAGCAACGTATAGTCTGGAACGTTTTGGTCGTTTATGTCAAGAGTTTTAAATAAACCTCTTGCCAATCCCTCGGTAGCGAGGTAGGTCAAATGATAAACTTCGCGAACAATTAGGAGGCTTTTGATCGTAGCGGAACTATAGGTATGCGAACGTCCCCTACGAAAACCAATTATAGACTGTTTCCAATGACTCAAAAAATCAGGAGAAATCCCAAACGTGATATTACCGCGATTAACTAGCGATTCGTTATATTTTTGATCAATCTCGTTTTTGCGTCGTCGTCGCTGAACTCTTTATGGGACGAGGAACTTGACTATTGCTAATACGCTCGACGCAATGCGATTCTCACTTTATTTTTCGAAAAATTTTAAATATTTTCAAAATTTTTCAACAACCCAGCGACAAACTCAGTCTTGTGTTGGCAAATCACGACTAACCGGGAATCTTCAATAGATGTTCCGTCGGCAAAATCGAGACAAACGCAAGAAAACTTTAACGAAGAACACAAATCCGTTAAAACGTCTCACGTTCGGTTACTAAAAACAAGAATTTTTATAGAAATTATCTTTTTTGAGAATCCAAATAAGAGTATAATTGTGGAAAAGGCGGAGAACTGGCAATTTTCCGTTTAGCGATCTGCAAAAGTTTTGTTATTTAAACAAAGATCAAACACGGGGAGAATTTCAAGTGTTAAAGGAATTGGTAAACACGTTAGGAAAAGGCTTTGCCACGCTTGGCGGCGGCGCTTCTACGTTGACGCTTTTCCCGACTCTGAAAATGAAAATTCCTACCGTTTTAGATTCGCTAAATCTCGACGCTGGCAAAAGTCTCAAAATTTTGTCAAACGAAAAACTCTCTCCTTGGGAACAAGATTCCATTAATTTCGCGGAAGATATGGAAAGAGTTGGAGCGGACTTTAAACGCGTAATGAGCCGACTTCCCTTGGACAAGACCGAATTGAACAAACAGACGAAGAACGCTGATGCGCCGGATGTTCAAGACCTTTTTTCTTCTCAAATCAAAGCAGGGGCGCGTCCAACCTTAGAATATAAGGGCGTCGAATTTGTATTCCGCTACTGTCCCCCAGGATCCTTTACGATGGGCAGTCCTACTAATGAAGCTGAACGTTTAAACAACGAATACCAGCGCGACGTTGTAATAAACGATGGGTTTTGGATTTGCGAGACGGAAACGACGCAGGAACAATGGGACGCCTTCGGAATTAAAAGAACGAAAGAGTGTTCCTTTAGAGGGGCAAAACTTCCCGTTGAAAACGTCAATTGGTTCGAATGCGAGGCATTTGTCGAGCAACTTAACAAGTCTGGCGTAGTCTCCGTAGGATGGCGTTTTGAGTTGCCGACGGAAGAACAATGGGAATACGCTTGTCGCGCAGGCGTAACGGACTCAACTAATGAATTTTCGCTTAACGACCACGCTTGGTACAACGAAAACAGCGGAGGACAAACGCGCGAGGTTGGCGCAAAAAAGAATAACCGTTGGGGAATTTATGATATGCTGGGTAATGTTTGGGAATGGACTAAATCTCAATCCGAGGCGGGCGAGTTGGTTGTTCGCGGCGGTAGTTGGCGAAGTATTGCGGCGTTTTGCAGTCCGGCAATTCGAGACGTCGTCGATCCGTCAAATGGCGCCGACAATCTCGGTTTCCGCGTAGTTCTCGTTCCCAATTCTCCCGCATAGCGTTTTCTTGCGATTGTTCAAAGCCTTCTGAAAAGTTTTTTTCGGAACGTCGAAGATTGAGTTAATCAAAAAAAGTCTCCAAGGAAATGAAATCTCCCTTGGTTGACCAAGTTGCAGGAGGTTAACAATGACGCAAACGTCCGGCGTCAATGAAGAAAAAGTCGTTATTCCTTCGAAAAACGACCAGCAAGAATCTTTCCCATCGACGTTAAATGCGAGTAACTCCAATTATCAAACTCTACTTCGCCAACGAGACAATGTTCCCGACGGGTTAGAGAAGGAGTCGCTCTACGTTTATAAAGGACCTTTGCCCTCTCCTAGCGAACTCGAAAAATATGAACAAATTCAGCCGGGATCCGCTAAACAAATTTTGGAAATGGTAATGAACGAAGGAAAAAGCCGTCAGACGATGCAACTTAAAATATTGGCGGACGGCGTGCAACTGTCGACGCGTGGTCAGACAGGTTCCATCTGTTTAGTCGCTTTGGCGATGATGATCAGCATCGTCGGAGTCTTTATGAAGAACGACGTCGCTCTCGTTATCGGAGCCGTCTTGGCAATAATTCTTGTCGTATTGTTTGAGGCGCCTCGAGTGATTGCGGAAAAAAAACAAAAGGATTCGAAAACCCAATCGTCCTCAAGTTCCGAAAGTCGCCGCCCAAAGTAAAGCGTAATTCCTACTCCAAACGTCCAAGCAATTCGTCGTCAAAAGTTCTTTCCCTCTTGACGACCGAAATTGCAAACCATCCGCGCGAAACGCGACACAACCCCAGTCCCAGCCCCGCAAAACGCTCGTCCGTCTTCAAGATTTCCGGGTCGACGTCAAAGGATTTCTTAGGCGGAAATATTTTCGTGAAGACGGCGCGCAAGGGAATTTGGGCGCGAATATTCGTCGGTCCGTATAATTCGATCGCGCCGTCCCGCTCGAACGTCGTCGTTCCGTCGTCAGAAACCGTCGGTTTGTAAGAGACGGAAACTTCGACGTCGTTCCAAGTCGATTTTCCTAGCGTCAATTCGTTAAACGTCAACCGTAAGAAAACGCGGTCTTCGAAAAATCGAACGACGACAGGGTCTTCGTCGGCAAAAGTAAAACTCAATTTCGAATCGGCGATTTCAATATCGCGTAGGCGCGGCTTGTTCAATTTATCGGCAAGATAATCGAGCGTCTCGCGAGGCGTCAGCGTCCGACCCGCAAGATCAAGTTGCGCGAGAAAAGAGTTGACCGCAGACTCGTGAAACTTGAAATCGGCAAAAGCGCCCGAAAGCGTCGGCGGCTCGGGCGACTGACAGCCAAGCGAAAAATCGGAACCAAATCGCAACGACGCCAAAAGCCAATCTTCAGTCGTTCGCGAACGTTGCGTTTTGAGCGACAATCCAAGATTCGACATATTCTTGAAAAAATTATCGCGTAAACGAGCGTTCACGGCGTCAAATCGTTCGTTCGCTTCTTTATCGATACGCTCGCGCGCCTCTTGAGCCACGCGATTTTTCGTCTGCGAACGAATCGCTTCTTGTTTCGATTCGTATTGACTACGCATCACCTCGCGCGCGACGTCGCCGACAAGAGGAACGAAATCGATTTCCGTCTCCACGCCCTCCAAACGAACGGCGGAATCCGCGTTCACTCGCGCGGGCGAGTAAACTATGCCGGAATCGCGCCATTCGATTAACTTCGCGCCCGCGTAAGTCGCATAACTTTGATTATGAAGGCGCGCCGACATAAATTCGCTACTGGTCGAGGCAAAAACTCGTCCGTGAACGTTCAAAGTCATAAGCAGTCGTTCGGGGTCGGGCGTCAATTTAATCGACGCCTCGGTATCGACGCGTCGGCTTCCCGCTACGGGATTGTTTAGAATCGTTTCTTGAACGACGTCAAACTCGGGATCGCGTATCGGTAAAAGACGATTGATCAACGCTTCGGAAACGTAGGTCTTAATATTGGGATTGTCGTAGACCGACTCGATACAACGTCCAAATTCCCGACAAACCGACGATTTTGAAGTCGCCATACGCAACGCGACTTGTTGCAACGAACGCGCGTTCCGACCGCCCCCGACGTTTTCATAACGTTCAAATTCGTAAAGCGCCGCGCTTCCTTCGGTTTGATCGCAGGCAAAACTACCGACCAACGACGTCCAAGCAACCAACGAGGGCGTCGAAAATATCTTTCTTTGTTCGGACGTCATCGGCGTTTTCTCTATCTTATACGCGACGGAATTGAGTCTGTCGCGTAAGAAACGCGCAAGTCGCGCGCGTTCCAAAGCGGACGCCTTTTTTGAATCTTCTTCCGTTGCAAACGTCGCTTGATCCCCTATCGGTTCAAAATCGTTGGAATAAGTCGCTAATAAACGTCGCGCGTCGTTCAAAACGGCGTCGACGTCAAAACTGGAACGCCAGCTTCGACCGTTGGAAGAATCGCCGAAAAATTTCTGGACTTCTTCCGCGCGCTGAATAATTTTGACAAGTTGAGTCGAGGTCGGTTCCTTAGCAAGCGTTAATTCGTCGTTCGCTTTCGCCTCAAAGTAGTCGACGGCTCGCAACCAAATATGAGCGCGTCGTTCCAAGGCGTTCCTAAAAGATTCAAGCAACGCCTGACGTTGAGAAGGCGTATATCGCGAGACTAAGCGGGGAACTTCCGTTTCGCCGTCGGTCGATCGCGCCGCAGTTTTCCTTCTAAAGTCAAACGTTGCGAGACGGTTTTTCAACGCGTCGACTTGAGAAATTTTTGACCGAAACGCTTTAACAATAAGACGCGCGCGCTCAGGTTCAGCCTCCGCCGTTTGATAAAACTCCTCGATCAACGCAAGAATTCCGTCCGTCCATTCCGACGTCGCTGGATGTTCGATAAACAACGAGGAATAGGGATCAAGCGCGTAAAAACACTCGTCGATTATCGCTTGAAAATCGTTAGTCGCGACCTCTTCCGCCGTTTCTATCTCCTCCGACGCTTCCGCCGCTAAATCTTCTTCATACGCCGCGTCGACTTCCGATTCGTCGGAATCTGACAAAAATTCCTGAACGTCGTGTAATTCAAGCGCGTTGTCCGACTTGTCGTTCAGTCCCTTAAAATTCGGTTCCTTCGCGCGAGAAGAAACGGAAAGAGAAGCGTAACGCACGCCGTTTGTTTCTGAACGTTTCAATTTATCGGAATCTTTTTCCCCCTCGTCGTCGCGATTCGTCGGCGATACGAGTTCCGTTGCGGATCGTTCGACGTCGCGGTCTTCCAATAGAGACTCGGGAAGATCAACGTTAACTTCTGCGGAAACGACGGACGTCAAGCACGACGCGCAAAAAACGACGAACGAGACGAACGCAACGCGGAATAATTTCAACGTGGACATAGCTAAGGAACGACGTTTGGGTTAAGGTACGAAAATGCAACGAACTCGCAAACAAACGCGATCATACTCGCTTTATCGGACGCATAACGTGCAACTTTAACAAATTTACTAAAAATAACGTCTGTAAAACGTCCCTTTGTAATAAGACGCGGCGCTTGTTTTTTCATTCTTCGTCCATTATAATAGTGACGACGTTTTGAGACGCCGCTCGCAAGAACGCGCGCCTATGTTATTTGTTGTTGTCGACCTACAAAAGGAACGCAAGATGAAAGTCAATAAATTTGGAATCGTCGGGTGCGGTATGATCTCGACTTTTCACGCGCGCGCTATTCGAGAAATCGGAGCCGAGTTAGTCGCTTGTTACGATCAAATCCCAACGGCGGCCGAACGCGTTGCAAAAGAATTCGGTTGCAAAGCGTATCCCGATTTCAAAGATTTTCTCGCCGATTCGGACGTCCAAATCGTAACGATCGGAACGCCGAGCGGAGCGCATCTTGATCCCGCCGTCGCCGCCGCCAAAGCGGGCAAGCACGTTATCGTCGAGAAGCCGCTCGAAGTTACGACCGCGCGTTGCGACGAAATTATCGACGCGTGCGAGAAAGCGGGAGTAACGTTGTCGACGGTATTTCCAAGCCGATTTCATCAGTCGAGCGTCACGCTGAAGAAAGCGATAGAAAACGGTCGATTTGGCAAGCCGACTCTTGGCGACGCCATCGTCAAATGGTATCGAACGCAGGAATATTACGACAAGGGCGCGTGGCGCGGAACGTGGAAACTAGACGGAGGAGGCGCGCTAATGAATCAGGCGATTCACAGCGTCGACTTACTCTTGTGGTTGATGGGCGAAGTGGAAGAAGTAACGGCGTTAACTGGCTTAGTCGCGCACCAAAATATCGAAGTCGAAGACGTCGCCGTAGCGGCGTTGAGATTCAAGAACGGCGCGCTCGGCTTACTAGAAGCGACGACCGCCGCCTATCCTGGTTATTTAAAACGAATTGAAATTCACGGAAATCTCGGCTCGGCCGTCGTTGAAGAAGAAGACGTAATCAAGTGGGACTTCGAAAGAGCGTCGGAAGAAGACGTTGCGATTCGCGAATCAATGGCAAATCGTCTTTCGGGCGGAGGGGGCGCAGCGGACCCTGCGGCGATCGGACATCAAGCGCACGCCAAGCAATTTGCCGACGTTCTCGACGCAATAGAAAAAGGACGCAAGCCGTTAATCGACGGTTATGAAGGACGAAAGAGCGTCGAAGTTATTTGCGCCGTTTACGAATCCGCAAGGAAAAAAGCCGCCGTAAAAATTGGGGCTTAATTCTTCTTTCAACCTTGAAAGCGCGTACCCGCGTATTATTTCGACGCCTTCATATTCTAAATGAACGGCGTCGAATTTTCACGCGCTTGTCGTATAGAACCGCCTTCGTATTTTATCTGCAAATTTTTTGAAAAGCGTTGAAAACAGACGCGTAACGTCAAGGAACAACAAATGTCGATCGAACAAGAAAACGAAAAAATCGCGCAATATCGTATCGATGCGGAACAAGGAAACCCCGAGGCTCAATATTCTCTTGGAATCGCGTTACTGACGGGGCTGGGCGTTGCAAAAGACGCCGAAGCGGGAATCGCGTTGTTGCAAAAGGCGACCGTTCAGGGAAACGCGGACGCAAAAAAAATGCTGGCGGACTGCTACGCCAACGGAACGGGCGTTAAGCAAGACGAACAACTCTCCGCCGTCCTGTATCGAGAACTTGCCGAAGCAGGAGACGCGGACGCGCAATACGAAACGGGTTGCAACTACGAAAACGGAATCGGATTTGGCGTCAATTTGGCAAAAGCGCGACGTTGGCATATGCTCGCTTCCAAACAAAACCACCAAGACGCAAAATTAAAATACGCGCTGTTTTGCGTTCAAGGCAAAGGAGGTCCGAAAGACGCCCAAACAGGTCGAAAACTTCTAAAAGAATTCGTCGACCAAGAGAACGCGGAAGCGATCTATCAATACGCGCTTTGTCAACGCAACGGACTAGGAGGAACGATCGATTTCCTCGGAATGCTCTTCAATTTCCGAAAAGCCGCGCGGTTGGGACACGCCGACGCGCAATATTATTACGGGCTCTGTCTGCGTATGGGACAAGGTTGCGTCGCCGACCCGTCTAAAGCGTCTAAGCAGTTCGAAAAAGCGGCGGAACAAAACCAGCCCGACGCGCTCTTTAATCTTGGAGTCTTCTATCAACGCGGAATCGTCTACGAAAAGGACGAAGTTAAAGCGGTCGAGTGTTTCAAACGCGCGGCGGAAGGAAAAAATAGTTCGGCTTTTTACGCGTTGGTCGAATGCTACCAAACGGGACGCGGCGTCGAAAAAAATGAAAACGAAGCCAAGGAATGGCTCGTCAAAGCCTCCGCGCTTGGCGAAGCAAACAAACAATATCAAACGGGTTTGGAGTACGCGACGGGCGACGGCGTGGAACAAAGCGAATCCGCCGCGTTCCGCTGGATGAAAAAAGCAGCCGACGCCGGACTTGACGTCGCGCAATATGCGTTATGCCAATATTACGAAAAAGGATTCGGATGCCGCGAAGACTCGCGCAAGGCGCTCGAATACGCAAGAAAAGCGGCCGATCAAGGACATCCCGACGCGGAAGAATACGTGACAAAACACAATAGGGGCGGAGTAAGAGCGGAATATGCGAGGCGACAAGTCGGAGGAAAGAGTCAAGAACGCGTCGTCGATTTAGGCGGAGATATGCAAATGCGCATCATTATGCCCGACTTGGATTCTTTGAAAAACAACGGCGATGACGACGGCGATGACGACGACGATGAAGACGAAGATTCGGATGAATCGGAGGACGAAAATTCAAACGCCTTGGAAGAGATGCTCAAGAAACATTTTCCGAACGGTCTGCCCGAAGGGCTAAAATTCTAACGTCGTCTCTCCCTACAGTCGACGTCTATAATTGACGCCGTTGAAATTCCGCAATATTGTCGTAATCGTTGAAAAAGACAAAACGTTCTGAAGACCGCAATCCATACGTTTTTAAAGTTCTGATTGTCGGTCTAGTGCGTTTTAACGGAAATAACGTTTTCAAGGTTGCGTAATATGCCAAATGTAGTAATTTACGGGAAACGACAGGGCGACCGCCCCTTTTAATTTTTTATTTTTGCGATAATTTAATTGACGCCAAGAAGCGTTCAATTTAAAATTTATGGTAAGCGTATTGGCGCGTCGGCGCGATGCAAGTTTTCGCGTCGACCAATTCCGCGCCGCGTTATGCGGTTCCACAGGGAATAATCCGGCGTCAGCGCGCCGTTAAGAAAAATGAAGGCGTCGTCGCTTTCGAGGTCGCGAACGGAATTTGGGTGTTCGCCGACGAATCGATAGTCGTCGCTGAAGGAGAACCTTACTTATGCGAAATCAGGGCGTCGTCGTAACCCTTATTGTGTTTATCGTCTTGACGTTGGTCTTAGGCGTGACCAGTTATTTTGGATTTAAGGGTTTGTCGGAGAAAAAACAAGAATTGGCTTCGGCGCAAAGCGAACTCAGCAACGCAAAGTCGGAGATTAGCTCGTTGACCGCCGACTTCACGAGCGTTAAGACGAAGTTGGGTTACGAAGCCGTGAGCGACGCAAAGCAACTAGTCGAACAAATGGGTTCCGACGTTGAAAATGCGCTGGGAAAAACCGAAGCGAATTCGACGTACAAAGACGCCGTCGACAAACTTGGACGTAATTTGGCTGCTAAAAACGCCGAAATTGCAGATTATGTAAAGCAACGCGACGACGCAGTGGCGACCGCAAACGCCGAAATCAAAAAATCGAAACAACAGAAAGCCGATTTTGACAAACAAATTGCCGACATTCAAGAGGAACACAAAAAGAATCTTGAAGCCGCTGAAGAGGGTCGTAAAGCTTTGGAGCAAAAAGATAATGAACTGGCGCGAGAAGTAGATATAATAAGGCTCCAAGCGGCTGACGCGATCGCTAAAGCAAAGCAGGAAACTGCCGATTTCAAGGAATCCGCGACCAAATTTGCCGAAATTAACCTTGATCTGAGCAAAAGAATCGACCAGCTTTCGAACGCCGAGTTCGAACGCGCCGACGCCGAAGTTATTTACGCCGATCAAGCGGCGAAGACCGTTCGTCTGAACGTCGGATCGAAAGACGGCGTTCGTCCGTTGACGACGTTCAACGTCTTCCCTTACGACGCGCTTGATATGGGCGGCGCGAAATCTAAAGGCAGCGTTCAGGTCGTTCGCGCGATCGGCGAACACGTTTGCGAAGCTAAGATTTTGGAAGACGAGATGTCCAATCCGATCCAACAGGGCGATCTTGTCTATACGCCTTTGTGGCGCCCCGGCGACGTGGTTCGATACGCGCTTGGCTACCATCTTGACGTCAACAAGGACGGTCTTAGCGACCTTGACGAAATCATTAACTTGATCCAGTCTTCCGGAGCGGAAGTCGCCGCGTTTATCGACGACCAAGGCGTTACGCAAGGAAAGATTACGCCCGACGTTTTCCGCGTCGTCGTTGCCGACGAATCGATCGTCGACGTCTTGGCAAAGGACTTTACTTTGGACGACGCCGCGAAACAAAAAATGCAACGTTCCGAACAGGATTTCCTCGATTCTGCAAAAGCAAACGGCGTTCAGCAAATTCGTTTGGCGGATTTCCTTGTTAATATCGGATATAAAGAAACGGCTCAAATTTCCCGTTATCGCGAAGAAGGCGGCGTGTCCTTGCAAGAAAACGGCGTGCCTAAGCCTGAGGTTTCGGCAGGCGTCGTGGCTCCGATTTATAGAGACGACGCCGAGCCTGCGGTCGCTTCGCCCGGAACGGTTGCGCGGACTTATGTCAAAGATGCGGAAAAAGCGCCCGTTTCGTCTGGCAACGTAAGCGGTTATTATTTCCGCGAACGCTCGCCGAACGGCAAATAAACGTTAAGTGTGAAACGTCTTTGCAAGCGGTTTCGTCTTGTCGTTGAAGCCGCTTCTAAGTTCGAATTTAACGAGCTAAATTGCGTTTTGTCGACGCGTTTGGTTCGTTTTTTTATTCCTGTCTTGACGCCGTTCATTGTTTTAGAGATAATATCAAAAATTTCGGGTCAAGTAGTCGAAACGAACGAAATATTATGCGACTACAGGCGATAGGTTCACGTTAAGCGTTTGGTTACGAAAGAATATACAGAGACAACGGGTTTTTACTGTGGAAGTGGCAAATCTGGCGTTCGTTATTAAAGTTTTCGTGTTAGCCGTCGTGCAAGGAATCGGCGAGTTCCTGCCGATTAGTTCGTCCGGACATCTCCTTGTGCTGTCTCGATTTTTTGAATTGCCCGAAGCGTTTACGTTGTCTATCCTGCTTCACGCCGGGACTTTGGCTTCCGTAGCGTGTTTCTTTTCCGCTAAGATAACGGAGGTTTTTCGCTTTCGACGTCGCGCGATTTTATTGGTTTGCGTCGGTTCTATACCGACGGTAATCATTGCGGCGATTATTTTGAAATTTTTCGGCTTCCTTGAAGAGAGTATGACCACGACCGGCGTTGGTTTCTTGCTTACGGCGTGTTTGTTGTTGTTCGTTTTGCGTAGTCGTTGTCTGTCGGATTACGAGGAATATTACGTCAGGTATGCTAGCGACGAGGACGACGCGCCCCATATAGAAGCCAAAACGATCGAAACGACCTCGATTAAAGACGCGATTATTATCGGAATTGCGCAAGGAATTGCCGCTCTGCCGGGTCTGTCGCGTAGTGGATCGACCATTTCCGCCGCTGTAGCTCGTAATTTGTCAAGAGAATGGGCCGCTGAATTTTCGTTCCTATTGTCGATTCCAGTCATTGCCGGAGCCGTCCTTTTAGAACTCCTGAAGGTCGTCAAAGAAGCGGGCGAAGCCAGTTTAACCGACGTTTTCTTTTCGGATCCGACAATGTTGGTATATCTAGGCGGAGCGGTAGTTAGTTTTATTGTCGGGTGGATTTCTCTCAAAATCTTGATGTCGATGTTGAAAGACGGGAAGTTGCACTACTTCGCCTACTGGCTTATTATTGTGGGCGTCGGTACGCTTGCTTGGTCGGCGACAATTCACTGGAGTGAAATTACGTCTATTTTCTCCCAAAACTGAGTCTTAGTTAGACGCCGCAGGATGTTCGGATTCTGCGGCGTTTTTTGACGTGTTCTACTCTACGTTCAGTTTTTTCTTGCGCGCGTCTTTAAATTCAAGAAAAAACGTCTTTGAAAAAATTTTTCACCAGTTCACAAAAAGACCAAAAGAAGATATAATACGAACGTTTTGGTCGAATAAGCAAATAATTTTCGACGAAATTCAGGCGTTAAACGGCGTCCTTTGACGATATGCGGAACACGTAAGAAACGAAGGAATAAAATGAAAGTTTTGGTTATTGGCAGCGGCGGGCGCGAACATGCGTTGGCTTGGAAGCTGGGACGTAGCCCCAAAGTCGATAAAGTTTACGTAGCTCCCGGAAACGCCGGAACGGCTCTCGACGCCGAAAACGTGTCGATTTCCGAAAAGGATTTCCCTGCGTTAATCGAATTTGTCAAGGAAAAGGGCGTTGAATTAGTCGTCGTCGGTCCGGAAGCTCCGTTGACGGTCGGCGCGATCGACGCGTTTCAAGCGAATGGTATTCGAGCCTTCGGTCCCAATAAAAAAGCGGCGCAAATTGAGGGCAGTAAAGTTTTCTGCAAAGAAGTCTTGAACAAGGCGCTCGTTCCGACGGCGCGGAGTCAAGTCTTTTATAATTCTGCCGACGCGTTGCAATACGTCGACGAAAGTTACGACGGTAATTTGGTCATTAAGGCGGACGGTCTTGCCGCCGGCAAAGGCGTCGTCGTATGCGGCTCCAAAGACGAAGCTAAACAAGCGATCAAGAAAATCGCCGACGATCGCGCGTTTGGAGACGCGGGCGCTAAGTTCCTCGTCGAAGAACGTCTCGTCGGTCAAGAAGCAAGCGTGTTGGCGATCACCGACGGTCAAACCATTGTGACTTTGCAACCCGCGCAAGACCACAAGGCCGCTTACGACGGAGACAAAGGTCCAAATACCGGAGGAATGGGCGCGTATTGTCCGGCGTCGTTAGTCGACGATCGTAAATTGCACTGGATTGAAGAAAAAATCCTTGTGCCGACCGTCTTCACGCTAAATCATATGGACGCAAAATTTAAAGGCGTTTTATACGCCGGTTTGATGATGACGCCTCAGGGTCCGAAGGTCTTGGAATATAACGCAAGATTTGGAGACCCGGAATGTCAGCCGTTGCTCTTCCGTTTGAAAACCGACCTCTTCGACGTTATGCAGGCTACGATCGACGAAAAATTGATTCATTTAGACCCGCTCGAATGGGATGATCGCGCGGCGGTCTGCGTCGTAATGGCTAGTAAAGGTTATCCGGGTTCTTACGAAAAGGGATATGAGATTTTCGGTCTGGACGAAGCGGCTAAACTGCCGGACGTCAAAGTTTTCCACGCCGGAACGAAACTCGACGAAAACGGGATCGTTAGAACGAACGGAGGACGCGTCCTCGACGTCGTCGCTTTGGGCGACACCGTCGCCGAAGCAAAGCGTAAAGCCTATGAAGCCGTCTCAAAAATTCATTGGGAAGGTTCTTGGAGTCGATCAGACGTCGCCGATAAAGAAATTAAAGCGTCAAGCAATTGAACAAACGTCGATCGACTTTAGCGCTTAAAATCACACGGAAAAAACGCGACGTTATGTTAAGAGCGTCGCGTTTCCGTCAAAGTCTTGAGACGATAGTTCGCGCGTCTTGCAAACACGAAACGCAAGCGCGCGTTAGCGATAAATTGGAGTAAAGTAGAAATGATTGAAGCGTTAGAACGCGCCGTTCCGCAATGGGATTACCCTGAATATCGACAAGGCGAAGAAGTCGCGCTCTTTATTCCCTGTTTTGTCGACCAATTTTTTCCCGAAGCGGGAGTTGCAACCGTAAAAGTTTTAGAAAAATTGGGCGTTCCGCTCGTCTATCCGAAAGAACAAACGTGTTGCGGTCAACCGGCGTTCAACTCCGGCTACTGGGACGACGCTCGAAAAGTAATGGAGCAGTTTGGGCGCGTCTTTGCAAATTATCGTTGGATTGTTACGCCGTCGGCAGCTTGCGCCTCGATGTGCCGCGTTTTCTTCAAAGAAGCGAATTCCCAATCTCCTGCGGTTGCGGTTGGAGCGCGCGTTTACGAATTGTCGGAATTCCTCGTCAACGTTCTGAAAAAAAAGGATTTCAACGCGAGTTTTCCGCACAAAGTCTCCTTGCATATCGGTTGCCACGGTCGGCGCGAGTTGGGAATTGCTCAAGCGGCGCAAACGTTAATCGATTCCATTCGCGATCTTGAATACGTTCCGATTCCGAACGTCGAAGAGTGTTGCGGATTTGGCGGCACGTTTAGCGTCAAAATGCCCGGCGCGTCCTTGGCTATGGGGAAAAAGAAAATCGCAAATATTCGTAAAGTTTACGAGCAAGGCGTTCGCGACCTTGTTACCACAGACCTGAGTTGCGCGATGCACTTCGGCGGAATGATGCGACGAGAGTCCGACCTGAAGGAAATGCGAATTCACTATATCGCGGAACTATTGGTTTGACGTTTGAGTTCGCGTCGATTACGTTACAGGAGAGACGCCTTGACGACTTGGATTGATTTATCGCGTCGGATCGTCGAAGGCGTTCCTGTGTTTCCCGGCGATCCGTTCTTTCGATCGCGCCCTTTTGCCGAACACGCAGTCGACGGATTTCACGGTTCGCGTCTTACGATAGGCTCGCACTTAGGAACGCATATCGACGCGCCCTTTCATTATTTTGTCGACGGCGAGACGTTGAACGATTTTCCGCTTGATTTCTTTTATGGAAAAGCCGCTTGTCTTGATTTAACGGGAATTTTGCCAAACTACGGCGACGCGTCCTTTGGCCGGTCGGTTTCTATAAAAGTCGACGATTTATATCCTTTTGAGCAGATTGTCAAGGCGGTTGATTTTCTCTTTTTGCGCACTAATTGGGCTTCGAAGTTCGGTCGACCTGAATTCTATTCGAATTTTCCTTCTCTCTCGACCGAAATATGCGATTGGTTGGACGATTACGCTAATTTGCGAATTTTAGGACTTGAAACGCCGTCGTTAGTCTCTTTTCCGACAAACGTTGAAATCGAGTCGACGTCTGAACCGACGATCCCAAAAATTCCCTTTGACGTCGAATTAAACGACTTGTTGCCGACGGAAAAAAAGGGATACGACGAAAAGTTCCTTGTTAAGGAGAACGAACAACCTCTCGACGAATTAGATTTATGCGCCGACGCCGAGTGTCACCGCATACTATTGGGACGTCGACCCCCGATTTTAATTTTGGAAGGTTTAGTCGGATTGGACGCGCTTCCCTGTTTTTCAAGGAGCGACGTCCAAAAAAATTGCGTCTTGTTCGATAACGCGCGTGCCTTTGACGTCGCGTGTTTTCCGCTGCCGATCGTCGGATTAGACGGTTGCCCCGTTCGTGTCGCCGCGCGATTAGATGCGTCGGTTTGACGTAAAGTCGCGATACTAAGGATTGAAAATGTTTCGTACTCGAAGAATGTCGTCGTTTTTCTTCGCGTTTTGCGTCTACGCGTTCGCGACGTGCGCTTTAGCTCGATCGCCGCAGGAATCGTTAAATTCGCAGAATCCTTTTGCGTTGCGCGCCGAACGAAACTCGTCGAACCTTGTCGCGCCTCCTACGTCGAACCAATCTTCGCCGATGATCAAGCCCGGCGTCAATAATTCCGACGTCGTCTATTTGAAAAACGGCAAAAGCGCGCGTTGTACCGTTCTCTCTTTATCGGGTCGAGGCGGCGCGACTATTAGCGTCGGTAATGAAACGCAAACGGTTCCTACTTCTTCCTTTGAACGTCTTGAAATTGCCGTTTCCGATGGTTTTTTAGCCGGAATCGAAGCGTTTGAAGCCGGAAGTCGAAGCGGCGTTAATTCGCAATTTCTGCGCGCGCTAACCTTCTTCCAACAAGCGCGCAAGTCGACGGAAAGACGTTTAGAAAAAGAATGGGCGACGGCGAAAATCGTAGAAACGCTAGTCGCCTTGGGAAGAGACGACGAAGCGGTCGTCGAATTCTTTCTGCTCTGTCGCGTTGATTCTTATTCCGCTTTTCTTCCTAGCGCGCCCCTACGTTGGACAAATCAAACGACGATCTCCAGAGGTTCCAATACGGAAGCGCGACGCCAAGCCGAAACGAACGCGCAAGAATGGCTCGATCAGACGAACAACCCTTCAGGACGTCCCAATCCAGTCGGAAGACTGCTGGCCGCCTCGGTTCTGTTGACTTCGCCTCAATTCGGAAAAGAAGCGACGGAAGCGATGCGCGATTTAGTCGTCTGCGAGTCGGAGGAAGAAAACGATTCCGAATTGAATCAAACCTGTCGTTTAATTTCGTTGCTTGCGACGGCGCAATTATGGCGCTTGGCGCTGCTCAAAAAACCGTCGGAAAAGGAAGTCGACCGCTGGACGAAGACGCTCGAGCTTCTTCCGCAAAACTTCAAATTAGGTCCGACCGCGTTAATCGCCTTGGGAAGAAAGAGTCTGGCGCAAGACGAACTTGCCGCGAGTAATTTCCTACGCGTCGCCGCGTTGGCGTCGGAAAATTACGCGCTTGCCGAACTTGCGACAAACGAAGCGATCGATGCTTTCGAACGAATAGGGCGAAAAGAAATCGCGTCAAAACTACGCGAAAGCGCGAAAAAAAAATTTGGAGAACGAAACGTTTTATAAAACGAACGCGTTCTCCAGAAAAATCTTGTCTTCAAGGACGCCGACGTCTTACAACAAAGATTCTAACGCGCGATACGCGTCTTTAGCGACGTCCTCGGAAATTGAAACCTCGTTGACTGGATTGCCTTCCGCCCAATTTTCAAGAACCCAAGCGGATTTCTGCAGCGTTGATTTTGACATATCGACGCAAACGCTTGGTTCGTCGCCCGGATAAAAGATTTTTTTATCGGGATTCTGACGTCGTATTCGATCGACCAATTTCCATTCGGTTCCTATCGCCAGAGCCGACCCTTTCGGCGCGTTGGCAACAACGTCGAGTAATTTTGTAGTCGAGCCGTAACCGTCGCTCGCTTCGACTATTTCGCGTTGCGCTTCGGGATGCGCCCAAAACTGCGCGCCGGGCGTTTCTTCGCGGAAACGACGAATCCAAGCTGAAGAAAAGCGTTGATGAACGGGGCAATATCCATCCCAAAGAATAACGCGCGCGCGTTGAATTATCTCCGGCGAATTTCCGCCAAACGGCTCGTTGGGACGCCACAAAGCGATCTGCTCGGGAACGACTCCAACGGCAAGGGAGGTCGTGCGTCCCAGTCTCGAATCGGGCATAAAAAGCAGTTTAGGACGACGCGCAAAAGCCGCGCGAACTACTTTTTCCGCATTGGCCGACGTGCAAATCGAACCTCCGTAACGACCGCAAAAAGCCTTGGTTTCCGCCGACGAATTCACGTAAGTAATGGGCGTAAACTCGCTAAAGTCAACAAGCGTCTCTAATTGTCGCTTCCAATCGTTCGCCTGAACGGCGTCGATCATATCGGCCATTGGACATCCGGAAGACAAGTCGGGAGCCATTACGATCGCGCGTCGTCCCCCGCGTGCAAGTATTCGTTCGGGACGATTCAAAAGAATATCGGCGGTTTCAAGCATAAAACGAACGCCGCAAAACAAAACGGCGTCGGAGGAAGAAGAAACCGCCTTTTTAGCAAGAGCTAGACTGTCCCCTACGAAATCGGCAAGTTCAACGATCTCGTCTAAAGCGTAATAGTGAGCTAATATCGTTAATTTATCGCCGCTAGAAGCGCGAACAAACTTAATTCTTTCCAACGCCTCGGCATTGGAAAGATTTGCATAGTCTTTGTAATCTTTCATTTTCGCGCCCTCGACGTTCATACGTCAATGTTTTCGTGATAATACCAATCCGCCGCGCGTTTGATTTTTTCTTCTAAACTTGAACCGACGGTTACGCCAAGTTGCGAAGCAGACTTTTCCCCTGAACAAATCCAGGGACCGCGCAACGCTTCGATCGATTTATTCCAATCGAGAGACGCCAACTTATGAGTCGCCATACGATAACATTCGCCGTAAATTCCCGCTCCAAGGACGCCGACGGGTGGAACGCGAAAAGTCGTTAGACGATTCCGACCGTAAGCGCGACCAATCATTGCGCCAAACTCCGAAAATCGAACGGGATCGTGAGACGTCGCATAATATATTCCGCGACCTGAACATTCGCTAGGAGTCGCGTCAAACGGCGTTAAACTCGTCGACGTTAAACGTTCGCCCCGCTCAAAGGCATTAATAAGAACTTCGACAAGATCTTCGACGTAAACGAACGAATAAAATCGGTCGATCCAACCTGGTATGACAAAAACGCCCTTCTCTTTCGCCATTCTGTAGAGCGGCGCCGAATGAAGATCGCCTTCGCCGAAAACGTAGGGAGGACGAACGACGGAAATAGGCACGACGTCCGCAAATTTAGTTAATTCCAATTCCCCGGCGAATTTACTGCGTCCATAAGGCGAAACGGGTTTGGGAAAATCCGTCTCGCGTTTCAAACGATAAGGCGCGTACGTCGAAGAATCGGCGCTTTTAGAAGCGACGCCGGCTCCGGAAAGGGACGAAACGGAAATAAGAACGGGTTTAGGACTAACTTCGGCGCAAACTCGAACGACGTTCAATAGTCCAACTCGATTCACCGCGTCAAATTCGCCTCGACGAGACTCGCGAGTAAGTCCGGCAAGATGAAAAACGCAAGTCGATTCGGAAACGCCGCGACGCAACGCTTCGACGTCGTTCAAATCGCCTTCGACAAAATCAACGTCGTATTTCGAAATAGATTTACGTCGAAGGCGCGAACGAGTCAAGCATTTAACGCGTTTGCCAGACTCGGCAAGACGCGCGACTAATCGGGCGCCTATAAATCCTGTCGCGCCGGTAACAAAAAAAGTTTCGCTCACGTCGTTTCCCTTCGATAAATTTTAAATTAGCGCTATCTAAAAAGACGACGCCGTCCTTATTTTCTCGTTTGGAGAAAAACAGCGAACGTCCCCGCGCAGATTCGAAAACGTCGACCGATTCGCCGACGTTCAAATCTTCTCCTATGCGTCGTCTTTTTTCACGCTCAGTTCCTTAATCCACTTTGGAACCGGCACGACTTTTCCTTGTTCGTTGACGGTCGCTAATAAAACGCGCCCTACGACTAGTAAAACGTCGTCGCGAAAAAGACGATATTCGTGTTCGATCGTTGTAAAAGAAAGACCGACTACGCGTGTTTTCAACGTCAATAAATCGTCGTAACGAGCAGGCTTAAAATAAGAACATTCCGCTTTGACAACGACCATTTTCGTCTTGCTTGCTTCGACGTCGCGATAACTAACGCCGGTCGCTTCACGCAATAGCTCGGTTCGCCCCATTTCAAAATAAGTGAAATAGTTCGCGTGATAGACGACGCCCATTTGATCCGTTTCTTGGTATCTAACGCGAAACTGAATCGTGTTGACTCGCGCTTCAGACTCGTCTATTTTATTCGCTTTCATTACCCTTCCTCCGACGTTTCAAGCCTTAAGTCGTCAATTCTTTTCTTTGGTCGGTTCCGTTTTTTCCGCGTTCTTTCGTTTCTTACGATCCTTCTTAGTTCTCTCCTCTTCTTCCGCAGGCTGAGGGGCGGCGCCTCCAAGCGCGTCAAATATCGCCAAAATATTGAGGAGACCGGCCACTACGGTATAAATCGTCGAAACGTCTAACCAAGAATGAAGACGACAGACCAACTCGTCGTAACTCGGCTGATTAGCTCGCGTAGACGATTCGGATGAAATACGAGGAGGCGCAAAGGCGGTCGTTAATACGCCGTCGGTCGCGTCGACGGGGTTGCGCGCCTGGAGCCAAGCCGGAACGGCGATCGCTCCTATGCACGCTTGAGGAATAAAATACAATCGCTTGTCGCCGTCGCGCCACGAGCAATAAACGTTGCGTGCAAAATGATAACGAGTCGCCCCGTTCGAAAGTTCCTCGCGATAACTGCCCGCAAAGAGTCCAAAAAGTAAGACGCTCCAAATAGAAACGCCTATTACCGCGCCCTTAAAGTAACGGCGTTGATAAAGATGCCCCGCGCCTGGGAACGCCCAAGCAAGCAAGCCGGCAAGTTGCGGCGTTCGAAGATCGATCTGCTCGTTGCGCATCGACCGCGCAGCCTTGTCTTGCGTCGACGTTTCGTCCATTTTTATTTCACTTTCTAATCGTTGTCAGCAGGTAATCGTTTGCAAACGGAAGCCGTCGCCGACTGTCGCATATAACCGCGCTAACGAACCTGGAGTACATTCTATCAAATTATTAAAAAAAATATAGCGCCCGTTTTTCTTCAGAAGAAAGACGCGACAGCCCTCGACAAAAGAGAAGCTATCGACTATAATATAAGAGGGTAGCCTTGTCTTCGCGCATAGACGGGTCTATTATTTTTAACATCGCCTCAATGGGAATCCGCAATGAAAGAAAAACGATACGGCTACGGTCCTTGGGAATACCGTTATATCTGTAAAAGTTGCGGGCATGCGGTTCGCGAACCGAAAAACAAATTGCCTTGTAGCGTTTGCGGCGGGGAATTCGGCGACAAAATTTCCGTTCGTAAGTTGTATCTCGAAGCGGAAAAACCTTACGAAATTGTGGAAGTTGAATACGTTCTGAATAAAACGTTGTTCGAACGAATCAAGGAAGCGTTCGGATTTAAAGTCCAACCGAGGTATGGCGTGCGTGAAGAAAAAAGGCGCCCTAGTAGGAGATGGCGCTGGCAAACTCATGCCGAAGTCGAGGAAGAATCGGGTATCGTAAGGCACGAAGATTTTATGTAAGAGTTTTTACGTTTTTTAGCCTTTTCCGAATTTTCCCCTTTCGGATTTCGGAAAAAGCGCTAGAATGGCGACGGTTTGTTCGGGGCGTAGCGCAGCCTGGCTAGCGCATCTGCTTTGGGAGCAGAGGGTCGCACGTTCGAATCGTGTCGCCCCGATTCTTTTTGACGTCGCCTTATGGCGACGTTTTTTCTTTCTTGTTTTTTGCTTCTTGGTTCGGACGCCTAGCCTTTTCCGACTTTTGATCGATCATTTTCTATTACGGCTTCCAATCGACGCCGACTTCTTGGATGATTTTAGTCTTCGAATCGATCTCGTCAAAAGATAAAACAACGACGTCGTCGCCGGGATTTTCACAGGCAATACGACGCAAAGGAAAGCGAATTGAACGCTCGACCAGAAAAACGCAGGGTAAATTGGCGTCAAGAAAACAAGCACGACTGTCGGAAACGGCTTTTTTTAGAGCGTCGATTTCCCGCGTTCCTAAAGAAAAGGTCGGTTCGCCCAAATCAGATTCAATAAGAGACGCGCGTAAAGCGTCCTCCGACTCGGGATCAAGCATTGCGACTCGCAACGTCGCGTCCTCGTCTCTGTATTTCGAAGAGAGAACTCGAGCCGATCGAACTCGAGCGTACTCCAACGCTCGATAGACGCTCGATAGAGGTTCGCGAATAGAGAGGTCGACGATAGATTCCAAAACGACGTCAAGTCGACGAATGGAAACGCCCTCGTAAAGGAGAAGTTGCAAAACGTGTTGAATCCGCGCTAATTTCGAACCGCGCTCGTTGTCGGATTCGTTTAAAGCCTCGGCGACAAGAGTCGGCGACGTTTCGCGTAAACGCTCGAGTAGACGTTTGACGGAGTCGCGCGTCAGCAAGCACGAAGATTCGCGTAATAAAACCTCTAAAAGTCGCTTTTCAATTACGTCGCCAGGACTCCAAACTTCGTATCCGGCGGCGTCGGCTTCCTCCTGCTTGTTGCGTTCAATCCAAAACGCGGACGTTGTTTTGCCGGGAGCCGACGTCCGCAATCCCTGAATATCTCCAAAAGCCAATCCGTTGTCGACGGCCAAAAGCATCTGTGGATATACGTTTCCGCGAAAGACTTCTACCCCGTGAACCTTAATACAAAACTGATTCTCGTCCAAAGACGCCTCGTCGCGAATCTTAACTTTAGGAATCACGACCCCCAACTCTGTAGCGACGTTTTGGCGAACGTGTCGAACGCGTTCAAGTAGAGAACCGCTCGCGTCGGATTCGGATTGAGCGACGGAAATTAAACCGATTCCGATTTCTAACGTTACTGGTTCGACGTCTAGCAAGGCGCCGACGTCTTCTTCTTCCTCCGCTTTTACTGTTCTGGAGTCGGAATCTTCTATATCGACGGAAGAAGCGACGCTTCCATTTTTCCGTCCAAGACCCCATGCAAGCGCAAAACAGCCGCAAGCAAGAGTTAATAACGGAATTATCGGCAATCCCGTAAACGATAAAAAGACGAAAAAAACGCCGGAAACGCCTAATACTATAGGACGTCCAAAAGTTTGCTTTAAAACGACTTCGGAAACGTTTTGACTACGAGACGTTCGCGCGACAAGAAGTCCCGACGCCAAAGAAATCAACAACGCGGGCGTTTGAGAAGCCAACCCGTCCCCTATCGTTAATTTTGCGTAAAGTTCAAGGGACTCGACAAGAGAAGCGCCTTGTTGCGCTACGCCAATAATCAATCCGCCAATTACGTTGACAAAAACAATAACCAAACTGGCGATCGCGTCGCCGCGAACAAACTTACCGGCGCCGTCCATAGAACCAAAAAAATCGGCCTGCTCCGACAATTCCGCGCGTTGACGTCGCGCTTCAGACGCCGAAATAGCGCCGGAATTCAAATCGAAATCTATCGCGGCCTGACGACCGGGCAACGCGTCTAAAGCAAATCGAGCGGATACTTCGCTAATACGCGTCGCCCCTTTCGTGATTACGATAAACTGAACGATAATAAAAATCAAAAAAACAACTGCGCCGACGACAAGATTGTCTCCCGCGACAAATCGACTAAAAGCGTCGATTACTTGTCCGGCGTCTCCTTGAGTTAAAATAAGACGCGTGGTAGAAACGTTCAAAACAAGACGATAAAGCGTCGTCAAAAGAAGAACCGTCGGAAAAGAACTAAATTCAAGCGGTTTAGAAACAAAAAAAGTCGAAAGGAAAATTATGGTCGACAAAGCCAAGTTTATCGAAAGAAGCAAATCCAACGCCTCGTTCGGAAGACGAAATAAAAGCGCCAAGACGGCGACGATAGCGAAAAAAGGCGCCGCCGCGTCTTGCCAACGAAATTTCTGCAACAAAGCGTTCATCGTCCTTGACGTCCCCCATCTATTAACAACAATCGCAAAGACGCCCGTTATGACGCCAGCGAAGAAAGTATAATAAGAGGTCAGTCGTTATGCAAGCGTATTTTTCGTCTTTTTTTCCGCTCGACGTCAGATTCGATATTCATACCCCGCGCCGCCAAATAAAAAAAGATGAACAGAACGCAAAACAAAGCGTAAGTCTGGATTGTGGAAAGATAAACGCCTCCGCGCGCGGACGTTTCAGTTTCTTTGTCGACCTTGTCAAATTCTGAACTCGTCTCTTCCGTTACGTCTACGCGTAAATCTTTTTCGGAATCGTCTTCTTCGCTAAATTCGGACGGCGCTCTTTGAGCGGTTTCCGACGCGTCGGTAAAACGAGGAGAATCGTTTGTTCCTAACGCTGTTTTACGAGTTTGCGATTCCTTATTCGCGGTCTGTGAAACCTCAAGCTCGCTTTCGTCTCGCGTTTGAAAAGAAGCGCGTTCCTTTGCAACCTGCGCCAAAACGACCGCGTCTAGTCGCGCCGCTATCTCGGGATTGATTTTCTCTGGCGAAATTTGTTTTGTCTCGCGTTGCTGAACGACGAAAGTCGGCGAATAAATCGGCGGAAAAGGAGGACCTTCAGAATCAAGTTTCGACGCCTTCTGCGAAGAAACAAGAACTTTTTTCAACGCTTCCTCTTTAGTAACGCGCGCCAGTGTCTCCGCTGAAACCGAAACGTCGGCGGAAACGTAAACGCTACGTGACGAAATAGAAAAAACTCCGTCGCGCAATAAAGCATCGTACATCGAAAGTTCGGTTCCGTCGGCGTCGACGACGTTGGACAACGGCGAGTCAACGGGCGTTCGCTCGTCAAATTTCACGCCCATTGCCTCCGCGTCAAGAGATTGCTCGGCGCAATAACGCGCCGCTCGACGAATCGCCTGCGTTAAGAACTCTTGGAGACGCAAATCGACCGTTCCCATAGTACTTTTGCCGTCGGATCCCCACAATATCCCCGCCAACTCCCCGTATCGATTAAAAATCGGTCCGCCGGAATCGCCGCGACGAACGCCGCGCTTGATCGCCAGCGTCTCATAGAGAGCCTTTTTCATTCGCGGTGGAGGACGGAGATAGACTCCTTGATTAACGTTTGCAGACGGTAGAATGGCGTCGACGCCCGAAGGAACGGACTCCGACTCTGACGAATCGTCGGGATCGACAAGCGAAACGTAATTCTGGAGAAATCCGGCTTGAAGTTGAAAATCGTCCAAACCGCTCTTTTGACCGTAACCGCCTACCCAAAACTTTTCGCCTAACTTTGGCACTTCCAAAGAAATTGGAATAGGTAAAAGATCGTCTGGACGTTCGATCAATAAAGCGGCGACGTCCCAAACTTCATCGCGTAAAATAACGCGCGCGGGAAAAAGACCGCTCGTAGGGAAAACAACGTCGACCGCCGCGTCGGATTCGCTAACGACGTGCCAATTCGTCAGTACTATCCCCCAAGCCCCATACTCTGCGACGTAACACCCTGTGCCGTAATAGACGGGCACCATCTGCGTTCCGTCTTCGCGTTCTTTTGTTATCGAACGTCCGACAATTTTAGCGACGGAGGGATAACGAGTCTGTACGCCCTTTGCGTCGCGACGGAGAAAATCGTCTGATCGCATCGAAAAAGAAACTTGCGCCGACCCTACGCCCGAATGAAAATCTGCAACAGTCTGCGTCTCTTTGGCGTCGGGTTCGTCTTCAAAAACAAAGGCAAAAACTCGCGCCGAAAAAAACGCAAAAGCCAAACAAAGGACGCTTACCCAAAGGATGCGCGACGCTTCGGAAAACTTATAAAATAAACAAGGTCTACGAATGGCAAAATTCCGTAAAAAACGCGCTCGATCGATCATCGCCGACGTAAGGCGATTTAACAATACGTCGCTAATATTATACCCATAAAAAAGACGCGTATGAGACCTAATAAGAGAGTTGATTTGAAGAAAATCGAAATTCGTATTCAATCAAACCGCTTAACGTCTTTTTTTTTTAAAGTCTATCCAGTCCATAGATTATCTTTGTTTTACGCAAAACCAACAATCCACAAAACAATCAAAACCAAGCGACAAAAGTATAAAAAATCTTCTGTTTACTCAATTTATTTCAAGTCCATAAATACGTTCCTCATCCTTTCGCGTATTATGGCAAGCGACGTCGACGACCGCTATGACGTCATAAAACAAAATGAGTCAATAAGTTGACGCCTCAAATCATACTCGCAAATTATTCGTTAGATAAAATAGAAGTAATCGTTCACGGAATATTCTGAATAAGGTTCGCGTTGGAATCGCGTCGTAAAGCGCGTGCGATAAGCGGCCTCCTTCACAACAATAACCGCCGCTTTGAATAAACGTATGAAACGCGCTCCGCATATTGAAGATTCCTGCGCGTTCATATGCCGACGCGGCGATTACTACCCCCGATAATACGCCGTAAACGTTCCAAATCAAATTCGATTTAACGGCGTCAACGGAAACCGTTCGTAATTCCGCCTCCGTCGCGCGATCAACCTTTTGCGAACCGACGCAGTCCGCATATCTTCGATATGCGGCTTCTCGCGCGCCGCTTTCGCGGCGATTACTACGCGACGTTTATTCTGAAATAAACGATACGCTTGAAAACTTTGCAAACATTCCGCGAATGCTTACAAATAGAGAAACAGAGAAAAATAAACAAAGACAAAGTTTCTGTAATATGTCCGTAGAGTCATAAAAACGAAGACTCCAATAAAACTCTCAAAGTATGCTACGACGACCTCGCACGCTCTATAAAGCCTAACACTCCCAGCGAAGCGAGAATCGCCTCTACTCCTAAGATCTGAACCAATCTCGACAAATCAGAAACAAACCACTTGCAAAGTCAATAACGACGACAAACAACCACAACCATTCGTACAAAAGCACAAACGTCTAATCATAAATCGTCAAATAGGGTCGCAGGGATTCGAACCCCGAACAAAAGGATTATGAGTCCTCTACTCTAACCGTTGAGTTACGACCCCAATTATTTTCATTATACGCCCTTTTTCAGTTTGACAAGGGGGTTTTTTTGCGGTTGCGGGCGTTTGTTTGGCGGCGAGGACTGGGACTCCGCCGATTTATGCTCGTTCACGACTGTTTCTTGCCCGAGGTTGTTATGTTAATCGACGCTAGTATTTTTCGTAATCGCGCGTTTCGGCTTAAACGTCGAGACGCTATCGTGCTTTTTCTCGCCCTCGAGTCCGCTTCCGGGCTCGAGGAGGTTCTCTCTTACGACGCGCTCGCCGACGCCCTTAATTCCAGCGGAATTAAAACGCAACGGGGCGCCGCTTTCACAGCCCGCGTCGTTCGGTCTTTGATCGGCGAAATTGTCGACGCGGGACTCGCCGCGCTTGAAAGCGTCGACGGCGGGTTTTTAGTGCGGATTGAAAGCGATCCCTATAACGGCGCTTCGCTCTTTGATTTTATCGGCGCCGATTCAGGAACGGAAACGCGTTCCGTTACGGATACCGTTTCCGAAACGGTTTCCGACGCCGACTTGTCCTATAGTATTAATATTAATACTCAAGAAATACAAGAAATAAATACAAATAAACGCGCGCGAGGAAAAAGGTCTACCGTTTCCGAAAGGATTTCGAACGCGTCCTCTCAAAAAGAATCGGTCGGCTCCGCTCTTGGACGCGTCGCGATCGACGACGCCGAAGGCAAAAGGATTCGACGGTCGATCGTCTCCATTGTTTGGGAATCGTCCCTTCGTTCCGAACTTGTCGACCGCGCCGTCGCCGCGATCAAGCTGGGGTATGCGCGGCTCTCTGAAATGATCGGTTACGCTCGTCGCGCGGCTTCGATAGCAAAGGAGGGTCGGAAGACGATTTGGCAGACGTTTGCCCTTGACGTCAAACGGGCTTTCGATACGGCGGGGTTCTATTGGAATCCAACGCGCGCCGGAGCCGAGCCCGCGCCTTCGCTTAACTGGTCGTTTGGGAATGAACGCGCCGTCTTTGAAGACGAGCCCGACGTTTATCGCGGACGCGACGGGTTGACTTACGTTCGTTTTGCCGGAGGCGCGGTATGAACGAAGATTTTGTCAAGGACTTTGACAAGGAAGAAGAGGAAGATTGGAACGCCGCGCTTGCGCCGGAGTTTCCTTCTTGCCCGGCTTATAAGGACTATTTTTGGACTGATTGTTCCAAGGAAGAAGCGGCTTTTTTATTAGAGAGGATACTTGGCGTTGAATCCTAGATTGCAAACGAGAATTTCGGCGGCGATTTCCCGCGCCTGTCGAAAAGGGGGCGCCCCGGTCAAGGTTTACGCTTGGGGCTCGTATCGTGAATTTAACGCGGTCTTTATGGGGGAATCGGACGTCGTTGAAGGGGGGCGCGTCGGTTCCGTCGGCTCGCGCGGTTTTTTTGTTTTCTCTTTTGAGGAATATGATCGCCTTATCGATTGGATAGGGAACGACGAAGAGGACGTTCGGCTTGTCGACGGGTCGACGGAATGGGAAATCGACTTCGGCGGGTTGCTCGCCAAGGAGTCGGAAGGGGTAATCGTCGTTTCGGCTTATCGCATTGTTAAAGAAAGGTAAAGAAAGGTCTTGAAATGAAGTCTTCGGAGTATTACGTATTGCATTTTATTCACGCGATTATCTGGGCGCTTTTGGGCGCGATGTTGCTTTCGGTCGGCGGTTGCGCCTGTTTTCAGCACAGTCGCGTAGAAGCGCGCGCGGATTATCATATTTTGGCTGGGGACGCGACGGTTTCGTTGGTCGCGGTCGGTTATACGCATAACGAATAGACCCAAGGAAGGAAGGAATTCAATGAACGCTAGGAAAAAAATACGAAACAACGTCTTGCAACGTCGGGCTTATTTGTCCGGCTCTTTGCTTGACAGCATTAAGAGGAACGGCGCGGGTACGCTCGGCGATTTTGTCGCGCGTTTTCCCGATTACACGCGCGACGAGACGGAACGCGCGCTTGAATATTTGCAGGAAGTCAAACTTGTCCATCGCGTTTCTAAGGAAGAGGGAACGCTTTGGGTCTTGGAACGAAAGGTAGAGGAAATGACGCGCCCGAAAACCGACGGTCCGCGCTTGAATCGTATTAACGAGTTGCGCGGCGCGTTTCCGGAATTTGTCGAGAAGGCCGCTTATCTGATCGATCGCGCGGAGAGCCGTTCAGACCGCGACGCCCGTCAAGCGGAAATTATGGCTAAGTTTAATTGGTCTCCCTATTCCATCAGAGCGTCGAGCGTTCGGCGCGAGGCGGCGCTTCGTTGCTTGTTGCATTTTGGCGCCAAGTGGAACGACGTGAACGACGTCGCGGAAAAGCTCGGGGGCGACGCGCACGGTTGGCTTTCTCCGCTTCGCAATCTTGTTTCGGACGGGATCGCGTCTATGAGATACGAAACCAAGAACGGACGGCACACTTGCCTCTATCGTCGTTCCGACCTTGAAGACGCGAACGGAGCGGAAACGCCGCGCGCTTGGAAAAGAGATTTAATCCTTGACGTCGTTTCCGACGAATGGCAAGACGTTTACGCAATGGCGGAAAAAGCCGGGACGTCGGAACAGTACGCGCGCCTTATCGTGAAGGGTCTTGAAGCCGAAGGGCGCGTCGAAGCGAGGCGCTGGGCGGGTTGCCCGTATCAGTGGCGTTGGAAAAAGGAGGCGTTGAAATGAAGTTCGAGTTTAACGAAAACGACGTCGTACGTTGCGAAACGCTCGAGACGTTTTGCTATTCGCTCGGCTCGGCGGTCGACGTTCCCCCCAAGTTTGTTACGGCGCCGGTTACGGACGCGCTAATTAACGAGATGCGTTGGAAACTGCCTTGTAAGTGCGGATTGGTTCGCGGATCCAAAAGGGCAGACGTCTATTTGACCTACTGTCTCGCCGGGAAATTATACGTTTATCAGTTGCGTAAGGAGGAGAGGAATGGAAAACAAGAGATTAGTTAAAGAATGCGTTCGTCGCGCGAAGAAATTGAAGGCGATCAAAGAGAATCCTTGGTCTAACGACTGGGCGTCGTTTACCGATTTGCGGAAATATTTCACGCGTCTGTGGTATTCGCTCGACGTTCAGACGCAATATCGAGCGGCGATCGAATTGAGCCGACGCGGGTTGTTTTAGAACGAAATGGCGCCTTGTCAATGGACGCGACAGAGGACGATTTTCTACTTGTCGGGCAATTTCTTCACGAACGCCCAGGGGCGACGGCGCTTGAAATTGCGGAAACTTTCGGGTTTTACACGGTCGCGGAAGCGTCGTCGATCCTTTCGGCGATGCGGAAAGCCGGGCGCGTAATCAACGGCAAAGAACGCGGCGCGGAAGGGGACGCCAAGGAGTTTTATTTGCATTCGGCAAAGAACGCCTTATGAGGACGCGGCGGCGCGGGTTGTTCGTCTTTCATGTCGCGCTATCTCAACCCGGCGT
>JAZRWW010000127.1:0-17179 GCA_045599865.1 Thermoguttaceae bacterium
CTGTTCTTCGTTCGACGGGAATTGATAGGGATTTTTTATCGTTAATTTTTTTATCGGCGGGAAGCCGAATTGCAAAAAAATCGCGTTTAACAATCCGATCAAATAGACTTCCATACCCTCTCTACCAAATACGCAACGAAAAACGACGTCTTGATAGAGTCTAACGACGACCTTATTTAATTTTTCCACATACGCCTCGGCTTTCCGTTCAGTTTTCGTTCTTTGGAAAATACGAAAAACGCGCGTCGACGCCGACGAACAAAAATTTCCGTCGTCGATCTGATAAAACAAAAAAACAAAAGCGTTCGAAACTTGCGCTTCGACGCTTTCATTGTACCGTCTCAAAACTTCCTCTACAACCCCTAACGACGTCGATTTGCCAATATTTTGCTTCGACCGTCGCTTGGGGCGCGTTGGCGCGGCGGATCGACGTCGTTATTGTCCAGTCAATTTTTTGAAAGCGTCCAAAATCGGACGTTTGGTTTGTTCGGGCGCTTTGCCCGTCGGGGTCGGTTCTTGCTCCGGGAAGACGCTCCACCACGCTTTTTTGACGCCCGGTATGCTTTCGCGTTGGACGACTGGCGAAGATAAATTCCCTTCGACGCGAATTTGAACAAGTTGGTCTCCGACTCCTCCAATGACGTCGGAAATAATCGGTATTTGCGAGGAGGAATTGCCCAAACGCGCGTTGAGACGCAAGTCGACGAGTTTTTCCTGTTCGCGAATTGTCAGCCAACCGTCGCCGAAAAGAGTCATTGCGTCGCCTTCAAGCGAAACGCGCGTCAACTGCACGCGATCTCCCAAAACTTGAAAATCGATCAAGGAACGATCAAAGGCGGACGAACGATCCGATTCCTGAACGCTTAATATCTGGAATATTTTGATAATTTCCGGAAGCTCGTAAAGTTCCGCGTCGCTGACTTTGACTCCGCCCGATCCTTTGAGCGTGGCAATATTGCGTCCTTCGCCCTGCAAGGAGACGTCCGCTTCGACGTTTCCTTTAAGAGGTTTTGAGCCCGGCGCAAAAAATCGAGACGCTTCGGCGAGGGAACAGGACTCCGCGCCAACGATTAATCGATAAGTCGGCGTTTCGCTGAAATTAATCGCGCCGTCGGAACGAACTTGACCTTGAAATATGAGCGCTTTAAGGGATCGTCGTCCGTCGTCGGTCGTTATGGACGCGCTTGTTTGCGCGCCGTCGACTACTGGACGAGAGATCGGCTCGCGTTCGACAAGCGTCGGAACCGTCGCGGGATTAACCGCCGTTTGAACGTTGTTAAAACCGGGCGACGCGCCGCCGACTTCGGACGCTTGCGCCCGTGCGACGACGTTGGAACTTACGGGAATTTGCGGTCTGATTCGCGTTATTTTTGTCGGAAGGACGTCGTAAATTGGATTGGCGTCGATTCTGGATTTCAAAAACGGGCATTGATAGACCGTCGCTCTTCTTATCGGAGGCGCTTCTCGACCCCAGAAGAATTCTTTCCCGTTGTAATAAAAAGGACCCGTCAAATTCGAGATAGGCAACTCTTTGTAATACAGGGAGTCTAAATCGAACTCGCCGTAAAAGTTCGGTTTGGAAAGACCGTCGGCGACTCCGTAGATTTTTATTCGTCCGCATACGCCCTTGAGGGAACCGCCGCCCAATTTTGCGGCGTTTTGTTGCATTACGAGTCTCAAGTCCCACAGAGCGCGCAAGGGAACATTGGGATCGGGCGATTTGGTTAATTGGACGGCGCCGTCGATGTTGAAACAGCCCGACGGATTGAGAACCGTAAGAATTTCCGCCGAATCTTTGGACGCCGCGCTTTGCAAATCGCGGTCGAGTTGGAATTGATCGACGCGCAAGGGCGACAAATCTAACGTCCACCCGGCTTGTTGATCGACGGTATAACGCAGATTTGCGGAATAGGTCGTTCGTCCGCTCTTAGCGCGTAGACCGTTGATGGACGCTTCGCCTTCGCGATAGGCGATTTTTCCTTCGATTTCTTTCAGTTCAAACGGAAAACCGTCGGGCTGAGCGGAAACGGTTCCGGGCTTGGGCGTCGCGTCAAATTCAAGTCCCAGCTTTTTTTGATCGGTTCGATAGGCGATTCGAATTTGACCGTCGATTTTTCCTTCAAGACGTAATTTTTCGAACTCGTCCTTTTTATCGTACTTAACGAGCGCGTTTCTGAGTTCTTCTCCGAGGGGAAAGTCTTGGACGTCGGCGGTAAGAAGGAATCGTAACTGGTCGTTGGGCAACTCATCGCCGACGACGGGCGGAACGGCGACGAAGAGTTCGACCGGCGCGGGCGAGGCGTCCGACGCTTTTTCGTCGACAAATTCGGCGCCAGAAACGTTGGCGTCGCTT
Organism: Thermoguttaceae bacterium; assembly: GCA_045599865.1. Lineage (GTDB taxonomy): Bacteria > Planctomycetota > Planctomycetia > Pirellulales > Thermoguttaceae > RUG369. Next base: position 2,354 of record JAZRWW010000127.1, read on the forward strand.
TCAGGCGTCGCGACGGTCGAAGCGCTTGAATCGTCGCGCAAGGCTTTTAACCCGGCGCCGGAAGCAAGCGAACCCGACGCGCGTACCGACGCGGCGCCGCTTTTGCCGACAAAATCGGAAAAACACCAAACGCCGTCCCTCATATACAGAGTCCCGGCGACGGAAGAGACGGGCATAGGGAAAAGTTCGTAGCGTAAAGACGCGTTGCGAACGTCTATCGCAGACTCTATTTTCAAAGGATCGTTCGGAAAAAGCGCGGGATCGTACTGAATCTTCGTCTTGACGTCAAGAACGCCCGAGGGCTCGAGTCGCGCCAATCCGTCGCGACTTTCTTGAGGAATAGCGGCGAGCAACTTGGCGTCGATCAAACGTTCCTTGGCGTCGACGTTCACGTAACCTCGCGGAGAAATCAACGCGTCGCGAAAACGACCTTCAATTTTCACGGGCGCGCTTGCGTCGACTGAATCGAGTGAAATTAAGAGCGAGCCTTCGCGATCCAACTTTACGAATCCTTTAAGCCCGTCGAGACGATAAGGAAATTGTCGATAGACGAATTCCGCGTTTTCGCCTGAAACCGTCAAGTTAAGCGGAACCCAAACTCCGCCGGTCTTCGCCGAGCGTTCCGCTTCGACGTCGACGTTCGTCGTTGCGGAAAATTGATAGTCTTCGAGCAAATGGAGAAACGACTCGACTTGAGAAGGAACGTCCTTTTGACCGAATTTACTCGACGCGATCAACTGTCGCAACAGCGCGTCGTCTAATCGGAAATTTTCAAGGCGCGCGCGCGAGGCGGCCGAGGTCGGCGCGAGAAACGGTCCTTGTTGACGATACGCCGCCTTAATCGTCGTTAAACCGCAACGCGCGACTAAACGATCGATCGCAAGCGCTTCGTTTGACGCCGAATAGTGAATTTCCAAGTCGGAAAGGGGATACTTCAACGTGGGAGAAGTCGCCGCGCCGTTGAGCGCCACGCCGTTGAGTTTGTATTGAAGCGCGTTCCAGTCGAGTCCGGCTCCGGAAACCTGAAAATCAAGAGACGTTTTCCCACGTAAATTAGCGAATAGAGCGTTTCCGTTGGGTAGAAACGCGCCAAGTTCGGAAAAGGGCGCCAAATCAAGCTGATCGACGGCGCCGCGAACCGACCATAAAGTGGGAAAAATCGTCCCTTCGACGTCGAGCGATTTGACGTAGGGATTGCTGACCTTGATCCTGATTTTCCAGCCCGATTCTTGCGCTTCCAAAACGTTTGTCGGATTCGATGCGTCGTCCGTGATCGCGCCGTCCGTAATCGCGTCGCTAGCCGCCTCGACCTCGCCGATTTTGACGCTCGTTTGCGGCGCGTCCGACTTGGCGACGAGGCGGAAACTTGCGCGCGGGTCGATTTGATTAGAAGCCTGAACTCGCGTTTCGTCGTTTTGTCGCGGCGCTTGTTCTTTCGGGTAGAAAGGATTGGCGTAAACGGAGACGCCCGTCGCCGTTTGCGGCGCGTTTTTTAATTGCGGAGGCAAATTGACAAAAATAAACGACGCGTCGTGAATTTCTATCGGACACGAAGGGGCGCCGTCGCTTTGAGGTTGCAATAGAGCGAAATCCGCCAGCGCGGTCGACGAAAGCGAATTGACGTAGAACGCGGGGCGACGCAACGTGATTTTTGTCGGTCGAATTTTGTCGACTAAGACTTTTTTAAGACTAAGCGCGCATTCGACGTATATTTCTTCCGTTGACAAAATCAACGCAGATTCTCCAGAAGGCGCCGGACGTTTAAACGCTACTTCGCGTAGACGAACGCCCGAGACGTCGAGGCGAACCGACGCAAAGGAAACCTCAAGACCGGGAAATTTCTCGTCGAGGATTTTTTGCGCCGTTTTGCGAATCCCGTCGTCGGCTCGTTTATAGACGATCGCGCTGGAAACAAACGCCGTTAGAATCGCGAGAAAAAGACACCAACCTAGAAAACGCCCTATTTTGCCGAGCGTCGAAGAAGAACGACGACGCTTGCGTCGGACGTCGGAACGACGAGTCGTCGGTCTTGTCGGCGTCATTCTTAATACTCCTTTTCACTTCGTCCGAAGTTCAAATTGACGTTTAACTATGCTGATTACGCGACGTTTGACGCCGATCGGGCATTTTTTCTAGGAATTTTTTCAAATTGGTCGAAATCTTACCGTAATTTGCCCGCTGTTACAAGGAGATAAAGCGTCTCGTTGTTTGGGCGAAAACTTAACGAAACTGTTGATTATATTTCTTTTGACGTTTAAAGTCAAGAGATTTTGCGCTTGCGTGGGTTTCGTAGGTTATGCGGGTTATTACGACCTCCTTTTATGGAAGAAATTTTTTTCTTTCAGGAACCGACTATTAAAAAGTTGACGTTGGCGCCGCTTTTGCGTACTTACTCCAATATGAGGGAATAAGCGCCGATAATCTTCAAAATTTGTTTCATTTTGAAACAAAAAGAGAGACGATTAGGCGTTTTGCAACGATTAGATAATGTTTTGGAATATCCTCTACGAACAACGTTGCGTTTTTAAACGATTTGTTCTTTCCAACCTCGACGGGAAAGCGTTGAGGAATTATGGCGGGAACCTTCAAAAAAGACGCTGGAACTTTAATAACGTCGGCGCGTCAAATTAGACGTCAGGAGCGAAAGTGAACGACGAAGAATTGATCGACGAAACGCTCAACGGAAACAGAGAGGCGTTCTGTGCGTTGGCGTCAAAATATCAAGATCGCGTCTATAATCTGGCGCTCCCGATCGTCGGAAATCACGACGACGCGTTGGACGTCGTGCAGGAGACTTTCCTGCAGGCGTTGTCGCATCTCGAGTCGTTCCGACGATCGAGTCGATTTTACACGTGGCTTTATCGTATCGCGTATAATTGCGCGATCGGAACGTTAAGACGTCGTCGAAAGACCCTTTCCGTCGACGTCGTTTCGGAGGAATTTGGCGTAAGTTTTGAGTCGAACGAAGACGCCCCCGACGCGCGGTTGCGTCGCAAGGACGTCGAGAAGGCGCTCAAAGTCGCGTTGGCTAAATTGCCGACCGAGTATCGGAAAGCGATCGTTTTACGAGAGATTTACGATTACGACTACGAACAAATCGCCGAGAAATTAAACGTGCCCGTCGGCACCGTGCGCAGTAGGCTTCATCGCGCGCGCGCTTCCTTGCGCAAAGCGTTGGAGCGCGCCGGATTTGCCGATTGACGCAATTTCGCCGAGCGCGCGTTTTTCGTCGATCCACAAGCGATAAAGCGATAAAGCGATAAAACGAAGAGAAATCGACTCGACTACGCATAGAACGAGGCGCCTGAACGCGGGAAGACCGTTCCGAAAGGAAGACGCCGAATTGATAGCCGATGCGGGCGCGGAGAGGCGCCGAACGTCGAGGACGTCGAAATGGGTGGTTATTGGGAAAAGTTGGTCGATCTATACGTCGACGGCGAATGTTCGAACGAGGAACGTCTTGCGGTCGAAGAACGCGCGAAGGTCGATCGACGCGTTGGACGCGCGATCCGAGAGACGAAAGAATTGCGCGAATTGTTGCGCGAGATTCCGAACAAAGTTCCGAAAGAGTTTGAAACGCGACTGCGCGACGCGATTTGGAATTCGCCCCTTTGGGACGAGAAGTCGTCGCGGAGAGGGCGACAAGAACGCGCGATTAGCGCCTCGCGGACAGGGGGCTTTTTTACGAACGCGTCTCGTCGCGTTCGTAATCCCGTCGGGGTTGGAATTGCCGCGTCCCTTTTGGTTTGCGTCGGCGCCCTTTGGGCGTTTTTAACGTTGACGAAAGACCGATCGACGGATCAAGTTCCATTGGCGGAGACTAAACAAACGATTAAGAAGGCGACTTCGGACGACGCGACTTCGGACGGCGCGATTTCGGAACCTTGGAAATTGATTCCGTCGCCGGAAGGAAATTTGCCCGATTCGGCTTCCAAAGCGGAGTCGCAGGAAAATTACTGGAGCGTCGTGCGCGTCGACGACAAAGCGCAAGCGAAAAAACTTCAGCGAATTTTGCAAGCGCGTTGCGCCGAACTAAGCGTCTCGTTTTCAAAATTTGGCGACGACGCTCAATATCGATTGAACGACGTTTCCAAGGAGCAATGGCTTCAGATCGTCGACGATTGGAAGGACGCCGATTTCGAACGTTCGAGCGCGTTGGCAAAGTGGGAAGAGGGAACGCAGGAAAATCAGACGATTCGCGTTGAATTTAAGACGTCGGAAAAGTAGGCGTAAGTTCGACGTAAATTTATTGGCGTGAATTTATTGACTTGGTATTATCGTTAAAAAACGCGCGTTTGTTGTAAGGTTGTTTATTCTTCCTTCCCGTATGATCGCTTTTTGTAGAAAATTTTTTCGAAATTTTTGTTTTTTTAGCGTGAAAACGCTTGATAATCGGCGCGCTTTCGTGTATCTTATTTAATTGACGGGTTGCGCTGAAGCGCGACTTATACGAAGCGTCGCGTTTTTGAGCGATTTGGTCGATTCGTCGTTTGGCGTCGTCGACGGTTATATTACGTTTTGTTTTGCGAACGAGTTTGCAAAACGAGCGTTTTGAAATAATGAAGGGCAAGGTCATCCGCTACGCGATTGACGTTTGGCGTCTCCAAGCGTGTTTGCGTCGCTCTATTCTGCAAAGGAAAAGGGTTATGAAAAAAACGTTCAAAGCCGGTTTTACCCTGATTGAACTGTTAGTCGTTATCTCAATTATCGGCATGCTTGCCGGGTTGCTTCTGCCCGCCGTTCAAAACGCGCGTGAAATGGGGCGTCGCACCACTTGTATGAACAACCAGAAGAACGTCGCGTTAGCGTTCAGCTTGATGGAACAAACGAAGAAAAAGTTCCCGAATTGGCGTACTTTTGGCGACGTCGCGGGCGTTCCGGGTAATTTCAGCATTGCCAGTTCTACCGATCCCGCCGACAACTTGCCGCACGTGTTTCTTGGTTGGATTCCGCAGATTTTCCCCTATATGGATCAGACGCAACTTTACGAGTTGGTTCAAACTGAACCTGGAAATCTTGCGCAGTTTGGCGGCGTTACGATTCCGTCCTTCTCGTGCCCGAGCGCCGGTAGCGAATATGTCGGCGCCAATAATTTTGTCGCGAACTGCGGTATTGCAGACAATATTACTGAGACTGACGCCGCTGGAATTGTGAAGCCCGTTGACCTTGGTAAAAACAACGGTATGTTGACCGACGGGTACTATCAAGGAACTAGATTGTCGATCGACGACGTAAAAGACGGCACGACCAACACTCTGTTGGTTTCTGAGAATTTGCAAGCCGGCGGTATTTGGTCCGCGCAAGAATATTTGCTTGGGTTCTGCTATTCCAGCGAAGGCGATTATTATACGCCGAATCCTGCCGACGGTTCAAACGTCTCGCCTGCTGGTAGCGATCCTGTTACAGCGCCTCTTAAGACGAACGTAGGGCGCGATTACCTTGACGGCGAAACTTTCTATACCAGTTATTGGAACAACGCGTCAGACACGTGTTGGGCTTGGGCTCGTATGTCTTCTTCGCACCCCGGCGTCGTTGTGGCGGCGATGGTCGACGGTAGTACCCGAGTCGTTAGCGACGAGGTTGATTGGGAAGTTTTGGCGCGAGCGATGTCGCCGAACGACAAGACCTGTTATGCGAAGGGGTTTTTTGTCGGCAAAGTTTTGGATATTTCCAAGCTTAACCCGTGATAAGTATTTTGCGTTAGAGCGGCGCGTAGCGTGCGTTTGACGCTTGCCTGATGAAAGCCGAATCGTCTTTAAAGACGGTTCGGCTTTTTGGCTTTAGTTTCGGCGTCGCCAAACGCCGCTTACGACTAAGAATTGGTAAGCGTTCACGAACGTCCTCGCATTACGACGCGAGATGGAACGATCAAAAAACAAAGCGTTTAGAGAAACGTTTACGCAAGAACCCCGCCGATAGGCGGGCGTGGAAGCCGCCGATTACATATCGGCGGACGCCTTCATAACCAAAAAACTGCGATTTTAAACAAAGGTCGTAATAACTGATCGTCGCGTTTTTACCACGCTATTGAAACGTTTTTTATTTTTCCTCGTCGTGAAATCAACGTTTTGCGCGCCGAGCCTATCCGTCGGTATATAACCGGCGGTTTCCACGCCCGCGTCTTACGACGCGGGGTGCGCTTTGTCGGTTCTTGCGCGACGTCTTGATTCAACCTAACCGCGCCGCAATGAATTACGGCGGTTTTCCAAGCGTGCTTTTCGTGTTCGATTACAAAAAAACGTCGAAAAGAGGCGTCATTTGCCTGTTTTTCGACGTTCGCTTTTTTCAACTAAAGGGCGGTTTGCTACGACCGACTACGCCCAGAACCCGCCCGGCTGGAAGAGCGGCGTAACCGTCGTTTCCCACTGTCCAAGATCGCGCGTCCAATCGAGGACGTTGTAGCGATAGCGCAACTGTTGCGCCAGTCGATAGCTTTTTTCCAATCTCGCGCGTTCGATTCCAATTTCTTCCGGGGTAGAAGGCGCCGTCGATTTGGCGATCGTCTCTTGAATTTCTTTCGCGGGCATAAGTTGCTTGGCAAGTTTGCCCTTCAATTCGCTCCAATTGTCACGGAACAACTTGAGTCGCTTTTCTAATTCGTCGGGCTCGACGTACTTTTTCTTGCATTCGCGCTTGACGGTTTCGTACAAGCCCGACGTTCCAAAATTCTCTTCGAGTTCCTTTTCGATCTTTTCCCAACTGCGGAAATTCTGCGGAATCGACGCGATCGCTTGATCAAACGTCTTTTCCGACCAAGTCGCTAAAATACGTTCGTAAAGCGCCGACGTCGCGACGGTTCCGACTCCGACTTTGAATCCGTGCGAAGGCGCTTCGCCGTTGAATTTATGATGTTGATTGTCCCAAAGATGACTGAATTGATGCTCCGCGCCCGACGCCGTGCGCGACGTCTTCGCTTTTTGCATCGCCAAGCCGCTCATAATCAGACCTTCCATAAGGAAAGTCAACGCTTTGCGATCCCCGGAAGCGATCCCGGAAGGATTCGCGACCCAGTCGCGCAACGAGTCTTGAACCAGCGACCACGCGATCGCGTCGATCGGCTCCGTTCCGAGCAAATCGGCGAGAATCCAGTCCGCGCCCGCCGGAATTTTGGCGATAAGATCCGCATAGCCCGCCGCGTTCATTTTTACCGGCGCTTGACAAACGACGTCCATATCGACTAAAATGCCGCGAGGCGCCGGACAAGAAAACGTCTGCTTGCACTCGTTGTGTTCGATCGACGCGCCAAAGGAGGCGTACCCGTCCATCGAAGCCGCCGTTCCGACGACCATATAGGGACGTTCGACAAGCGAGGAGCCGTATTTGCAAAGGTCGTTGACCGTGCCGGAACCGACCGCGAGCGGGATTGCGTCGGTCGCGGCAAAACGCGGCTTCAGCGCGTCGACAAGGCGCGTTTCCGCGTGCATGCCCGGCTCGTCGAAAACGAACGGCTCGTCGGCGTCGATTTGCGCGCTTCGCAACTCGTCGCAAACGCGGCGTCCGGCGAGTTCAAACGTCGTATTATCGGCGACGACCAACGCGCGTTTTCCGGGAAAGAGACTTCGAAAGAACGAAGCGACTTGTCCGATAGTCTGTTCTCCGACGACGACCGCTTTCGTATCGTCGCAATATCGGAGCGCTTTGTCGATGCGTTCCGTCGTTTCACGGTAATAATCGTAGCTCATTCCTTCGACTTCTCCTCTTTGTTTGCGGTTTTTTTGTCGGCGCCGAACGCCTTTTGGATTTTACGTTACCTTCGAGACGTTCCAAACGTTATCGCTTGGCGATATTGTTCGGGCGTCAATTCGACGACTTCGGCGCCCGCCGCGCGCGCCGCTTGCAGACGTTCTTCCGGGGTCGAGTTTCTCTTGGGATTCAATTTCAAATGTGAAATTTCCGAAGTTCGCTCGTCTAATCGACCCTCGTTTTCAAGGCTGTTTGGGACAAGCGGAACGTTCGTCGTCGGCGTTTGACGAACAAAGCCGTCGTTTGTTTGCGGCGTATGTTGAATAAGCGGCTCGCCCATCGGCGGCGTCGACCTAAAAAATTCTTCCGGGGAATTATAACCTTGCGGCGGGACGGTCGGCGAAACGGAACGCGCGATCAACGGCGGGGCGACGTCCTGTTTTTGAACGATCGCTTCTTCTTTGTTTGTCGTCGTCAAGTACGTAATCAGGTTTAATTCAAAAAGCGCCCAATCGTTGACTAATCGTTCCAAGTCTTTGACGGAATAAACTCTTCGAACCGGCTCGTACAGTTCAACGTTTTCGGCGTCTTGCGCGTAGGGACGCGTCTGGGGGAATTGCGGAACGTTATAATCGCTTATGAACGTTTTATTTGAAAATTCGGCGTCTTTTTCGACCGACGCGGCGTTTTCAACCGCGATTTCTCGTTCTGGAATCGTGACCAAACTAGCGTTCATCGTCGAGCCCGGTCGGAAATCGATAAAGGACTCGTTAGATTCGGACGACTCGAACTCTGCGTCGTCCGCGTTATAGTCGTCCGCGTTATAAAGGTCGTAAACCGCCAAACTATCCGCATTAATTTCCCCTTCTTCCGAATCGGGAAGCGTCGTCGCGATTTCAAGCGCGTTCGGGCTTTCGGGCGGCGCTGGAACGACCGTTTGCGCCAATTCCGACGCGTCCTCCTGAATTGAAAGATTTTCCGGCTTTTCGTCAAGAACGCTCTCGAGTTGCGCGAACGTTTCGCTTGGGATCGATCGCAACGAATCCGAGGTTAAAGAATCGACGTCTTCGTAGGTTTCGGATTCCTGATATTCGCCAACGGCTTCTTCCGCTAAAAATCCTTCTAGCGGAGGCGTCGCGCGCGTTCCTTCGGAAGCGATTAAACTTGCGGTCGGAATCGGTTCGCTAGGTTGACCTGAACAAGCAAAGGCAAATTCGTCTTCTTCCCAACTATCGTCGTCTTCTTCGTTTTCGAACGACTCCGCGTAGGTTCCCGACGTCGTTGTCGCCAAGGGCGCAAGGTTTTGCGGAACGTCCGCCGGCGTATTCGCCGCGTTTTGAATTTGCGCGTCTTGCGCGTTTTGAACGTTTGCGGCAAATTGATTTTGCGCGGGATTCAACGGAATATTAACCGTCGTATTCGGCGCGTTTTGAATTTGCGCGTCTTGCGCGTTTTGGACGTTTGCCTGCGCTTGAGCCGCGGGAACAGGTTGCGAATTTGCGAAAACCTCCGCCTGTTGCTGTACGGAAGGCGGAGCGACAGGAGGAACGAACGATCGACTTGGCGCGTTTTGCGGCGTCGGAACCGTCTTGACGACGTTGGGCGGCGTCTCCTGAACGGATCGAGCGACTTGTGAAAACGTTTCTTGAAGTTCGGTCTGAACCTGCGCGGGATTCGCGTTTGCGACCAACGGGGCGGCTTGCGCAGACTCGATCCTTTGCGAATCGATTCCTTGTTGCGTATTGGAACTTATTTGCGTTTCGTTCGACGAATCGATCGGAGCCGATCGCTGAACGTTTGACGTCGCTAAAGGACTTGAGACGGTCGAGGATTGAGTCTCGACGACCGACGTTTGAACGCTTGGCGGCGTCGCGGCGTTTCCTTGGTCGACGTTCAAAGGCGGGACGTTTGCCAACGTCGAGCCGAGCGCAGGCGTCGAAGTCGCAAAGGCTTGAGCCGCCTTTGCTTTGTGGGGCAATTCGGGCGCGTTTAAGCCAAATTTCGCCGCGATCTGATTCATTTGCGACTCGGCTTGAACCGCAAATTGTAATTCGCCTTTGGCGTAATGTTTGTCCGCAAGGAGACGATACGCTTCTAATTCGCCCTTAGTTTCTATTAAAGGTTGCAACGCGCGAGAACGATTCGCGCTTTCGAGCAACGTTAGACCATAGTAGTACCGCGCCTCGGGATAGCCGGGCGCGCGAGATTCCAACTGAGCGAATTGAGTTTCCGCCGTCGCGAAGTCGTTCGCTTCGTAACAAGCGCGCGCGTAAGCGAAAAGATAATCGTTGTTAAACGGCGCTATTTGGAGCGCTTGGCGATATTCCAAAATCGCTTCCTGATATTGCGTCTTTTTGTCGGCGACAAAACCAATGCGATAATGCGCCGTCGCAAGAATATCGGGCGAAGCCGCCCCGGCGGCGGGCGTCGCAAGATATTTCTTATAGAGGCGCGCGGAATCGTGATAACGCTTTTGATCGAAGTACTCGCCCGCCTGCATTAAGAGCCGTTCCGGCGACTCTGTTCGCCGCATCGCGTCGACGTTGTTGATGACGACTCGGTCGGAATTCGTCCTTTTAAACTCGCTAGGATCGGGCAACGATTCGACGTCTTGCGACAAATCGCCCGGTTGCGCATAGTCCGACGACGGAGAACGAAAATAATCAAACGAACAACCTGAAGTCGCTAACGCCGCCGTTACGGCTAACGCAAGTATGCTAATTTTTTGGGCGATCGTTTTCATAACAGCGCTCCCGCGTCCTACTTTGTGTGAGACGAGCTTATTGAAATCAACGACGTTTTCTTGTTGCGGTTGACAAAATCGGTCGTCGACGTCCACGCGTGGGACTCGACGCTACAAACCGTATTTGATTTATCGGTAAACGCTTTTCTTAGGATTATTGGTTTTTTATAAATTAGATAAATTTTAACTTTTTTTTGGCAAGTAGCGAGAAAAAGAAGCGCGTCGAGAAAAAGAAAGAGTTCACGGAAAGACGGCGTCAATGGAAAGCCGCGTATCAACGATACGCGGATTCGTTGAATTACCAAAAACGCGTCGCGAACTGAGAAAAGCTAATGCTTTGAACGAATACGAATTTCATTTGGCGGCTTTTCGCGAATGATCGCGTTTTTCAAAACCTAGCGCTTCGTCAAGATTAAAGTCGTCGGAATCGAGTTCGGGCGCGTCTAGGTCTTGTAATTTTTTGCGAATGGCGCCGACGTTTGGACGCCCGCGTTTACCCGGTTTGTCGGCGCTTCCACGTTTTTTCGGATCGCTCGACCGTTTGGCGAATCTGTCGCCGCAAATAGCGCGCAACTCCGCCTCGACTTCGTCGTCCAACGCCTCAATATTGAATTTGGCGTCGAGCGTTTCGGGTAGACGCTTTTCCATCTCGCCTTCAGGAACTTCAAATTCAGGATCGTCAAATTGACGCGCGTCGAAGGCTTCTTCGGACTCGACGGAGCCGAGCGGAGACAACTCGATTTCCGCAAGGGGTTCGTATTTGGGACCGCTTCGTTCGAGTTCGCTCGAATAGAGAATCACGGCGTCAACGGGCGAAGCGCCGAAAAAAACGTTGGAACGATCGTAAATCATTCGCGTCAAAGCGGAATAATCGGACGCTTCTTCCGATTCGTTTTCGTTCGTTTCGAGCCGTTGATTTGCAAATTTTCGGTTTTTCCCCGAATTGGAAAAACTCCCGCTAGATGAACGTCGCGAGGCAAATTGTCCCTCTTCGCGATCTTTCTGGCGCGTTCGACCGACCGCCAAATGCGGACTAAATTCTCGACCTTCAGCCGGAAAACCGATTTTTCCCAATTCCGTTTCGATTTTCGAAGCGAGGCGCTTCAACTCGTCGACGCCGTCGCGAACCCCGATCCAAATCGTTCGCGGATTCGACGCGTCGGGAAAAGCGCCAAGCCCTTCGAAAACGAGGTCGAATTGCTCGACGTCGCGACAAGCCTTTTGAATCGCCGCGATAATATGATGAAGTTCCGTCGTCGGAACGTTTGGTCCTAAAAATTTCAGCGTGACGTGAAAATTGTCGTCGTCCGCCCACTTGACGTTCGGAAAGGCGTTTTGCATAGCGCGCAACGATTTGCGCGCTTCAGTGCGAATAGACGGCGAAATTTCAACGGCGATAAACGCGCGAACGGTCGATTTCATAATTTGAACCCTTAGGCTAATTGACGCGTCTTGCAAAAGCGCGAACGATTAAAGCGCGAACGATTAAAGCGCAGGCGCCGAGCCGAGTTGAATGTTGTTTCGATGGACGAGTTCCGCGTAAGGCAGGTCTTCGGCGCCCAGCGCTTCGGGTATTTCCGAAGAACGCTTTTTGAAAATCAGCGTCGCTTCTTTACTTGAATAGTTGACTAATCCGCGCGCAATTTCGCGATTTTCCCTGTCGACGATCGAAACGACGTCCCCCTTTTTAAAGGAGCCCAACACGTTTAAAACGCCGATCGGCAAAAGGCTTTTGCCCTGTTTCTCAAGCGCCTCGACCGCGCCGTCGTCGACGACAAGAACGCCTTTCGGTTGCGACGCAAAACGGAACCAACGCTCCTTCGCGTGCAGGCGCCTAGTCGGAAAGAATACGGTGCCGCATTCCTCGGCGTTGAAAATTTTCGTAAGAACGTTAGGGTCGTCGCCGTTGGCGATGATCATACTTCCGCCGACGCTTGTCACCGTTTGCGCCGCGCGAAGTTTGCTCGACATTCCGCCCTTGCTGCGACTAGAGCGCTTTTCCGCGACCATCTGCATTAGTTGCGGAGTCCATACGTCGACGACGGGCACCAGTTTCGAGCCGGGAAGCGCGGGATCGCCGTCGTAGAGTCCGTCGACGTCCGTCAACAAGATCAACAACGATTCGGGAAAAAGATTGGCGACAAGCGAAGCGAGACGGTCGTTGTCCCCGAACGTGAGGCTCAATTCCGAGGAACTTACGACGTCGTTTTCGTTGACGATCGGCAAGGCGCCGAAGTGGAAAAGGGAATAGAACGTGTTGCAAGCGTTAAGATAACGCGAACGACTCGACAAATCGCCCGCCGTCAAGAGAACTTGAGCCGCAAGCGTTCCGTTGACGTCAAGTTCCTGCTCGTAACATTGAATCAAAGCCCCCTGACCGATCGCCGCGACCGCTTGAAGATCGGAACTCCATTTAGGACGCTTCGAAAGACCCAAGCGCCCCATGCCAGCCCCGACCGCGCCCGAACTGACGAGAACGACCTGAATTCCGCGCTTGCGTATCGCGCAAATTTCTTTCACTAACCGTCGGATGCGTTCGCGGTTTAACAACCCGTCTCGAGTCGTCAAAACGTTGGTTCCAACCTTAACGACGACGTATTTCGTCGTCTGAACGATTTCTTGCCTACTTAAACTGATCATAACGTCCGATCGTTGCGCTTGCGACGACGCGACTCGAAAATTCGGAGCCGCAATAATTAAAAAGCGCCCTTGCGATTTCTCGTCGGACAAAACTGCCGTCGGGAAAGTCGAAGGCGTCGACCTTGTTATTTTCCGTTTAAACGGTCTTTTTGTCAATATTGTAGTTCGTACTTTCTAAAATTTTTGCAACCGTTCGCGAGAAATTTTCGCGATCAAGAAATAATTGACGCCGACGGCGTCGGTTTGCAAAACGTCGATCTCAAAAAAAACGACGAAGCGGAACCCCGCCGTTAGGCGGGCGCGGAAGCCGCCGATTACATATCGGCGGATGGGATCGGTTCGCAAAACGTCGATCTCAAAAAAAACGACGAAGCGGAACCCAGCCGATAGGCGGGCGTGGAAGCCGCCGATTACATATCGGCGGATGGCGTCGGTTCGCAAAACGTCGATCTCAAAAAAAACGACGAAGCGGAACCCCGCCGATAGGCGGGCGCGAAAAGCCGCCGGTTATATACCGGCGGAAAAACGCGGCGCCGCTACGGTTCTAAGCGTCGACAATATTTTTCGACAAATAAAACGCCGCCGGGTTTGAAAATCAACGTCCCGACCGCTTCAAACGTTTCCGCTCGGTAATCGTTCACGGAAAGTATTCCCAAAAAATCGGCGGTTGGACAGGAAGAAAGCGACGCGTGAGGATTCGTTTTTCGCGCAAGCGAAAAACGCGCGAAAGCCGCCTGCATTGCAGGCGGATGGGGTCGACTGTAACGACCTTTGACGCTTGAAGCGAACGTTTTTACTTGAAAACCTTCGGACGCTTAATGAACTTGTTTGGTAGAAAGTCTAGTAAAGTCCCGCCCATCCGCCCGCATTGCGGGCGGCTTTCGCGCGCGCCTATCGGCGCGATTCCGCTCCAAACCTTACTCTAAATCGGGCAGTTGACTCGTCAATTCCAACGTCCGCAAGCTCACCGCAACCAAGCGCGGAACCAAATCAAAAATATAACGCGGATCGTCGCTCCATTCGTTCGGATCGTCCACTATCCCCGACGCCTTGTCCTCTTTGCAATAATACCTTTCGACAAGCCACTCCAAAGGCGAACGACCGTTCATTACGTAATTAAACGATTCAAGCGGAATCCCCATTATCGTTAAATATTTGTTGTATTCTAACGAACCGTTGAAAACTTTACGCGTTGTTCCGTCCTCTTGGCGCTCCGTCTTCGTCCCCAATTTCATCTTTTTATCGACCCGATAAAGCGCCGCGTCGCTTATGCTCTCCGGCTCCGTCGATACAATACGCAAAGGAACCGGCGCCAGTTTTTTAAACGGCTTGCCGTCCCGATCCCCGATCGTCGACTTGCCCGACTCGTAATTCAAATGAACGTCAGCCAATTCCCGACTGATCGACGAACATTGCCAAAATACGCCCGGCGAAGGCAAAGGAAGGCGTGCCAACTCTTTCTTTAGGTCGTTGGCGTAACGTTCCCGATAACTTGTCGAATGCAACGCGCCGTAAACGTAAAAGAAAACGTCGTCTTTGTCGACTTTTTCTCCGTAAAGGTTGCGCGCCGTGGCGACGCCTCTGGAATACGTCGGCGCAAAAAACGTAATTTCGGCGTTTTCGTCCTTAGCGTCCTTATCCCCCTGCGCAAAAAATTTTGAAAAATCCCCCCCGCGCTGATTAATCCAGTCGCCAAGCTCGTTAGGCGTAATTTCCGCCCAGACCGTCTTTTCAACGCTCCCAAACCCGCTAATAATCCC
>JAZRWW010000128.1:0-13441 GCA_045599865.1 Thermoguttaceae bacterium
TTTCCGTAGAGATTACGCCCGAGGTTTTGCAAGAACGCGGTTTGATTTCCAGCGCCAAATCCATTGTTAAGTTGATCGGTTCCGACGAGCTTTCCGGCGCTTACAAATTCAAGGTGCATCGCGCTTCGGAAGGCGCCAAAGCGTCTGTCGAAAAAGCGGGCGGAAGTATCGAGTACTTGCCCGGTAAGAAGCCGGTCGTTAAAAATAAGATGAAATCCAAGGTTAAGAAAGCCGAATGATTTAATTTTTTATGTCGTCGATATATTTATCGAAAATATATTGACAAACGGGACGTCCGATCCGTCATAGGTCGGACGTTTTTTTATTGATAGATTTTCGTATGAAAACTCGTTTTAATTTGACCTTTATACCCAAAACAACCGCTTGATTCTATAAAAAAACATATTTTTTCATTGTTTTTTGTCATTTACTTTTTAACGCTCTTGTTAAAAATAAAAAACTTTTTAAAATAGTACGGCGTTATTTTTTCGGCGTTAAGCAAAGGGCGCGTTTGCGCCTAGTCGTTAGACTGTAACGCAAGAAGTTACGATCATAGAACAGAGCGATAAAGGCGTTCAAACGACGAGTTTTCTCGTGTCGTATTTGCTCGTTTTCGTTCGACGATCATATCGAAGATAGGGGCGTCCGCTTTTGGGTAAACGGATCGCGCCTGCCGGTTTGTCAAATCGGGGTAAGAGCGTTCGTTAATTGAAAGGACAGCGATCGTATAAGCGCGCGTTTGACGTTTGTGGCGTAGCGCTTTCGAAAGACGTTCGTTTTTAATTTTGAGGATTTCTAATGATTGAAAAAATCCGAATTATGTTCTCAATTCCGGAATTGAGAAAAAAGATATTGTTGACGATAGGGCTTTTAGCCGTCTATCGCCTAGGTTGGAATATCTTCCTTCCTATGGTCGACAATCAGGGTATGGCGCAAGTTCTCGGAGGAAACGCCGGATTTGGCGACCTTTTGAATCAAGTGGCGGTATTCAGCGGCACCCAGTTGGATCAAATGACGATTTTCGGACTCGGCATTATGCCGTACATCTCCGCGTCGATTATCTTCCAGCTTTTGGCGACCGTTTACGAGCCCCTTGAAAAACTGCAAAAAGAAGGCGAAAGCGGACGTAAAAAGATAAACGAATATACCAGATACGCCACGATTCTGATTTGTATCATTCAGTCGATGGCTTATCTTTCGATGTTGAACGCGCAAGCAAGCCAACAAATGATTTCCAACGGATATCAGACGATGTTCCTTTCGTCGTGCGTTAACGAAAGCGGGCGCCTTGGATTTTCTTGGTACTGGCTCGCTATTTTGACGATGACCACCGGAACCGCTTTCCTAATGTGGTTAGGCGAGCAAATCGACGAGTACGGTATCGGAAACGGTATTAGCCTTCTGATTATGGCCGGTATTTTGGCTCGCGCGCCGGGCGCCATTAACGAGTTGTGGAAGAGCGCCACGACCGGCGGTTCGTTGCATATGGGCGGACAATTCGGTATTGAAACGTTGATTTTCTTGGTCGTTTTGTTCTTCCTTGTCGTCCTCGCGGTCGTGTACGTTACGAAAGGACAAAGACGTATTCCGACGCAGAGCGCGAAACATATTCGCGGACGTCAAGTTTTTGGCGGCGATCGCCAATTTTTGCCTTTGCGCGTCAATCAAGCGGGCGTTATGCCGATCATTTTTGCTAGTAGTTTGTTGCTTTTCCCGCAATTCCTTTTCGCGTATCTTGCGAGTAATCTTCCGTCCGACTCTTCGAGTTGGTGGGTTAGTTTTGTTCGCGGCGGAAACGATATTTTTGGCGGAAGTCGTTCCTATATGTACGTCTTAATGGACGTCGCTTTGATTTACTTCTTCTGCTACTTCTGGACCGCCGTTACGTTTAACCCGAAGGATATGGCGGAAAACTTGAAGAATCACGGAACCTTTATTCAAGGTTACAGACCCGGAAGCAGTACGTCCAATTACCTCGAAAAGGTTATGTTGCGTATTACCTACGTCGGCGCCTCGTTCCTTGCCGTCATTGCTATTGTTCCGACGCTGATTACGAATTCGTTGCACGTCGGCTACAGTTTGGCTAGCTTCTTCGGCGGCACGAGTTTGTTGATCGCCGTCAGCGTCGTCTTGGATCTGGTCGACAAAATTGACGCGCACTTGATTATGCGCGATTATAAGAGCCTGCTAGAATAATACGTTCGTCTAAATCTACTGATTTTGACGTGTCGCTTTTGGCGTTTGACGCGTTTGCGCGCGTCGACGCCTTTTGTCGTTAATACTGGCTTTTTACGATTTAACGCGTCTTTTTTGTTTTATAGACGTCGAAGTCTTTATGATCGACGACGTCCTGACAAATAAGCATAGTTTTAAAGTTTTCGCATATTATTTGATTGCGAATCAGATAGAAGATATAAAATGAGAGTAGTTTTTGTAGGACCTCCGGGAGCGGGCAAAGGCACGCAAGCTGAAAAGATCGTCGCTAATTACGGACTTTTCCATCTTTCTACTGGCGATGCGTTGCGCGCCGCAGTTAAAGCGCAAACGCCGATCGGAATCAAAGCCGACGGGTATATGAAGAGCGGCGCTCTTGTTCCAGACGACGTCGTTATCGGAGTCGTCGTCGACGCGCTCGAAGGCGAACAAGCCAAAGCCGGTTGCTTGCTTGACGGTTTTCCGCGAACGATAGCCCAAGCCGAAGCTCTTGATAAAATACTTGCGGAAAAGAACGCGCCTTTAGACGTCGTCCTCGAACTTGCCGTTCCTGAAGACGAATTGTTCAAACGACTTGCTTCTCGCGGTCGCGCCGACGACAATCCTGAAGTGATTAAACAACGTTTGGTCGCCTATCACAATCAAACGGAACCGCTTGTCGGTTACTATACGAAATCCGGTATTCTTCGTAAGATCGACGGTTTGGGATCCGTCGACGAGATTTACGAGCGCGTTAAGAAGGTTCTTGACGAATACAAATAATTTCTACGCCTGCGGAACGAATCGCAAGCGAAACGAACGGTTCGTCGCGTTTTTCAGGACGGTTTGATAAGGCGTTGCGCATACGTTTACGCGACGTCTTTTTATTAGGCGCCTCGGCGCTTCGGACATATAGGAAGGCGTTTCAAGTGTTTTCGTTAAAGACGGAAAAAGATATTTGGAAGATGAGAAAAGCCGGACTGCTCACTTGGGCGGCGCACGAGCTTATTCGTAAAACAATTCACGCCGGGATGACGACCCGCGAATTAGACGCGGAAGTTGAAAAATTATTTACGCGAAATTGCGCGGTTGGAATGTTCAAGGGCGTGCCTGGACGCGTTCCTTTTCCCTCCGTTACTTGTATGTCTTTAAACGACCAAGTCGTTCACGGCATACCGAGCGACCGCGTTATTCAGGACGGCGATCTAGTCAGCGTGGACACGGGTTGCAAGATCGACGGATGGTGCGGAGATTCGGCGTACACAAGTTTGGTTGGGAACGTTTCGAAAGAAGCGGAAGCGCTAGTGAAAACCACGCGCGAGACGCTGCAGCTAGCTATCAAACGCCTTGAAACTGCAAAATATTGGAGCGAAGTCGCGTGCGATATGCAAAAGTACGTTCGAGAACGCGGTTTTTCCGTCGTCGAATCGTTCGTAGGGCACGGTATTGGGCGCGCTATGCACGAAGAGCCGCAGGTTCCGAATTTTGTGTACGAAGAGTTTCTGCGTCGAGAAGACTTCCAAATCCGACCGGGGCTTGTCATCGCCGTCGAACCTATGGTCAACGTCGGCGGAAAACGCGTTAAGCAACTGAACGACCACTGGACGATTTGTACTACCGACGGAAGCCTAAGCGCTCACGAAGAACATACGATCGGGATGTTAAAAACTGGTCCGCTCGTCTTAACCGATTCTCCGCAAAACGAAGAAGAACAAAAAATGGTCGACGAGTTTTTCGACCGCTATGAAAATAATAAATAAACGGATTTTTGATTCTAAGGGAAGTTTTAAACTTTTTTTAAAGCCCCCCTTGAGTCATACTTGCGTTTAGTTATAATGATGAGAACGTCGACTAATCGCGGCGCGCCGACGATCGGTTGCGACGACGAGCAGTCAAAATTTAGGAACGAGAGAGTCGTTATGAAAGTTCGCGCTAGTGTAAAGCGAATTTGCGAAAATTGCAAAATCGTTAAACGTAAGGGTCGTGTTTACGTTATTTGCGTCAATCCCAGACACAAGCAACGTCAAGGCTGATCGTATTTGAGGAGTCCGAACAATAGGCGGAAGACGACGATCGGGTAATGTTTTAAACGTCTATCGTTCGGTCTATGGTTCGAGCGTAATATCGCTTGACATAGTAATTTGTAATTTAGGAGAAGTTAAATGCCTCGTCTATTGGGCGTTGATATTCCAAATAATCGTCCGACTGCGATTTCGCTGACGTACCTGTACGGCGTCGGTCCTCAAATCGCGAGTGAATTATGCAGAAAAGCCGGCGTTGATCCGACTGTTCGCGCAAAGGATCTCAAGGAGGACGAAATTGCGAGATTGGCCGCGCTCTTAGACAACGATTACGTTGTCGAGGGTCAACTCCGACGTCAAGTCAATCAAAATATTGCCCGTCTTCGTGAAATTGGTTGTTATCGCGGTATCCGCCACCGAAAGGGTCTCCCTGTTCGCGGTCAACGTACTAAAACGAACGCGCGTACCCGTAAGGGACCGAAAAAGACCGTCGCCGGTAAGAAGGGCGTTAAAGACCGATAATCGCGCTTGTTTGCTTCTGAAGCCGACTTGCCTCAAATTAGGATTATATTCAATCCTTTTGAGCGCGAAGTGTTGGATTCAGTTTTGGGCGCGTAGTTTTTTTATAGTCGGTTTATCATACGAACAGAATCGGAAAATAATTTGTCGTTTTGAAAAATTCAGAACGGACGAAATATTGGAGATATTGAAGTGGCTAAGGTTTCTAAGAAACGTAAGATCAAGAGAAACGTCGCTAGCGGCGTCGCGCACATCAAAGTTAGTTTCAATAACACAAACGTGACGATCACCGATATGAAGGGCGACACGCTTTGCTGGGCTACGGCCGGCACGAGCGGATTCAAAGGCAGTCGTAAGAGCACGCCGTTTGCGGGGCAGATGGCCGCTCAACAAGCCGCCGATAAAGCGAAGAAATTCGGTATGAAAGAAGTCGACGTTCGCGTCAAAGGTCCCGGTAGCGGTCGCGATATGGCCATCACCGCCTTGGCGCAAGCCGGTTTGCAAGTCAAAACCATCGAAGACGTCACTCCGTTGCCGCACAACGGTTGCCGTCCTCCGAAACGTCGTCGCGTCTGACGCGAAAGAAGGTCGCATATTAGGTTTGTCGGACTAGTTTCTGCGGAATCCGCATAAAGATTCGCGCATATGGTCGATGGATCGAGACCTTAATTACTACGCAGATTACATTACCGAATATATAGAATGAATTGGAGCAAAAAATGGCTCGAACTTTAGGCCCCGTCTGCAAAAGATGCCGTCGTGAAGGCATGAAGCTCTTTCTGAAGGGCGCGCGTTGCGACTCCAAGAACTGCCCCTTTGAAAAAGCTGGTTCAAATAAAAAACCGTTGCCTCCCGGAATGCACGGTTTCAAACGCGGAAAGACGACCGAATACGGCGAACAGCTTCGTGAAAAGCAAAAGGTTAAGACGTATTACGGCGTTCTTGAAGCGCAATTTCGCAAGTACTATCAACTTGCCGAACGTTCGAAGGGCAACACCGGTCTTGTGTTGATGTCCTTGCTTGAACGTCGTTTGGACAACGTTGTTTTTCGTTTTGGGTTTGCCGTGTCTCGCGCTCAAGCGCGTCAACTTATCGCTCACGGACACATTTACGTGAACGGCAAGCATATGGACGTCGCCAGTTACTTGGTTCGTCCGGGCGACGTTGTTTCGCTGAAAGTTTACAAACGCGAAGGCGCGAAGGCGAAGCGTCCCGGTTCCAAAGAGATCGTCGAGATTGCTCTTGCGAGTATGAACGGTCGCGAAGTCCCGGATTTCTTGTCCCGCAACGAGGGCGAAGTTCCGAGCGGCGTCGTTACCCGTTATCCCTTGTTTGACGACGTTTCCTTGCCGGTCAATCCGCAACTCATCGTCGAGCTTTGCTCGAAGTAATTTTGCGCGCTTAGCCGTCGTCGTTAGCGCGACGGGGTTCGAATCGAATATTTGTGTTAGAGAACGCCAGAATAATATTGGAGCGACGGTAACATGAGAATCAGGTGGAGAGGCTTGGAACTTCCCAGTAAGGTCGTCTGCGAACGCGAGACCTTCACGCCTACTTACGGCAAGTTTTCGGCGGAACCTTTCGAAAGAGGTTTTGGCGTAACTGTTGGGAACAGTCTTCGAAGAGTTCTTCTATCTAGTTTGGAAGGAAGCGCCGTTACAAAGATGAAGTTGCGCGGCGCAAACCTTGAGTTTACCTCCTTGTCGGGCGTGATGGAAGACGTTACTGAAATCGTTTTGAACGTCAAGTCGCTTATTGTTCGCTCGCACGACGAAAGACCGCACGTTATTCGTATCGAAACGAACAAACGCGGCGTTGTAAAAGGCGGCGACGTTATTCCCGACAGCGCGGTCGACGTTATCAACCCGGATCTGACGATCGCGACGTTGACCGACGACGTGCCCTTTAGTCTTGAAATGGTGGTCGAGAACGGTAGAGGATATGTTCCGGCGTCGGAACAAGCGAATTACCGTGATCGTAGCGACGACGTCGGGCACATTCCGCTTGACGCTTCGTTTAGCCCCGTTGTTAAGGTGCAATATAACGTCGAAGAGACGCGCGTTGGGCAAAAGACCAATTATGATCGTCTTGTTATGCAAATTTGGACCGACGGTTCGATCGACCCGGAGATGGCGTTGGTGGAAGCCTCGAAGATTTTGCGTAAACATTTGAATCCTTTTGTTCAGTATGATCGCTTGGAAGGCGCGGTTTTCAGTCGTGCGAAGACCGCCGGTTCCGTCGGCGTCGATCCCGCGTTGGAAGCTAAATTGGCGATGACTTTGTCCGATTTGAAGCTTTCAGTTCGCGCGACGAATTGCTTGGAGAGCGAAAATATTACGACTGTTCGAGAGCTTGTCGTTCGTAACGAGGATAATTTGCTCGAACTGCGCAACTTTGGCGAAACTTCTTTGAACGAAGTCAAAGAGAAGTTGAACGAAGTCGGGTTGCGTCTTGGAATGAGGATTCCTGCGCCGGTCGTTTCGCAAAGCGCGAAATTTTGAAATCAAACGAAATTAGATAATATATAGATAGTACAATGCGACATAGAAGAATTGGTAAAAAATTTGGGCGCAACCCGAATCATCAGCGCGCCCTTTTGAAAAATCTCGCTATCGCGCTTATCTTGACGGAACGCGATCCTGAAGATTTCGACACGAAAGCGCAAGCTCCGAAGAAAGCCGGGCGTATTATTACGACCCTTCCGAAAGCGAAAGAACTTCGTCCCTACGTTGAAAAGCTGATCACGAAAGCGGTCAAAGCGCAAAAGTCGATCGACGAAGCCGAAGCCTTTGCCTGTAAAGCGGACAAATATTCCGCCGAGTGGAAAGAATGGCGCAACGGCGAAGGTTGGAAAAATTGGGTTAAGGCTAGCGCGCCCGCGCTTGCGGCTCGTCGCGCCGTCTATCAAAAGCTCAATTCTCGCGAAGCCGTCTGCTTGTTGTTTGATCGTATCGCTCCTCGTTACGTCGACCGTCAAGGCGGTTACACGCGTATTCTAAAGCTCGCTACTCCGCGTCTTGGCGACGCCGGCAAACGCGCTATTATTGAATTTGTCGGAGAAGACGAATACCGTAATTCCAAAGCGGCGCCCGCTATTCCGACGGTTGAATGATACTGACGAGATTGCGAGTTGTTTAGCGTGTTTGATATTGAAACGACGTCGTTGAAAGCGGCGTCGTTTTTTTGTATGTTTCTTTATTCATACGGTTAAGTTTAGTAATGAACGCAACAAGGAATACGATCGGATTTAATTACACCGACGCTTTACGCGTTCTTTGTCGCGATATTTGCAAAAAGGTTAAAGAATTTCGCAACGTAGACGTTGAAAGAATTGGTTGTTCCTTCAACGTTGCGCGCAATAAAGATTCGCGTTATGGTCGTTGGGCTTCTATGACGCCGTTGCGTTTTGAAGGCGGCTCGCCGGTTACTTTCAAAGAACGCAAGTTATATTCGGTAGATTCAAAGTCCCAGCGCGTCGTTTCATATGTTCAACGCCAATATTTTAAATGTCAAACGGTATGCGCCGCCAATTCAACAATCCCTTTGTTATACGTTTTCAACGTGATGGCGCCAAGGTTTATGGACGAGCTTTCTCTTCGAGAAAAGATCGAAACCGTAATGCACGAACTCTACCATATTAATCCCCGATTTAACGGCGACGTTCGACGTTTTCCCGGTCGGAATTGGCAACACGGTTCCAAAGCGGAATATGAAGCCAAATCGCGTAGTTTAGCCGACGAATGGCTAGCTTGCAATCCTAACCCTCAAATTTACGATTTTTTGAAATATAAAGTTCACGACTTTCACGAGAAGTTCGGGGGACTGTACGGTTCAAAATTTGGCAATATTCCTCTGATACCGATCCAAGAAGAGGAAGCGTTCAAGTTAGATCATCGATTGAAAACGTTCTCTAACAATAAGGAGCAACGAAAATGAGCAAAGATCGTCTTTACCGATCGTCGCGTCGCGATTTTTTACGTTCGGCGTTAATTGCGTCTTCATACGCTTTGATCACGTTTGACAAACAGTTCCTTTGCGCTGAAGATTTGAAGCCGGGGGTAGTCGAGCCTACTGTCGAAGAAGCGCAAGAAGCGATCGTCGTCTTGAACCAAACCGTCGCGACAAACGTTACGCCCGAGCGTTTGAGGGCGACGCAAACGATTCAGCGTTCCGTAGATCGTTTACGCGCGTCGGAGTTTTCAAAGTATTTCAACGAATCTCCCGAAGAAGCGCGACTTTGGGAGGAAGAGCGTGCCGTTCTGCGCTTTTTGAACGCGTCCTTTGACAAAGTATTGCAAGAATTTCAAGGGACGATACCGAACGAAGGCGAGGTCGTATTCTGGCATATTTACAATATGGGTTATCTTGTCAAGACCCCGACTCAAGCCTTTGCGATCGACGTCAAGCATCGTCGCGCTAGCGAACTTACGCCTTTGATCGATTTCCTTCTCATTACGCACCATCACGGCGATCATTATACCGACGCGTTTTGTCAATCCGTCGCTTCGGCGGGCAAGCCCGTCGTTTCCAATTTTATCGAAAACGAATGGAAGACTCCGATAGAAGGACGCGACTACGTGTTCGGCGATTGCAAAATCAAAACGAATTTAGTCGATCATAACGACCGTTTGCGCAAATTCGTAACGACTTATGAAATCGATTGCGGTGAAAAATCCGGCGATTGCGTGATTTTCCACGTCGGCGACGCTTGTAACGTCAATCAAATTCAAGCGGCCGCGCCGGTCGACGTTTTCATTCCGCACTTAGCGGTTGGACTTGACGTTCCCAAGGCAGTCAACGAGACGTTGCGCCCAAAAACAACGTTGCTTTCTCATATTCTGGAATTGGGACACTTGATCGACCAATGGCGTTGGTCTTATGAATATGGATACGACGTCGTTAAAAAATGCGCCAATGATTCCGTGATTTTGCCTGTTTGGGGCGAAAAATTCACGTACAAACGCGTTTAAGGGCGACGGTTCTAAGGCAAACGATGAAAATTTTTCTAAGCGGACAAACGCGTCGCGACGAATTTCAAAGCGTTGCGTTCGACGTCGACGAGGTGGCGTCGCGGCACGGCGCAACGGTCGAGACGCGCGAGTCGATCGCCGACGTTGAGAACGCCCCAAACTATCCTAAATTCCTGCGCGACGTCGATTTTTTCGTGCTGTGTCGATCTTTTCCGAACGAATTTTGCGCGCGCGACGTTGAAGCGTTGCGTCGCGCGTCGCCCTTGGCGCCTATCGCGCTCGTCGCCGGGTCGCTTTGCGAAGGCGAGAATCGCACGGGCGAATCTTTTCCCGGCGTTCGACGATTCTATTACGACGCTTGGCGGATCTTTGGACGTTCCGAATTCGCGCGTTTCTTTGAATCGGACGGCGCTAAAGGAATTTTTGCCGCTTCTCCGTTGGCAAACAACGTCGACTTGCGCGTCAAAGGGAAGGCGAGCGCTTGCGCCGATTCGACGTCGACTTGCGCGGCGCGCGTTCTGATTCTTTCCGACGATTCCGCAATGCGCGCGCTTCTAAAGGACGTCTTTGAAGAGAAGGGCGCCGAAACGCAAGTCGAGCGGTTTGATCGCGTTTTCCGAAACGAATTTGCGACGCCCGAACGCGTCGTCGTCGACGCGCCCGACCTTGCGTCGGCGGAGTTTCTGCAGACGTTGGAACAATTCCGCTCGCGATTTCCCGAAGCTCGATTCGACGTCTTAGCTTTTGCGCCGAGATTTGACGAATTTAAATCGTTGGAAGCGACGGGAAAAATTCGCGTTGTCGCCAAGCCGTTTGACGTAGAACTTTTGACGCGGCGTTGACGCCCTTCGCGCGTCTTTCTCGCTTTTATGCGAGAGACGCGCAATTAAGTTTTAACGCCGACGCCCGACGTCGCTATTTTACAAGTTCATACTCTACGACGACGGCGGCGCCCTTTTCTTTGACTAAAATCAAGAATTGCGCCAAATCTTTGCCCGAGATTTCGAAAAAATCGTCGACTTGGTAGTTTTGCTTAAAACGCATACGATACGTCGCGTCGGCTTTGATCGCGCGCAGATTGAATTCGACGCCCGGATAAGGGGATTCCGTTTGGCGGAAGACGTAGACAAGTCCCGCGTCGAGATCGGGTCGGTGTAGTTGCCACGCGACGATATTGCGCTTGCCGGGCGCCGCGCCCACGAAGGGATAGAAATCGCCGTACCAGAATTTTTGGTAGGTTTTCGCTTCGTCGACCG
The DNA here is from genome assembly GCA_045599865.1 of Thermoguttaceae bacterium. Taxonomy (GTDB): domain Bacteria; phylum Planctomycetota; class Planctomycetia; order Pirellulales; family Thermoguttaceae; genus RUG369. The sequence goes on from JAZRWW010000128.1 coordinate 10,960, forward strand.
ACGCTTTCGCTTGGACGGGATCGTAATCTTCGTCGAGGAAATTATATTGCATAATCGCGCCCGGATTGGCGGCGCTTCGGAACGTATAGGATTTCGAATCCCAAGACGAGCAGGAATAAAGGGGCAAATATTGCGCCAAACCGATCGTCATATTCTGATCCCATTCGGGATGACCCGCCCAACAACACGTGTCGGAACGCCACAACGGAATGGAAATGGCGATCGTTTCAAGGTCGATGCGTCGTCCACCTGAAGCGCAGTTGTCGATCCAGAGTCCCGGAACTTCCTTTCTGAAACGGTTCCACATTTCGTAATGTCCTTCGACGTAACGAATTTCGGTGATTCCTTGACGATTCGGCTCGTCGTTGGCGCGCCAATAGGGCAGGGGATCGATATTGAAGTCGTTGCGATAGACCGTCAACTTGAATTTCTTAATGCAGTCGAGGAGTCGATTCGTCAGCCATTCGCGCGCTTCTGGATCGTTCAATTTGTAGAGTCCGCCGTTTTCGCCTCCGAAGACGTATTGCGGATATTTCGTCGCGATTTCGGTGTTTGCCGCGACGCGTTCGGGCTCAAACCACAAAATGAAGTTTAAATCCATTTTTTCAAGCGCGTCGCCAAGTTCTTCGACGCCGTTTGGAAAATTTTCCGGGTCGGAATACCAGTTGCCTACTCCGTTGGGAAATCCGACGGGGAACCACGCGGCGTCAAACCAATAAGCGGTTCCTCCGATTTCCTTGAGGCGTTTGGCGGATTCAATTTGCGCGTCGCATTTTTCCCAGCCGGGGCGTTTGCGGTAGTAACGGTCGAAACATTGCGCGAGAAATTCCATTTTGACGTGTTGATCGCCGTTGACGCGCGGGGCGTATTCGAATCGAATCAGGCGTCGAAAACGCGCTTGCGAAGTCAGACGGTCGGTTCGCCACGGCATAATAAGAACGCGAGGCGAGCGAATCTGTTCGTTCGGATATAAAATCGTCGAAATATGTTCCATACCCGCGCGAATGTTCGTCAACGAGACGGACTGATCGACGTTTTCGAAGCTGGCTTTCCATTGACCGCTCCATCCGAGCGCGACGAAGAGTCCTTCGGACGCTTCGGCGTCGTCGTATGATCGCGAAGTAATATTCCAGAAGGGGAAGGCGCCGTTGGAAGAACGTCCGCCGTTCGGCGCGAAAGTCGCCGTTTCGCCCGGCTTGACCGATTTAACGATCGGCAACCACGAGCCTTCGTCGCAGGAGTCGCCCGAAAGCGTGTGAATCGCAAGGTCTTTTCTTTCAAAGCCGTATTGGAACCCGGCGTCGAGAACTTGGACGTCTTCAATTAAGCCGGAATTTTCGGCGCCTTCGTTTTTGAAGTTCAAGACCCAGTCAGCGGCGGCGAATCGATCAAATCTCCTAACGACGGCGGAAACGGTTAGCTTTGTTTTGGAATCCGTCCACGAATAGACGGTTTCTTTGTCGTTCTTTTCCGCTTTGAAGTCCCAATCTTTCAGGAATTCGTGCGAAGAAACGCCGTCGTATTTGAACGAGAAGGGTAGTTCGAAGGGCAGACGCGAAACGACCGCGTCGTCGACCAAATCGAACGTTTTGCCGTCGACCGTCTTCGCGATCGGCTCGAGCCAGTTCGCTTGGTCGTTGGACGGACCGTCGTCGCCGTTGTCGGTCGCTAAGACGAATTCGGAAACGGGCGCGTCAAATTTAACATTGACTTCGACGGGCGCTTCGCCTCCTTTGAGAACGTCGGTTTTTAGCAAGGTTTTGCCGTTCGCTTCAACGTAGTAACGCGCGGAGCCGACGGGATTGAGACGGTCGATTCCGACTTTGGCCTCGAACGAAACGACCGGTTCGGGGAAGACGAATCGTAAACGACTGCAACCGTGCGTTCCGAGTCCTTTTTTGAAAACGACGTCGTTTGGAAATTCAAATTTATTGGCGACGCACGTTTCGTTAAATCGCAGTCGGCTGTAATCTTGGCGCTCAACGTGAATAACGACGGCGTTTTTCGTTGCGACTTGGACGTTTTGTCCGCTGAACGTCGCGTCGAGCCAAGCGTTGAAAACGTCGATTTCGCCCGATTTTGGCATAACTTCGTCGTCGACCAAGACGGGCGCCCATTTCGCGAAATCGGAATCGTTCGGATCAAAGAGCGAGTCGTCCGCTTGCGCGCCCAGCGCCGCGCAAACAAAAACGCAACACGCCGCGAGACTTGTGAAAAACTTACTTTTCATTATTAGCCTTTCATAACAACGTATTAAACGCAGGCTCGCCCTTGTAATTCAAAGGCGAACGAAATAACCGTACATTCCCAACTTTTTTAAAAATTTATGGTAATCGTTCTCACTGTACTTTCCCCACTTTTTAAGAAATAAGGAAAAAATACACCCTAATTGAGGTATACAAAAAGGGACTCGTTTAGTATTGTAGACAAAAACACACAACCCTACAATCCTAGCGAGTCCCCAATGCGCGAAACTTTCGTC
>JAZRWW010000129.1:0-9043 GCA_045599865.1 Thermoguttaceae bacterium
CGCGCGCCGCCGGTAATATCGGTCGTCGAAACGACGTAATAATCGTCGCCCTTGTCGATCGCTTGCGAATTGGACGGCAACGAAAAATCGCCGTTTGCAACGTTGTTGAAGAGCGGCTGTTCCGAATCGTAATCGGGGCAATTATAGGAACGATCCCAATCTACATAGGAAGAAATCACGTTGCGCGCGGTAATCGTTGAAGACGAGTCGACTACGTCCGTTTCGTTTTCCGCTATGATCGTATTTGTTAGCGTCGCCGTCGTTTGGGAGGCGCGCAAACCGTATTTATTTTTAGCGACGGTCGAGTTCGTTATCGTCGTTGGTCCATACGCCTGAATTCCGTCTCCGTCGTTTTCTGAAATGATCGCATTACGCGCCGTCGTTTCATAAGACGAAACGCCAAAATATTGATTTTTGGAAATCGTCGAATCGATCAACGTCAATACTGTTTTATGTTCCCTAAAATCGGAATCGGCGTCCCGATGAAAATTAGCGGATATTCCGCCTTTTTGGTTTTCTGAGACTATCGTATTCGACAACCAAACCTGCCCGTTTTGATCTGAACGCGTTCGAACAGAAGAATATTGCTCTCCATAGATCGACGTCATAAGCGATATTGTCGCATAAATTCCGACGTCGCCGTTTTTCAATATGAACGAGTTAGTCGCCGAAACTTTTAGAGCGGAATCCGCGTAGATTCCGCGCGCGACGTTTTGTGAAACGGTCGCGTTTGTCAACGTCGCCGTCGCTCCGTATTTAGCGTAGATTCCGTGCGCGCCGTTTTGGGAGACCAATGAATTCGTCAATACGACCGATGCGCCTACCTGAATCGAGATTCCCGTCGCGCCGTTATTGGAAACCGTCGTGTTTGATAACGTCGTCGTCGCGTTCATATCCGCGTAAACGCCGGTTCCTAGGTTGTCTATAACGTTCGAGTTCTCGATCGTTACGACCGAACCGGCGCCGACGTAGATTCCGCCGTCGTAGGAGGCGGAACTATTGGATTCGTCAGTTTTTCCGTTGGTAATCGTCAAACCGCGCAACGTAATCGGCGCGTTTGTCGTTCCGCCGTAGGCGGCGAATACGCGCGACTTTTTACCGCCGTCGACGGTAATTCGACCGTCGCCGTCGATCGCCAGCGCGTTGTCGATTACGATTTCGCCAAGCTCAAGGGAAATAGAACTGTTCAGATTGGCCGCAAACGTAATAGTTTCGTATTTTGGCGCGTAATAAATCGCCTCGCGCAACGACCATTTGCCGTCGGTCAAATCGAACGAGTCTTCAAGCGTGTCGACGACCGACGAATAGAACGGTTCGTCCGTATGATCGCCTTGGAACTCGTACGCGCCCAAGTCTACCTTTTCGCCGTAAACGCGGGGGGAACCGTCCAGATCAGTTGCTATTTGGGCGACGGTCTCGTTCGAGCCGACGTCGATCGCGGACGAATCGCTACGCAAACGCAGATTGAGTTCGTCGGCGTTCGTCAGAACTCCGTCGGCGCCGAATATCGGCTCGCAAACAAAGCCGGGATTATAACCGACAATGTTGCAGTCTTTTTCGTAGTCGACGATCCGCTCGGCTAAAATTCCCGCGACGTTTCCGTTGTAATTCCTAGCGACGATGCTGTTTTTCAGTTTCAACGACCAGTAAGATTGAACGTAAATTCCGCCGCATTCGCTCGTTGCAGAATTTCCCGCGATCGTCGTATTAACGAGCGTCGCGTTCCCGCCGATTTCGAGACCTCCGTATACTGTGGCGGCGTTTTTCGAAACGACGACGTTTGTCGCCGTAAAAACTCCGCCGACGTAGGCGCCTCCGACTTGTCCTGTCGCCTTGTTGCCCGAAATCGTCGAGTTTGTCAGCGTAAGTCCTCCGTCGAGGTAAATTCCGCCGCCGTGTCCCGCGTTATTGTTCTCGATCGTCGTCTCCGAAGCCGTTATTGCCGTTCCGTCGGTCGAATAAATTCCGCCGCCGTGTCGACCCGTGTATCCCTCGTTTCCGACGCAACTATTTCCCGAAATCGTCGAATTAGCAAGCGAAACCGATACCGTAGAAGAGAAAAAGTCGCTCTTTTCCACGTAAATTCCGCCGCCGAAATAGACGGAAGTATTGTCGGAGATCGTCGCGTCGGTTATCGTCAAATTTCCGTCGCCAAAGAAGATTCCGCCGCCGTCGTCCGCCTCGTTGTCTGAAACGCTCCCGCCGGTTATCGTCGTCGTTCCTTCCGCGTAAATTCCGCCGCCGTAATACGCGGAGTTTCCTGAAACGTTCGTGTCGGTTATCGTCGTCGTCCCAAGCGCGTAAATTCCCCCGCCGTTCTTACTCGCGTTGTTGCCCGTAATCGTAACGTCGGTTGTCTTTACCGTCGAATTGTCGGCGGCGTAAATTCCGGCGCCGTAGTCGGCTTTTCCGCCGGTGATCGTCAAGCCGTTCAGTACGACCGGCGACTCTTCCGTTCCGACTCCGGCGATATAAAACGCGCGCGACAAATTGTTTGCGTCGATCGTAATTCGTTTGTCGCCGTCGATCGCTAAAGCTCCGTTTATGCGCAGTTCGCCTTGCGTCAAAACGATAGAACCTTTCAGATTGTCCGCAAACGTAATAGTTTCATATTCCGTAGCGTAATTAATTGCCTCGCGAAGCGACCATTTGCCGTCGTTCGGGTCAAAAGAGTCTTCTAACGTGTCGACAACCGTTGGATCGAAAGGTTCGTAACCTTGATATTCGTAAGCGCCAATATCGATCGAAGGACCGACGAAGCGCGAGCCGCCGCCCAAATCCGTCCAAGTTTCGTCGATTCCCGCCTCGCGAGCGCGTTGGTCGTTTCCCTTATTGATCGCCTGAGAGCCGGTCGTAAGACGGTAATCGCCCGCCTCTGCCTTTTCGAAGAGCGGAATCGACGAGGCATATTCGTAATTTTCGTCGTTAGACCAAGAAACATAAGTCGATAGGTTGCTTGATCCTTCTACTTTACCGATGCTACAGTAAATGTCGGAATCCTCTGCATTGAGCGCAATGATCGAATTACAGGACGTAAACACTCCGCTATGATCAATATGGATTCCGCTTCCTCCTTCATAAGATGCGTTTCCTGTAATTGTCGAGTTTGTCGACTCAAAAACGCCGCCATATACGCAAACGCCACCACCGTAGACTACGGCGTCGTTGTCTGAGATAATCGTGTTTATCGCCTCAAACATTCCATCCGAAGATAGATATACTCCTCCGCCTCCATAAGCAGAATTTCCAGATATCGTCGTGTTTGTTGACGTAAAATATCCTTTTGAAGAAACGTAGATTCCTCCGCCGTAACTAGAGGCGACGTTTTTCGAAACAGTTACGTTCGTCGTAACAAACGATCCACCGTCGCTATTTACATAAATTCCGCCTCCTGAGCTTGCGGAATTTTCCGAGACGACTACGTTCGAAGCCGTAAAATGTCCATTTGAAGAGACATAAACTCCGCCTCCGTTGTAAGTTAGTGCGGAATTTTCCAAGATAGTCGAGTTTGATACCGTTAGAGTTCCGTAAGAAAGGGAGATTCCGCCGCCATTGTCTATAACCTTTCCGTTTTTAATAGTCAATCCGCTAAGAACAACGGGCGTTTCCATAGTTTCGGTAGAAACGCGTATTACGCGCGACTTTTGTCCAGCATCGACTTCAATTCGTCCGTTACCGTCAATAATAAGCGGTCTGTCGATAAGCAATTCTCCCTGCGTCAACAAAATTGATCCGCTTAGGTTTTCCGAAAATGTTATTGTCGGGTATCCCGACGCGTAATAAATCGCTTCGCGCAAGGACCACTCGCCGTCGTTTAAGTCGAACGAATCGTTCAACGTATCGACAACCGAGGGCAGATCGAAAGGTTCGTAACCTTGATATTCGTAAGCGCCAATATCGATCGAAGAACCGACGAAACGCGAGCCGCCGCCCAAATCCGTCCAAGTTTCGCCGATTCCCGCGTCGCGTGCACGCTGGTCGTTTCCCTTATTGATCGCCTGCGAGCCGGTCGTAAGACGGTAGTCGTCCGCCTGCGCGTTTTTGAAGAGCGAAACCATTGGATCGTATTCGTAATTGTTACTACCAGACCAAGAAACGTAGGATGAGAGGTTATTTGAACCTTCAATATTGCCGACAGAGTTGTAGCTAGGACTACTAATTTCTTCGCCCCCTCTATTGAGAACGAGGATCGAGTTGTTAATCGTAAACGTTCCACTTTTGGTAAGGTAAACCCCACTTCCGGACTTAGCGGAATTTCCTGAAATTGTCGCGTTTGTTGCAATAAACGCTCCGTCTTCAATAATATATACTCCGCCTCCGAGGGATTTTGCGGAATTTCCCGAGATCGTCGTATTTGTCGTCACAATCTGTCCAGATAAGACGTAAATTCCACCACCAAAAAGACTTGCGTTGTTTTTTGAGATGTTCGTATTTTCGGCCGTAAACCGTCCTGAGGAAATGTAAACTCCGCCGCCTTCAGAGGTGAAATTTCCCAAGACAGTAGTGTTTTTTGCGGTAAAAACACCTTGAAGATAAACTCCGCCGCCTTTGTAATTTGCGGAATTCCCCGAAATCATAGTATTCGTCGCCGTAAAATATCCGGAAGAATGGATTCCACCTCCATATTGTGCGGAATTCCCCGAGATAGTTGTGTTTGTCATAGTGGTAAAAACGCCGGAACCACATCTTACCCCGCCTCCATATGCGGCGGAATTTCCAGTGATGGACGTGTTCGCTGTCGTAAATGTTCCCTCGTAGATATAAACCCCTCCGCCGTAGTTGGCAGAATTTCCTGAAATTACCGCGCTCGTCGCTGTAAAAGTTCCGTTAGTAACGCTAACTCCGCCTCCGCTTCCATATTTGGCGGTATTTCCCGAGATAGTCGTATTTGTCGCGATAAAGGTTCCATTATTGACGTCAACACCGCTTCCACTGCCGTATTCTGTGCTATTTCCCGAGATAGTCGTATTCGTCGCGGTAAAGGTTCCATTATCGACGCCAACGCCTCCTCCTACACCATCGTTTTCAGCGACATTTTGGATAATCAACGTATTTGTCGTCGTTAACGTTCCTTGGCAAAGGTAGACGCCGCCGCCAGAGTCCGCGACCTTTCCGTTTTGGAGCGTCAATCCGTTGAGAACGACCGGCGTTTCCATCGTTCCGGCGGAAACGCGCATTACGCGCGACTTTTGATTTGCGTCGACTACGAATCGTTTGGATCCGTCGATAACAAGCGGTTTGTCTATAGGCAACTCTCCGCGTGTCAGTACGATTGTTCCGCTCATATTTTCGGCAAAGGTAATCGACTCATAACTATGCGCGTAATAAATTGCTTCGCGCAAAGACCACTTGCCGTCGTTCAAATTAAACGAATCTTCCAATGTGTCGACTACTGTCGAATAGAACGGCTTGTCGTCTCGATCGCCTTGGTATTCGTAGGCGCCAAGATCGACCGATTGACCATAAACTCGCGTTTTGCCGTCTAGATCGGTCTTAATGTCCTTGACGACGGCGTTAGAACCTGCGTTGATCGCAGGAGAGTCGCTTCGTAGACGAAGGTCAAGCGATTTTAGGTTGGTCAATTTGCCGTTGCTACCGAAAACGGGACCACAAACGAACATTGGATAATAACCGACAAGATTATCGGAACTTTGAGAAGAAAGCTCGCCATAGAGATTAGAACCGTAATTTGTCGAGAGGATGACGTTCTTAGCGGTAAACGTTGAATAAGAAGGGACGTAAACCCCGCCGCCATTTATTAAAGCAGAATTTCCCGAGATCGTTGCATTTGTAGCCGTAAATGTTCCTTCACTGACATAAACTCCGCCGCCCTTTTCCGAGGCGAAGTTTCCTGCGATGGTCGTATTTGTAGCTTTAAAAGCCGTGCCAGAGGAGTAAACTCCACCTCCCGCTTTTGCGGAATTTCCTGAAATTGTTACATTAGTCGCCTCAAAAGTTCCATAGACGCACACTCCTCCTCCGTTTTCGGAAGAAGAATTTCCTGAGATTGTCGTGTTTGTCGCTGTAAACGTTGCGGTATGAAAGACGCGAACCCCTCCGCCGTCGAAAGTTGCGGAATTCCCGGAGATAGTCGTGTCCGTTGCCGTAAACGTTCCGGCATAAACGACATAGACTCCGTTGCCAACGTTTCCTGATATCGTCGTGTTTGTCGCATCAAACGTTCCATTTTCAGAGACATAAACTCCGCCGCCGTTCTCGGAGGAAGTATTTTTCGAGATAGTTGTGTTTATTGCTGTAAACGTTTGGTCTACCCAAACTCCGCCTACGTCTTGGGAAGCGGAATTCTGGGCGATAATTGCGTCTATTGCGGTAAAAGTTCCATTGACGCGAACTCCGCCGCATCGTGAAGCCTTATTCTCTGAGATCGCGACGTCTGTTGCCGTAAAATCGCCGGAATGGACGTAAACGCCGCCGCACCATTTCGAGGCGGAATTTCCCGTGATCGTTACGTTTGTAGCCGTAAAGTTTCCAGAGTCGATGTAAACTCCGCCGCCGTCAAATCCGGCGGAATTTCCGGAGATAATCGTGTTTATCGCCGTCAGATTACCTTGATATAGGTAGATTCCACCGCCGTAATACGGCGTCTTTCCATTTTGAATCGACAATCCATTGAGAACGACGGATACGAACGAGTCTATCGTATCTCCGCCAAGATCGAAAACTTCGGATTTCAGATTTGCATTGATCGTTATTCCCGGCGTATTGGTCGACGAGTCGTAAAGGGACGAAGCGTCGATCGTTAACGATTTGTCGATCGCTAGCGCATTTCCGTTTAACGTGATCGTTTTATCCTTTAGCGACGTGTCGAATACGATGCGGTCTCCTTGACTGGCGTTTTTTATCGCGTATCGTAACGTTCCTTTTGTCGTTGCGGAATCGGCGGTCGACGTAACCGTCCAAGTTTTTCCGTTCGATGCGGCGGCGACTATTGGGGCGACTGAAAGCGTTTCTGCATTACCGAACGACTCGACGACGCCGTTCGGAATTTGGACGTCGACGGGTTGCGCGTCTACGCGATCAGAGTAATACGACGCGTCGGGCATAGGACCAAATATCGCGGCGGACAGAACGTCGGCGGCGAGAAGCTCGCGACTTTCAAGCGCTTCGAGCCTCAATTTACTTGAAGGCGGCGTTTTACCCGATCTTGTTTTGAGACCGATTCGACGCTTCGAACGATCTGAAACAAAATAAGACGCGACTATTTCCAGCAACGATTCATTTTTCATTTGAACTCTTTCAATACAAAGGGCAACGCGCTTGACGTTAAACGGTCGAAACAAAGCGTCCTGCTATTGATTTGAAACGAAACGCAAAAAACTTATTTCGAACGTCTTACGTTTTGAATTCAAACGTCGACGTCCGTTTCTATTTGACGTCGTTTTGCAGGGTATTTAGTCCTTTAAGCGAATTGAGGACGCTAACTTTTTTTCGTATTGTAACATATGTTAGAATAAATAGAATAGAGAGGAACAAAAAAAGAATGTAATCGTTCATGGAATCTTTACAAACATTGTAAAAGTAAAGAATCACTAAACGTTTCGCTTGACGTAGCGCCAACCGATAATTGTAATCGTTCACATAAAGTAAAGCCAAATTTCCAAACGCCGCGTTAATTTCAGAATAGAGCGACGCGATTGCCACGCCGCGCAAGCGGCGCGCGAGAAGCCGCCCGTCGCGACGGGCGGAACGGCGCCGCCGAAAACGCATCCGTTATCAAGGCGAAATTATCCGACAAACCCCAAAACTCCCGTTTACTGTAAAAAACAAAAAATCGTTTGCGCAACGTCAAGCGAAACGCCGCTACGCGGCGGATCTTACGCGTCGTTTTTCCGTGAACGCTTACGAAAAAATAAATTTTAAAAAAAGCGCTTGACGAAATAAAAAGACCTGCTAAACTTACAAAGTCGCAACTGAACGACAAACTAGCAGACCCCGCGAAAGCGCGATTTGCTTGATTCGAACGTAAGTTCGAAGATATTTTACAATTAGGTAATGCAAGAGTGGCGTAGAACACACTATAATTTTGTCGATAAAGCCAATTTAACGATTGGCGTTAGAGTTCAAAATCAATAGAGCGACAAGAATACTCGAAAAACGTTACGACTTCTAGCTTTCTTTTAGAAAGCGAATAGAGAACGAAATTTATTGTTGCGGGCAACTGGAATAATAGATTGACGCGATATTAAGAAGAAGAGCGCATGGGGGACGTCTTGGCGTCGGAAGGCTTAGAAGGGCGTGGAAAACTGCGATAAGCTACGGGTAGCTGTTAAACAAGCGACGATCCGTAGATGCCCGAACTTTGTAAACTGAATCCATAGGTTTACGAAGCTAACCCGGAGAACTGAAACATCTCAGTACCCGGTGGAACAGAAAGAAAAATCGATTCCGTAAGTAGCGGCGAGCGAAAGCGGAAGAGCCCAAACCGGACGGATATTCCGACCGGGGTTGTAGGACTTCTACACGGAGTGACAAAACTGTGAAATAGCGGAACTAACTTGGAACGGTTAGACCATAGAGAGCGAACGTCTCGTACGCGAAATTTTACAGTCTCTTGAAGTATCCTGAGTAGGTCGAGTCACGTGAAACCTTGACTGAATCTGCGGGGTCCATCCCGCAAGGCTAAATACTCTCCGACGACCGATAGCGCACAGTAGAGCGATCGAAAGATGAAAAGAACCCTTTTTAAGGGAGGGAAAGAACCCGAAACCATGCGTTTACAAGCGGTCGAAGCTCGATTTAACGAGCGACGGCGTGCCTTTTGGATAATGATCCGGCGAGTTATCGTTTGCAGCGCGGTTAAGTCCTTCCGGGACGAAGCCATAGAGAAATCGAGTCTGAATAGGGCGTTAAGTTGCGGGCGATAGACGCGAAACCCAGTGAACTACCCATGAGCAGGTTGAAGCGCGGGTTATACTGCGTGGAGGACCGAACCCACTTGGGTTGAAAACCGAGGGGATGACTTGTGGGGAGGAGTGAAAGTCTAATCAAACTGGGAGATAGCTCGTTCTCTCCGAAATAGCTT
>JAZRWW010000130.1:0-2382 GCA_045599865.1 Thermoguttaceae bacterium
GGATTATCGCGAGACGATCACGCGCCGATCCTTCGTCGACGCTTACTCGTAATTCGTAACGCTCATAATCTACGAGTCAACGTCCTATTTTCCGTGAATGGTTACAAAATAAGAATCAACTGCCATATAAATGATAATTTAGCCGTTTAAATTTCAACCTTAGAGACGTCAAGTTCGCCTGACATTAAACGAGGGAGCAATGTATCGCGAAGTTCGGCGAGACGTTGATTTTTAAGGTTATTGTATTCAATCATTCGAAACATAGGCGAAACTATAAGTTCAAATTTATTAAGAGTATCTGAATCCGGTATTCGCAATTTCATAGAGTTTAAAATGTCAGTCGTCATACTCGGAACAGCTGAACCTGAATTCATCAATGCAAGGTCTTTACTTTTCAAAAAATGAAAAACAAACTTAGCAATACAAGGCATTTTCATTTCTGTATAAAACATTGTGTCAACAGACCAAAACGGATGTACGACATAAAGAATGTTATTGAGCGTTCCTTTTCTAGGAATCAATACGGATTCTTTATCGTAGAGGTATTTTTCAACATATCTTATTATTCCACCAGAACCATACACAGGAAATCGACCGTCATTTAATCTTTTATGATCTTTTCCATATTTAATGGTAATTAGTTCACTAAGTTTTCCAATTCGCCATTTTATATCAGGATTTATTACAAAGAACGACGTATAAAGAAGTCGAGTTTGTTCCAATAAATTATCATTTACGCCCCACGCAAACGCTCCCCGGCGGCGGGAGTTTCCCCCTAAAAAAAGAACCGCCGCCGTCGACGTTCTTCTTTGATAATATTCGGAGAAAACGTCGTGACCAAAGACCACTTAATCGCCGTAGTCCAGCAAGAAATGCTTCCTTTTTTGAGCAACGAACAACTTTTGCGCCTTCAAGAAGCGTTGAATCACGCGCTTTACGGTCTCGCGCTTGTCGAAGAAAGAGTGCCCGACGACGCGAACGAGCCGGACGTCGTCGGCGCGTTCATCGCCGCCAAACGGATCGAGGGTTGTTCGGAAAAGACGCTGTCTTATTATAGCAAGACGATTTCCGCGACGGTCGCCGGAATCGGCAAATCGCCGCGACGCATTACGACGGAAGACTTGCGCGATTATTTGATCGATTATCAACAAAATCGAGGGGCGAGCAAAGTAACGATCGACAACATTCGACGCATTCTTTCAAGTTTCTTCGCTTGGCTTGAGGACGAAGATTTTATCGTCAAGAGCCCGGTGCGGAGGATTCATAAAGTCAAAACGGCGAAAGTCGTGAAAGAAACGTATTCCGACGAAGCGCTCGAATTGATGCGCGACGCTTGCAAGACCAAGCGCGACTTGGCGATCGTCGACTTGCTCGCGTCGTCGGGCATGCGAGTCGGCGAATTGGTCGCGCTCGATCGTTCGGACGTCGACTTCAATGAGCGCGAATGCGTCGTTTTCGGCAAAGGAAACAAACAACGCGCCGTTTATTTCGACGCGCGCACGAAAATTCACTTGCTCGACTATCTCGAGTCGCGAACGGACGACAACCCGGCGCTTTTCGTCTCGCTCAACGCGAACGGCGAACGACTTTTGATCGGAGGCGTCGAAGCGCGTTTGCGTTCACTTGGAAAACGCCTGAATTTACAAAAAGTTCACCCGCATAAATTCCGACGAACGCTCGCGACGACCGCCATCGACAAGGGAATGCCGATAGAACAAGTGCAGTTGTTGCTCGGGCATCAGAAAATAGACACGACTATGCATTACGCTATGGTTAAGCAACAAAACGTTAAATTGGGACATCGAAAGTATATTGGTTGAGAAACGCTATAATGCAATCACGAGAATTTAAAAACATACCTTGGTCTTCAGTTCGTGCCGAGGAATTTATCAACTTTAACCCATGTGAATCGTTAAAAAAGGGAACGGAAGCCATTAAGGTTTCGATGGAGAAATTGTCTCCTTTCAATAAGTACGTTAATTCGTTCGAACGAGAACCATTTTCAAGTGGTGCAAAATTCCGAAACGGCGATACGATTATGGCTCGAATTACGCCTTGTCTTGAAAATGGAAAAACGGCTTTTATTGATTTTCTACAAGCAAACGAAGTTGCTTTTGGTTCAACTGAATTTATCGTTATGCGAGCAAAGAAAGAAAAAAGCGATCCACAATTTGTATATTATCTGGCTACAAGTCCCTATTTTCGAAAAAATGCAATCAAATCGATGGTTGGAACTTCCGGACGTCAACGCGTTCAACTGGGGGTTCTAAATGATTTGAAGATTCCATTACCTCCTCTAGACGAACAACGAAGGATCGGGAACTTTTTATCTCGTTTTGATGAAAAAATAAGAATCAACTGTCGAATAAATGATAATTTATT
>JAZRWW010000131.1:0-18243 GCA_045599865.1 Thermoguttaceae bacterium
TCGACTCGGAAGCCGCAGGAACCTCGGTCGAAACGCCGGATTCGTCGGCGGCGTCGGTCGTTTCCGGCGCGGCAAGGGAAATCGCGTTGCCGGTCGCTTTATCGACCATCGAATTGTTCGATTTCATTGCAAGAATATAGCGACCGCCAAAGCAGGCGACAAACCAAATAACAGCCGCCCAAACGGTAATTTTCAAAAAGACGTCGCTTGTTTTGGCGCCGAAAGCGCTACTCCCGCCCGCGCCGCCGAAGGCGCCGACAAGTCCGCCGCCTTTGCCGCGTTGCAAAAGAATGATTAAAATCAAGAAAAGCGACAACAAAACCATAAAAACAAAAAGGAGAGCCTGAAGAAAGACGGCCATAATATCTCAATTCCCAACGCGATCGGAAACCTTGTCGACTGAGATCGTCTCTGGTTCGGTTCCGCTTACGCGACAATAAATTTTATTGCTTACTAATTCAACACGTCGTCTGAACGTCGACGCAATTTGTCAAGTCGTTCTCGAGGCGCGAGTCGTTCGACTCCGCGCCGTCGTTGTAAAGCGTCGACGACAGACCGTCGACGCAAACATTCTCACATCGTCTTCTAACGCGTCTTCTAACGCGACGTCCACATTGTCAACGAACGTTGTTGATAATTTCCATAAAGGCGTCGACCTTGAGCGAAGCTCCGCCGACCAAAGCGCCGTCGACGTCGGGCTTGCTAAGAATTTCTTTCGCGTTGGAACCTTTGACGCTGCCTCCGTATTGAATACGAACGACGTCGGCGACTTCTTTTCCGTAACGCTCGTTCAACCACGCGCGAACGTCGGCGTGAACTTCTTGCGCTTGGTCGGGAGTCGCGACCTTGCCCGTGCCAATGGCCCAGACGGGCTCGTAAGCAATAACGCACTTTTTCATATCTTCGGCGGAAACGCCGGAGAAAGAACCGTCGAGTTGACGACGATTGACGTCGTTAGTGACTCCGGCTTCGCGTTCTTTGAGAAGTTCGCCGATGCAGACGATCGGGCACAGTCCGGCGGCTAACGCGGCGCGAACCTTCAAATTGATCAATTCGCTCGATTCGCCAATGATATGGCGTCGTTCGCTGTGTCCCAGAATGACGTATTGGCACCCGACGTCGGTCAACATTGCCATTTCCAATTCGCCGGTGAAAGCGCCCGCTTTTTCGAAGTACGCGTTTTGCGCGCCGACGCCAATATTCGATCCTTTCAGAATATCGCAGACGGGTTGAACGTACAAGCTCGGAGGGCAAACGGCAATATCAACTTCCGAAACGCCGGCCGCCGCGTCTTTCAGACCTTGCGCCAAGGCTTTCGCGGAATCCAATTTCAAATTCATTTTCCAGTTGCCGGCAATCAGGAGACGTCGCATTTTTTATCCTCTTCAGGTTTAATCAACACAATCTCGTTGAGCGCGCGCGACCGCCAAAGCCGCGCGATTCTCAAAAAAATATCCTTTGGACGTTTTATGATAACTAGATTTAGCCGTAACGCAAGGGGGGGAAGAAAAATTGGGACGCGACAACGACGCAACGCGCAAAAAGAGCCCGGCGCGCAAAAAAGCCCGTCGGAGAAACCGCCGGGCTAATAAGAAGGTCAAACTCGCCGTTTTACGAGAACAGAAACATCCGTCGACTAAACGCGGAATTCGCGCGCCGCAGAAACTTCTTTCCACAAAGCGAACAGTCGCTCGCAACCAAGAAGGGAAACGCCGCCAAGAATTGCCGCCTTGGCGCGCAACGCGCGTTCTCGCGAAAAAACAACTCGTTCGACAAATTAGAGAGACCGTCCAGAACAAAGAAGGTCTAACTAAAAAGCCGCGCTTACGCGACGAAAAACCGTTATTTCACGTTCTTCTAACGTCTAACGTCGACAGTCAGTATTCTGAAACGCGGTTTAAAAAAAATTCGTCGACGTCTCGTCAAAGGAAACTCGTCCTTCTGCCAAAACATACGCCAACGCCGCCAAAACTCAGACGTTTGTCGTTATTCGAAAACGAAACAACCCGCGACTCCCTTGTCGCTCCCTTAAGTTTACCAAGTCAACGTATCGGATTCAAGCATAAAAAAATCTAAATCTTCAGAATGATATAAAAAGACAAATTAAGTCGGTTTTATATCATTTTTAACAATTTTACGCGCAGTTATAAATTCCCTTCGCCCTCGTCTATTCGTCGTCTTTGAGCTTTTTCAGCGTCCCCGAAGACAGATAACGGCTTATCGCGCGCCTTACGGCGCCGTTCCAACGCGAATCTTGATCCGAATATGTACGTGAACGTTTACAATTTTTGATTTTCTGACTATTTGAAAAGTATCTATAAGAAATTACTCGTCAAATAGGAGGAAACGATAGAATACGCAAAAAAGTAATAAAAAAGCGATCATTACTTGAGTTCCCAACTTGAGTATGACGATAGAAAGGACGAGCGCTTCGTCTTGCCTATGCAAGGCGCGCTATGCATCACCTGAATAGACGTAAAGAAAGTCCGTTATGAGAAACTTCATCATATTAGGCGCGCTCGCAATCATCGTCGGCGGCGTCATTGGCGCGGGTTGTAAGTTCGGCGAAAAAACGCGCGAGATTTTTAACGTCTCGTATGATCCAACGCGGGAATTGTACGACGACTACAACAAGCTGTTCGTGGAACATTGGTTCAAGAAAACAGGCGAAACGATTCTTGTCGAAAAAAGCAACGGCGGTTCAGGAGCTCAAGCTCGCGCCGTCAAAACGGGTCAAGAAGCCGACGTCGTTACGTTGGCGCTCGCTTACGACGTCGACGTCGTGGCGTCCGGCGACTTGCTCAAAGAGGGCGCGGAGATTCCAGAAAGTCCCGACTATTGGCAAAAAAGATTGCCAAACAACAGTTGTCCGTACACCTCGACGATCATTATTCTTGTTCGCAAAGGGAACCCCAAAAACGTTAAGGATTGGGACGACCTTGCGCGCGAAGACGTCAAAGTCGTAACCCCGAATCCGAAAACGTCGGGCGGCGCCAAATGGAACTATCTTGCGTTGTGGGGTTACGCGCTCGACAAGGCTCTTGCCGAGGACGGCGGCTTAAACGCGTTCGTCGAAGGCAAAGTCGACGCGACAAAGGTAGAGCAGGCGCAACAGGAAGCGTTTGAATTTACTAAAAAAGTTTTCGCAAACGCGTTTCGTCAAGGCATGCAGGCGGGCGCGCGCGGCGCCACGGACGATTTTGTGAAGAACGGAGTCGGCGACGCGTTTATCGCTTGGGAAAACGAAGCTCTAATGGCGAAGAACTACTCGAAGGACGAGCTTGAAATAGTCGTTCCGAAGTTGACGATCAAGGCCGAGCCGCCCGTCGCCGTCGTCGATAAAGTTGTCGATCGAAAGGGAACGCGGGACATAGCCGAAGAATACTTGAAATTCCTATTCGATCCTCAAGCGCAAGAAGTAGTCGCCAAAAGACACTATCGTCCCTACTTGCCCGAAGTTATGGAAAAATACAAGGATCAGTTCCCCGAAACCACGCTTTTCACGCTTGACGACGTGTTCGGAGGTTGGGCAAACGTCCAAAAAACGCATTTCGATCCCGACGGATATTTCGAAAAGATGTTGCTTGAGTTCGCGCAGAAACAATAAATCAAACGCGTTTTTGCAACGTAGAAGCGCGACGTCGCAAGGCGTCGCTTAGTTGAATTAAGAATCTATTAGGCTTTCCCAATGAGAATCGTCCAACGAAGCGTTTTGCCCGGTTTTAATATTACGATGGGCTTTACGATCACTTACCTTTGTTTGATCGTATTGATTCCGTTGTCGGGGCTTTTTATCGTAACGTCCGGCGTCTCTTGGGAGGACGTTAAGCAAACGACGTCGAATTTGCTTGTTCGACGCGCGTTTTATTTGACGTTTCGCACGTCGTTCTTCGCGGCGTTGATCAACGCTTTTTTCGGTCTGCTCGTCGCGTGGACGCTAACGCGTTATCGCTTTGTCGGTCGTCGTTTTCTCGACGCGCTCGTCGACTTGCCATTCGCGTTGCCGACGTCTGTTTCGGGCATTGCTTTGGCGCGCATCTATTCCGATTCCGGTTGGCTTGGACGATTTCTTCCCTTCCAGATTCGCAATACCGAGATCGGCGTAACGCTCGCGCTCGTCTTTATTGGACTTCCGTTTGTGATTCGAACGTTGCAACCGGCGATCGAGGAACTAGAGCGCGAAGTTGAAGAGGCGGCCGCAAGTTTAGGCGCGTCTCGTTGGCAAACGTTTCGACGCGTGATTTTCCCAACGATACTGCCGGCGCACATTAGCGGTTTTGCAATGGCGTTTGCGCGCGCGCTTGGCGAATACGGCACCGTAATTTTCATCGGAGGCGTCATACCGGGTAAAACGCAAACGATTTCCTGCGTCATTCTTGAAAAAGCGGAAGAAAACAACTTAGTGGCGGCTTCGATCGTCGCGCTTGTCACTCTTGTTCTTTCTTTCGTTCTCTTGCTTCTCATCAATCTAGTTCAAGTCTGGGCAAATCGACGTTGCATTAAGACCGATTGACCGACGCCGCTTGAAATATTACGCTTTTGGGGTAGAATAGCAGGGAGTCGTCGTTATTGTCGACTCCCCGTTTTCGTCCTTTTTTAAACGATCAAGCGTTATGTATTATTCCTTCAATATCACCCCTCAAGTCGCCGACACCGATATGCAGGGGCACGTCAATTTTCTTGCCTATTCCTTGTGGTTTGACCGCGCCCGAACGCCGCTCTATCGAGAAATATCGCCTGAACTGAACTTCCGACCGCACGGAATGGTCGTTTTAAAGACGGAAGTGACGTTTCTTAAGGAAGTTTACGTCCAAAACGACGTTGAGATTCGCACTTGGACAAGCGTTCTTGGGAATAAATCGTTCGAATTGACGCAAGAAGTTTGGCAAAAAGGCGAGCGTTGCGCGGTCGGTAAAACGATTTATTGCGCGTTTAATTTTGAGGCGCATAAGAGCGAGCCGTTGCTCGATTCTTTTCGCGCTATTCTTGAAAAATATCGTTGGACGGATCCAAACGCGTAAGGCGTCGTCAAGTAAAGGAAGGTTCAATGTATTATACGACGCCTTTAACGCCCCAAATCGCCGATACGAATATGGCGCGACACGTCGATTCAGTCGCTTATCCTCTCTGGTTTGACCGCGCGCGTACTCAACTCTACCGCGAGATGAATCCGAGCCTAGACTTTTCGCGCAACGGACTTGTGATCGTCAAAACGGAAGTCGTTTATCTACGCGAGGTAGAGGTCGACGACGAGTTAGAGATTCGCACTTGGGTTAGTTTGATCGGCACGACGTCGTTTGAAGTTTCCCAAGAACTTTGGCGCCAAAAAGAGCTTTGCGCGGAAGGCAAAACGATCCTCGTTTCGTTCGACTTCAGCGTGCATAAAAGCGAGCCGTTGACGGACGCCTATCGCGCCGTCCTTGAAAAATATCGTTTCGAAAAATGAGCGCGACGTCGAAAGACGACGAATCGTCGGTTTTGTTGCGCGTTGAATCGCTCGACGCCAAGACGCGCGAAGGCGTTTCGATTTTGCGCGACCTATCTTTCGACGTTCATAGCGGCGAACGCGTCGCGCTCGTCGGCGCCAACGGCGCGGGCAAAACGACGACGTTGCGTTGCGTCGCGCGTCTCTTTGATTCTTGGTCGGGTCAAATTCTTCTTTCCGGCGTTTCCGTCCGTTCCTTCTCGCGCCGTGAACTTGCGCGTAAAATAGCGATCGTTCGTCAGATTTCCGACGCGTTTGGAACTTTTACGGCGCGTCAAATCGTCGAGACGGGTCGTTTGCCCTATCTTGCGCCTTTCGAACGTCTCTCGGAATCCGACGCTTTGATCGTCGACGACGCGTTGCGCCGCGTCGGCGCGCTGAAGTTTGCCGCGCGTCGTCTCGATTCGTTAAGCGGAGGCGAACGCCAAAAAATTCTCGTAGCCGCCGCGTTTGCGCAACAGCCGGAACTCTTGGCGCTCGACGAACCGACGACGTTTCTTGATTATCGCAATCAGTCGGAAATAATGGAAGCGGTCGCGATATGGCTTCACGATTTCGGCGCCGGCGCGCTTGAAACGACGCACGATCTCAACCGCGCCGCGTTAATAGCCGATCGAGTCGTCGCGTTACGAGAAGGAACGCCGGTTTTTATCGGGTCGGCGCGAGAGGCGACGTCGCGCGACGCGCTCCAAGCGATTTTTGGCGCGCCGCTAACGACCGCGCCGCATCCGGCGACCCAAACGCCGATGATCGTGCCCGAGGCGCCGAGAAAAAGAGAAGAAAAGACGTCGCGATCCTTTGTTACGGAGTCCTCGTTTCCGTCGACGCGTCCAAGGACGCGTAACGCGACTTCTTGGACTATCGTCTTAACCGTCGCAACGGCGTTCGCTCTGCTCTTTTTTCCGTTGTTAGGACGAACGGTCTATCCGCTCGACGTTTGGTTCCAATTTCCGACGTCGGAACGATCGCTTGTAGAACTCGACGCGTTTGCGCGCATATTCTGGGGCGAACGTCTTCCAAAAACGCTTCTAGCGGCCTTGGCGGGCGCAAGTCTCGCGCTTGCCGGTCTAACGTTGCAAACGCTCTTTCGCAACGCGCTTGCGACGCCGTACACGCTTGGCGTCGCGAGCGGGGCGTCCTTCGGCGCGACGTCGACGCTTCATTTTTCCGGGTTCTTCGCGTCGCTAGGCGTCCCCTGCGCGTTGTTGGGCGCGCCCTTGTTCGTATGGGGCGCGGCTTTCGGCGCGAGCGCGTCGACGGCGTTGGTTTACGCGCTCTCGCGTCGCGCGCGCGCGCCTGAACGCACGCTTCTTGCGGGCGTGGTCGTCGGTTTTTTCTTTTCCAGCCTCGTTCTTTTCGAACAATATTTGTCGAATCCGACGCAGACGTTCGCCGCGTTGCGCTGGACGGTCGGCGGTCTTGATTTTTGCGAACCGGGTTGTCTGTGGATTATCTCGACGGCGCTCCTCCTTGCCGCCGCCGCAACGTCGCGTTACGCGCGCGAACTTGACGTCTCGACCTTGGGCGACGACCGCGCGCGCGCGTTGGGCGTCGACGTCGACAAATTACGTAAACTGCTCTTTCTCGTCTCCTCGGCGCTTGTCGGCGTCGTCGTCGCTTTTTGCGGACCGATCGGATTTGTCGGTCTAATCGTCCCTCACGCCGCAAGATTATTCGTCGGTTCCGAAATTCGACGTCTCGTTCCTTTTTCCATCTTAGCGGGCGCCCTGTTTTTAAGCGGATGTCATACTATCGCAAGAATCGTAATTTTTCCTAGCGTTCTGCCCGTGGGAATCGTAACAAGTCTGCTCGGAGGTCCCTTCTTCCTATGGGCGCTGTTGCGTCGAAAAGACGACTGAACGATTACGACGCGACAAAGGGCGACGTTAATGGAACGAGTCGCGATTTTCTATGATAACGGAGTCTTCGCCTCAACAGCCGCGCCCATCCTTTCCGATTTGACGGCTGCAGTGAAAAAAGGAAAGAACCCGGTCGATTTCGAGTTAACGACCGGCGAATGTTTTTTCTACCCAACGACGATTAATAAACAAACGCGCGACTTCCAGACGGCGTCGCGCGTTTGTTTGTTTTTATTGGATAACAGAACCGCGTAAAGCGCGACTCAAATTAGTTGGCGGGAATTTCAAGAACGGGGGCTTCAACGGCAGGCTCGTCCGCCGCTGGAACCTCGACGACGGGTTCTTCTACCGCTGGAGCTTCAACGAAGGGTTCCTCTACCGCTGGGGCTTCAACGGCGGGTTCCTCTACCGCAGGAACTTCAACGGCGGGTTCCTCTACCGCTGGAGCTTCAACGAAGGGTTCTTCTACCGCTGGAGCTTCAACGGCGGGTTCTTCGACTGCAGGGGCTTCGACAACGGGTTCTTCTACCGCAGGAACTTCAACAGCGGGCTCGTCCGCCGCTGGAACTTCGCCCTCAGTAGCTTCAACGGAGGGTTCCTCGACTGCAGGAACTTCGGTCGTTTCGACTCCGTCGACATTCGCCGCGTCCGATTGAACTTGCGCTGCCTCGCAGGGCTCTTTTGCGGAACCGTCGTCAAGTTTCGTTAAAATAATCAGAGCCAAACCGACGACAAAACACGCAAACATCGCGGTCAGCATCTTGCCGACGCCCTTGGGCGCGCCTTTGAATTCACGCCAAATGAAAACGCCCCAGATCGCGGACATTAACGTCGCGCCTTGTCCCAATCCATAAGCGACGGCGGCGGAAGCCACGCCCGACGCAATGACGTTCAGCGTCATACCGATCGCCCAAATAATACCTCCAACCCAACCCCAGAAGTGATTGCCAAAGGAACCCTTCCAGTATTGATCCGCCTGAACGGGCTCGCCGACGAAAGGATGTTTCATCAGAATCGGCATAACGACGCAGTTGCTCAACAAAACGCCGACGGCAAAAAAGACGTTCGCCGTATAAGGAGTTAATTTATCGGCTTGCAACGTCGCGCCTTGTAAATTCAAATTTGCCAAAGTAAGCGGGAGTCGCTCGTCCGCGACTTCGACGGCGGCAAGAGAATTCGCGACGAAATAATAGAAGAGGGACATTAAGACGCCGCACAAAACGGAAAGCGCAAGTCCCTTCCCGATCGGCTTCTTCGGGGCGTTCGGATCGACGTTCGCCTTGTCTCGCTTTCCGTAGGAAGCGGCGCTAATGATAATTGCGACGGTCACAAGCGCGACGCCAAGGAACAACAAGGTCGGATTACCCGACGCGGCGGGATTCGCGCAGAAATTCAAAACGACGCCTAAAACAAGCGCCAAGCCGATCCCAACTGGAAACGCGACCGCCATTCCGGCAATATCGATCGCCGAAACGAGCAAAATATTCGCGATATTGAAAACGACGCCTCCGGCAAGAGCCCAAACGACCGACTTGATCCCTTCGGCAGTCGCAAAAGCCTGCCCCATATCGTTAAAGAAGGAACGTCCGACGTCGCCCTTCGAACCGAGCGTATAAGCGAAAACGAGCGCCGCCGCAAGGACGCCGAAAACATAATCCCAGTAGAACAACTCGTAACGCCATTTTTTATCGACCAATTTCTGGGTATTCGCCCACGACCCCCAACAGAGCATTGTAACGACGCAAAACGCGACGGCAAGCCCGTAACTTTCAATCAGAAACATCAACGCGCTCCCAATAAAAAACTAAGGAAGGGTAAAAAGCGCGTCGTTTCGTCTCAAAACTAAACGCGCGCAAAAATCAAACTGTTCTTAATGATAACTAATCCGAAATCGAATTGCAAGCGTTTTTTGTCAATTCAAACGACAAACAAGAAAAAACGCTTTGCAGATCGTTGAGAAAGTCTCGATCCGCAAAACGTTAGTTATAAAGTCCGACTTCAAAGTCGGACTTTGTTAAACGCGCAAGACGCGCAAAATAGAGTTAAAGCTTTTCGATCTTTAATTCGCGACCTTGCAAAAATTCTTCCAATTCGCTTTTAGTAAAGACGCTCTTCGTCGCGGAACCGTCGCGAACGCAACTCATGCCTTGGGCGCTGGCGCGTTTCATCGATTCGTAAGGGTCGAGTCCTTCGATCGTCGCGGCGATAAATCCGGCGTCGAACGCGTCGCCCGAACCGGTTCCGCCGACAAATTCCGTTCGGAAAATATCGGCGCGGAACTTGTCTTTCGCGGAATAATAGACGGAACCGTTTCCTCCGCACGTAATAACGCACGTGTTGGCTCCGGCGTCGACAAAGAATTTGGCCTGATCGACAGGATCGTCTTTGCCGGAAATAACGCGTCCTTCATCGTCGTTCGGCATAAAGAAATCGACGTAAGGCATAAGAGGTTCCAGCGCAGGCCAATAGGGGCGCGTTCCGTAAAGAACGACGTCAAGAATCGTCTTTCCCCCGCGCGCTTGGAACGCCTTGAGATAATCGACGGTTTCTTGCGACTCCAATTTTTCCATCATCAGAAAACCGCCGATATAGAGTACTTCCGCCTCTTTCGTCCACTTTTCTGGAATATCGCCAATTTCAAATTTGGCGTTTGCGCCGGTCGTGCTGACAAAGCGTCGATCTTCGCCCTTTACGTTGACGATAAGCGAACAACCGGGGCTAGAATTGTCGATTCGTCGGACGCCCGAAACGTCGACAAGCGGATTAGCCAACGATTTCAAAATATGATCGCTAAACGCGTCGTCTCCCACGCAACCGCACAACCCAGTCGGAACCTCAAGACGCGCTAAGTTAATCGACACGTTCGACGCGCACCCGCCAAGCGTCAACTCGACGCGATCCGTTTGAACCAACTCGCCCGGCGCCGGCGCGTGATCGATCGGCGCGCACCCTACGTCGGCAAACAAAATCCCAGCGGACAAACAACGCGGTTTAAAATCCATTACGACAATCCTTTAAAGTTAAGTATGTTAAAAAGGCGTTTAATCCCGTTTCCAATTTTTCAAAACGCGGTCGACCGCGTCGTACCCGCTCTTGACGCAAGCGGGCAATCCCACGCCGTCAAGCGCGTTCCCAGCCAAGGCGAGCGTCGGAATCTTGTCGAGCGCAAATTGCAACCGTTTGCGCCAATCGAGTCGACCAAGATAATATTGGGGCATTGCGTTCGGAAAACGCGCTACGTCCGTCGTCAACGGCTCGCCCTTGACGTCAAGCAAGGCGCGAACTTCGTCGACGACGCGCGCTACAAGTTCGTTCTCTTGCAATTCCACCATTTCCGGGGCTCGCGCTCCACCGACAAACACGCGCAACAACGTCGTTCCTTTCGGCGCGCGCGTCGGATACTTATAACTGCTGAAACTACCCGCGACGACCCCGTTTTTTTCCGAGGTCGGAACGACGAATCCCATTCCTTGCGCGGGGCGCCCTATTTGTTCGTCGCGAAACGCCAAGTGGATGATCGCCACGCCGGTATGTTCCGTTTGACCGTAAAGCGACGCGACTTCGGGCGCGACTTCGCGCAAGGCGGAACTTGCCGCGTTCGAATCCGTCGCGAAAACAACGGCGTCAAAGCGCGAAACCTTGCCCGACGACGAAACGACGTTCCATCCGGCGCCGTTTCCCGACGCTTCGACGCGTTCGACGGCTTGATTAAGTTTAATCTTCTCGCGTCCCAATCTGTCGGCAAGTCGTTCAGGAAGAGACTGCATCCCCGACTTGAGCGTAATGAAAAAGCTGTATCTAGCGCCGCTCTCTTCTTCTCGTTTAATTTTTCGCGCCGTTTTTTGCGATTTCGTCATCGACCATATCAACGAACGGTCTTTCGCTTCCATCTCGGCAAATCGCGGCAACGTCGCCTGTAAACTCAATTTTGCGGCGTCTCCGCCGTAAATTCCCCCAACGAGCGGCTCGATAATGCGGTCAAACGCCTCCTTGCCAAGACGACGCTTCGCAAAGGACGCAAGAGACTCTTCTTCGGAACTTTTGCGTCGAGGCAAAAGCAATTCCATACCGCAACGAAGTTTGCCCAAGGGCGTCAACAGGGGCGTGACGATCATCGGGTACAATTTCGTCGGCGCCATCGTCATAAATCCGTCGGGCAACGCGTACAAACGACGATTACGAACGACAAACGTTCGGCGATAACGATTGTTGGTCGACTGCAATTCTTCTTGAAAGCCAAGTTCTTTGCATAATTCCAGTCCCCAAGGCACGGTCGTAATGAAATTGTCGACGCTAAGTTCGCAAAGGAACCCGTCGACGTTTCGCGTGCCGATCACGCCGCCAACGCGCGAGGACTTTTCCCATATTTCAAAATCAACCTCGGGCGCCTTGGCGCGTAGTCGCCACGCGGCGGCAAGACCCGATATGCCCGCGCCAATGATCGCGACGCGTCGAACTTGCGTTGAAGTCGGTTCGGTTTGCAACGACGTCTTCTCCTTTCTATCCAATCTATCCAACAAACGCGTCAAATCGATCGCTCGGAGCGTCTGCGACGATTCGTTCGATTTCTTTTCGAATTTCGGCGTCGTCTCGATCTTCACTCCAACAAGCGCGTTGAATACGCTCAAGAGTTTGAGGGTCGTTTACCAAAGCGACCTTTTGATAGATTTCTTCCGAAGACGCAATTTTGCGCGTCGACGTTAAACAATTTAACAACTGCTTACGAAACATACGCGCCAAAGCGTCGCGCTCGCTTGCGACTGCGTCTCGTTCGCTTGCGACTGCGTCTCGTTCGCTTGCGACTGCGTCTCGCTCGCTTGCGACTGCGTCTCGCTCGCTTGCGATTGCGTCGTATTTCCTCGCAAAAGTATCGCGCTCGCTTACGGCGGCGTCGTATGCGGCGCGGTAGCTTTCATAAAAGGTTGGCAATACGGTCGCCGTAAATTCGTCCAAACTGAAGGCGCTTGAAAAATTCATTGGCATGCCGGTGGTCTCCTCAATTTCAGTCAAAACGTCCTTGGTCGTGGGAGTCTCGGGACGAAACGTGCGAATATATTGCAAATATTTGGCGCAAGCGACGGCGCCGTCTTGAATTCTAGGGTCTTTTTCGACTTGCGTCAAACAGCGATACGTAAAACCGGCAATTTCCCTGCGTTCCTCATTCGGCTCGCAAGTCGTCTTTCTTGCAAGGCGTTCCAAATAAAGGAACAGTCCCAAGAGCGGCTCGCATTCGCGGATCGCTTCCAGTTTCTTCTCGCTAATTCTGAAATGTTGATACCAAAAGTTCGGAACCGTCTTGCGCAATCCTGGAACCCAACGCAAAACGTCGCGCAAGAAATACGTCTTACGATTTTGCCATTCTTGGGAAAAGACGATCAAATAAGGAGTCGGTAAAAGCCCGTTTTCGTCGGCGAAAAACTTTCGATTCGCACGCATAACGCCCAAAAGATTCGCCGTGTAACGCAACAGTTGGATCGAGACGTACAATTCGTCTTCAAATTTATGTTCCAACACGATAACAAAAATCGCGGAACCGATTTCGCGCCCTCGTCGCGCGCGAAATTTCACCTTGAAAAAAAAGTCGCCGATATGTTCTTTTCCGTCTGGCGCGACCAAACGCGGTTGCAAATAGTCGAGAGTCGCCATATCCAAACGTCTCAAAAGACGTTTCGGCAAAATAAACTCAAAAAACAAGCGCGCCGTGAGAAGATTCGAAAGAATCGCGGCAAAAAATTTATCGCTCGTCATTTCAGAGTCGTATTTTACCGAAGTTTTGTCGTCGTTTTCCACTCCGCGTTCTTCTTTCATTTCAATCTCGACCTCCAAGGACGTTTCCAGCGTCGCTCGACAGTTCAAAAACGTCAAGGTTATTTTAGCGCCCCGATTTGCAAGCGTCAAGTCGTCGCGTCGTAGCGCAAAAAAAGGTCGTATTTTTTTCATTTCTCAACTTAATTTTGTTGACGCGAGCTTTTCGAGGCGCTACATTATTATCGAAGGAGCTTGTCGCGCGTAGCGACGCCCCCAAACAACGACGTCCCTAAGGGAGATATTCATCGTGCAACATCATATTTTATCGCGTTTCGGAGGCGTTTCCCTCCTTGCGTTAGTCGCGATTTTCTGCGTCTCGATTAACGCCTTCGCCTCAGACGCGCCGAACGCTGATTCATCGTCGACGATCGCGCTCGACGATCTTGATCTGTCGCTTGTCGATTGCGGATACGGACAAGCTCGTAAAAATCAGGCGACCGACGGAGGCGCTCTTTCCGTCTGCGGACGCTCTTACGAACACGGACTAGGCTGGCATACGCCCGGTTCGATCGTCGTTCAGCTTCCCCCCGGTAAGATTCGCTTTACGGCGGAATTTGGAATAGCCGACGAAACTCAAGGTCGAGGACATGCGCGTTTTATTCTCTACGCCGACGGCGAACTTCTTTGGGACTCGACTTTTGTCGAGGGGAACAAACCGTCTCAAAAGTGCGACGTAACGTTCGAAAACAAAAAATTCCTTGTTATTTACGGCGACGCGGGTTCCGAAGGCTACGGTCACGATCATTCCGTTATTGGCGTTCCGACTTTCACGCTTGACGAAACTGGCGTTAAATCCGGGAAATTACCCAAAATCGTTCGTCCGTTCTTCCTCGACGACAGGGGAAACGTCCTCTTTTTTGACGGCAGCGGCGATCCAGACGACTTTGAAATCGCCAAGGAATACGCGTCGTTAAGTCAACAACTTAAAAGCGGAATGCGCGAGAACGTTAAAGAAACGGCGCGCGACCTTGAAGCGACGCTCTTTGACACGGATCGCGATCCTCTCGACGTCGTAACTCGACGCGTCGACAAACTGCTTGAAACGCTCCAAGATATGCGCGACGACGACGCTTTGGCGGAAGACGCGCAAGCGTGGGAAGCGTTGAAAGTCAAAATAGACGCTTCCTCGAAAAAGTTGGACGATCCGCAAGTCGACAAAATGGCGACGATGCAAGAGCGTTCCAATCTGTTCAAAGACGTCTACAAAATCCGCAGATCGATCGCCTTCAAAAATCCCTTGTTGGATTTTAACAACATTCTGTTTATCAAGCGTCATTACAATCCGGAGCCGGAAAAAGAAGGCAACCATATGGTCGACCAATTTTTCGGATTCCATGCGCGTCCCGGAGGCGGATTGTTCGTTTTGAAAAACGCTTTTTCCGACAAACAAGAACTTGTCGACGTTCTCAAAGATTCGGTCGTCCAAAACGGACGCTTGAAGGGAACGAGGCTCGATTCGACGTGGGGCTTTTTGGCGCCTCATCTCTCCTACGACGGAAAAACGGTCTACTTTGCCGCCGCCGATACGAAAGAACCGCGCCACTCATACGTGTGGACGCAAGAAAACAGCTATCACTTGTTCAAAGTCGATATCGACGGTTCGAATCTAACGCAACTGACCGACGGTCCTTGGGACGATATTGATCCGTGTCTCCTTCCGAACGGTCGAATCGCTTTCATTTCGGAACGTCGCGGCGGATACGGTCGTTGTCACGCGCGTCCCTGCCCAAGTTACACGCTTCATTCAATGAACCCGGACGGTTCCGATATTGTCGCTCTGAGCGTTCACGAAACAAACGAATGGGCGCCGACGGTCGACCATAACGGAATGATCGTCTACACGCGATGGGATTACGTCGACCGCGGATTCAATCAAGCGCATCATCCGTGGATCACCTTCCCCGATGGGCGCGACGCGCGCGCGATTCAGGGCAATTATTCGGAAAGTCCCGCCGTGCGACCGCACTTTGAGACGTCCTTGAAGCAAATTCCCGATTCGAATCTGTTCGTCGGAACGGCAAGCGGTCACCACACGCAAAACTTCGGTTCGATTTTCCTCCTTGATCCGATGGTCGAAGACGACGACGTCGGCGACGATCCAATGGCGCCGATTCGACGCGTCACGCCCGACCAACTGTTCCCGGAAGCGGAAATTGGAACGCACGGACCGCCGCACAATTACGGACAGCCCTATCCGTTAAGCGAAGATTTCTTCCTTGTAGTTTACGACGCGTTTAGCGCTTCCAACAAGGGCGAGGCGAATAATTACAGCGTCTACCTACTCGACGTCTTCGGCAACAAAGTTTTGGTCTATCGCGATTCGAAAATCTCCTGTCAACATCCGATTCCGCTTATGTCGCGCGTCGTTCCGCCGATTATTCCGGGCAAAACCTTCGTCGGTCTTCCCGAAGCGGAAAAAGCGAACGTCGTCATACCCGACGAACTGCCCAAAACCGCGACGGTCGGGCTAGTCGACGTCTATAAAACGACGCGCCCCTTCCCTGCCGGAACGAAAATTAAGGAACTGCGTATCGTCCAACTCCTCCCGAAAACGACCGTCAACGCCAATATGCCTTGGATCGGTTTTGGAGGAGAAAACAGCGCTAGAAAAGTCTTGGGAACCGTGCCCGTCGAAGAAGACGGAAGCGCTCGTTTTGAAGCGCCCGTCAATATTCCGTTCTATATGCAAGCGTTGGACGAAGACGGAGTCGCCGTGCAAACGATGCGTAGCGCGACTTACGTTCATCCCGGCGAAACGCTTACTTGCCTCGGTTGTCACGAAGGTCGTTTCAACACGTCGCAAAACGCCGACGCCGTAACGCCGACCGCCTTCACGCGCGCCCCGTCGACGATCGAGCCCGACGTCAAAGGTTCCAATCCGTTCAACTATCCCGTCTTAGTGCAAACGATTCTCGACAAACATTGCGTCGAGTGCCACGAAGAAGGCGCCAAACAGGGTAAAACCTTCGAATTGGGGCGCGGTCCTGAAGAACAATATTTCGTCAGTTCCTATATTAACTTACGTCCTTACGTTTACGTCAACGGAAACGGAAACGCCAACCCGGACGCGCCCGTTAAAACTCAGCCGCACCACGGCGGAGCTTGGAACCCCTTTACCAACGGCAAGACAATGCCCGGTCAATTTGGCGCCAATCGTTCGCCGCTCTGGAAAATGTTGAAAGAGGGACACTACGACGTCAAACTATCCGACGAAGAAATGCGCGCGTTTGCCCTATGGATGGACAACAACTGCGATTTCTTCGGCGCTTACGAAATGGAAACGGTTCAGGCGCAACGACGCGGAGAACCCGTCCAGCCGACGCTCGAATAATTCGGCGTCAAGTCGATGCATCTAGTGAAAAACAACTTGTTTGGTCGATGATCGCGATATTTCAATCTGGTCGTCGACCGATCCCCAATAAAATTCATAAGGAATAAAACGATGAAAAAAAGCAACGTTTTACTCGCGGCGCTCCTGACCTTGGCGGTCGGCGCCACTTCCGCCCTCGCGCAAAACGGCGATCGTCCGCAACGTCAACGCGGCGACGGGGCTCAGCGTCCTCAATTCGAACGTCCGAATCTCAAGCCGACCCTCTTTGCCAATCTTGGCGACGGTTGCTACACGCCCGACGGTATGACCGTTCACGATCAAAACGGCAAATTGTATTTGAACGTCCCGAACTTCGGTCGTATGGACGACAAAATGGTCAAAGCCGACTCCGCGCAAGGCGGATATCTTTACGAAGTCGCCAAAGACGGCTCCTCGAAGAAAATCTTGGAATACCCCGTCTTGGAAAAAACCGGGCAAGCCGGTCCGATGGGGCTCGATTGCGGTCCCGACGGCAATTTGTACGTTTGCGACAACCAATACTTCCATAATCACGACTATTGCTCGCGTATTTTGCGCGTCGTCTTCAAAGACGGCGAGCCGACCGGCGAAGTCCAGACGGTAATTGAAGGCGTCAAACTTGCCAACGGTATGACTTGGTGCGGCGACAAGCTCTTCTACACCGATTCCAACTTCGACGAAGAATCGTTTGAAGAGGGCAATATCGGCTCCGGCGGCGTCTTTATGTTTACCGCCGACGAAGTCTTGAAAGCGGGCAAAGACGGCGTTCCCCCGATCAAAATCAAAGCCGGTAAAGACGAAAAACACTGCGTCGCTTACGTGCAAGTCGCGAAACTCGGACGCGAAGACAACACCGGTCCCGACGGCATTTGCGCCGATAAAGACGGCGTGATCTGGTTCGGAAACTTCGGCAACGGATTTATTTACGCCTTGCGTCCGAACGAAGCGGGCGAATACAAGCAAGAGAACGTCGAAAACGTCTTCGACGCGCTCAATCAACGTCCTTCGCGCCAAGGATTGAAACTCCAATGCTGCGACGGTATTTACTACGACAAAAACCTTGATCGCGTCTTTATCGACGATTCCCAAGGAAACGCTATTTGGATGTTCAAGCCGGTCGCCAAGGGCGAAAAAATCCGCCCCGTCGTTCTGTGGAACAATCCCGACAACGACGGTATGGAAGGCTTGCTCGATCAACCGTGCGAAGCGTGCGTCTACGCCGGTAAACTCGTCCTCGCCAACTTCGACTGGCCCTTCCCCGGCTTGATGAATTCCAAAGTCGACCCTCCTGGGACGCTTTCCGGAATCGACTACGCCGAAATTGAAAAAATGGTCAAGATTACCGAAGCGTTTGGAAATCGACGTCCGCAAGGACAGCGTCCCGACGGTCAACGCCCTGAAGGTCGTCGTCCCAACGGACAAAGACGCGCGCGTTAATTGGAAACGATCGACGCCTCGGAGTCCAAACGACTCTTGACGACGCGTGGATTTAATGCGACTGTGGAAGGTCGTCGAATTTCATTTGGCGACTTTCCACAGTCGCTCACAAGGAAAAAACGTCTATGAACGAACGTCAAGACCTCCAAGCAACGGCAAATAGCGACGATTCGGAACGCTATTCGCTTTCTTCGCGCTTCGAATTTGAGTCCGTCGTCAAAGTTCTAAAGGGACGTTTTCCCGATTATCCCGACGACGCGCCCGCTCTGGCGCCCCTTTCGCCCGCGCTTGAGCCGGAAGCGTTG
>JAZRWW010000132.1:0-20464 GCA_045599865.1 Thermoguttaceae bacterium
AACTATGTCGCCTTGGCTTCCGACGAATTTATGACGAAAAAAGAACGATTAGAATTGGTTCAAAGCGTCGACGACGAAACGACGAGGGAGAAAATGAAAACGATTTTTGAGTTGTGCGAAGAGGATGGAAGAGTCGAGGGAGAAATCAAGGGAAAACTTGAAACGATACGAACGATCGCGTCGTTGCGTTTTCAAGACGATTCCGAACGCTTGAACCGAATTTTGACCAATCTCAACGATCTTAAACTTTTAGATCAAACGCGTCTGTTTGCGTTGACGGCGCCCACGTTGCTCGACGTGGAAAAATTCGCCGAGAATTTGACGCAAAGAAAGCGCAAAGCCAGGCGCGTCCCTAAGAAAAGCGCTTCGCGCGCCGCCTTTTAACCTTTGCGGAACTTTGTTAGGGCGCCAATTTCGCGCGTTTAGGCGCCGACGACTGTCGTTTTTAAGGAGCGTAAATTATGAGAAGTTTAACGTCGACGTTTTTTATTATTTCTTTTTTTCTTTGCGCGCCCCTTGTTTTACGCGCGACCGACGCGGTTCCTTCAAACGATCCGAACAATTACGAAGGGAGCGATTCGGAACGGATCGCGCTCGCGATTCAGGCGGCGCCTAATTGGGGCGGCGTCGTTCGCATACCGTCGCGCAAGCCGGACGCGGCTTCCGACCGAACCTATTGGCTCCTCGATACGGCGATTCTTTTGCCTAGCGATACGACGCTGATTTTAGAAGACTGCGATTTGAAACTTTCCGACGCGTGTCGCGACAATTTCATTAGAACGGCAAATTGCGGGCTCGGAATCGAGAAGGTCGAGCCGATTCAGAACGTTCATATCGTCGGGATCGGCTCGCCGACTCTTATCGGCGCGGATCATCCTCGCGCGACCGGCGACGGCGCCAAAGGCTTGGGCGTTCGTAGTTACGGAACCGACGCGGGCAAAGAAGGGGAGTCGCAGACGGGCGACTGGCGCAATATTGGCGTTTTGCTGGCTAACGTCAAAAACTTTTCTATTGAGAACGTAACGATACGTCAAGCGCACTGCTGGAGCGTCTCGCTTGAAAAATGTTCGTTTGGACGCGTTCGGAACGTTACGTTCGATTCGACCGAAACGCGCGAAATCGACGGGCAAGAAGTCAAAGTCCTCAACGTCGACGGTTTGGATTTGCGCAAAGGTTGCCACGACATATCCGTCGAGAATATTTTCGGACGCACCGGCGACGACGTCGTGGCGCTGACGGCGATTCGGGACGTCGACAAAGTCGGGGGCGTTCTCGGTTCGACGGAGGTAAGCGATTTCTCGAGCGAAGACGACAACGACGTCTACAATATCTCCGCGCGCAACGTCGTCGGACACGCGGCCGGCGGTCATCAGATAGTTCGCGTTTTGAACGCGTCGGGGATCAAGATTTATCGCGTTACGATCGACGGCGTGATCGATACTTCGCCCGAGGGCGTCGTCGACCGCGCGACGATTCGCATCGGCGATTCGAATCCCGCTTGGGGCGGAGTAACGCCCCTTGGCGATACCAACGGGCTGATCGTTACGAACGTTCAGTCGCAGTCGCGCCACGCCGTTTTAATCGCGGGTTCGTTGACGAATTCGATTATTTCGAACGTCGTCAACTACAACCCCGAAGTTTCGGGCGTTTCTTTTGAGTCGGGCGTCGAAAACGTAAAGAACGTAACGATCGAGAATTTCGTCAATGCGACGGCGCCGAAATCCGAAAAGATCGACGCCGACGGCAAATAAAATTTTCTAGCGGAGCCGTCTTGATTATTCGACGGTTTTCGCCGCTTCGAACGCCGCTTTTAGCTCGTCGAGCGTCTTAACCGCGTTCTCCGGGTATTTTTCGCGATTCGCGCCGAAGGGCAACATTTCCGCGCGCGGTTCGATCGTAACTTTCGATTCGTCGACTTTCGACATATCGAGCCCGAATTGCTTGGCAATAAAGGGATACATCGAGTCGCGCTTCGTTTTTCCGTAATTGTGCGGCTCGTCGAAAATCTCGTATTCGACGGAATCTTGCGCGTCGAAATATCCGTAAATCGTCTTAATGTAAGGATATTCGACTTCCGGCGTGTTCTTGGTCCAGTCTTGCGTGATCGCGATCAGCTTCATCGGGCGCGGCGCGGCTAACGCGGCGACGTCGACGTTGCAGAATCCGCCCAGTTTCGTATGGAGCGGAGTCCCGCTTTCGCAAGGACAACCGCCAAAGAAGTGCGCCGAAACCATCACGACGGGCACGGCGACCGTGATTCGATCCTCGACCGCCGTTCCGTAGAAAGTTTGCGATCCGCCGCCCGACTCGCCCGTGATTGCGATACGAGACGCGTCGACGTTTTCAAGGGACGTAACGTAATCGACGGCGCGGATCGTGTCGTAAGTTTGAATCGCGCCGGCGATCGGATCGCGGTGCGCTTCTTTCGTTAACGGCGACTCTTCGGGAATCCACGCGAACATACTGTAGGAAAAGACGACGGCGCCCATTCTTGCGAGCGTGGCGCAACGATACTGGCAATTTTCGTCGAGTCGACCGTCGACGCCGTGTCCGTGCGGACAAAGAACGATCGGCGAAGGCGTCGGCTCTTCGGCTGGACGATAGAGGGAACCGCAAAGCCAATATTTCGGGAAGACTTCCAGCGCGACGTGTTTGACGTTGTAGCCGTCGAATTGGTAGGTTTGCGTTTCGATCGGATTGAAGGGCGTCTTTTTCGGGAGCGGATTCAAGCCGAACGAGTCAAGAATCGCGCCTTTGATTTCCGCGCGGCGCTTTTGCCACGATTCAAGATCGGGATAATTCTTGAGCGAACGTTGCAAAGCGGCGGCGCCTTCGCTTTCGGGTCGATTTTGATACCACGGCTCGAAGACGCGATAGGAATTTTCGCCGGTTTTCTCAAAAGTCAGGTCGAGCGGCGCGAGAATATAGGCGAGACGCAAATTCGGATCAGACCAGAATTTCCAAGGCGCCATTGGGACTTTTTCTTCCAAGAACGGCTTGGCGTTCGCGTCGACGGCGATTTCTATGCCGAGGTCGGCGCGCGCGGCGTCGAGAAGTTGCGCGAGCGTTTGTTCGTAACGCTCTTTGTGGAATTTATACGCGTGATACGAATAATCTTGCGCGAACGTCGAGGCGCAAAGCCCGACGACTAAAAACGCGACGAACGAGGTTATCTGACGACGAATCATTGTCGACTCCTTATCAAACGGAATAAAAAAACGATCGATTACGAGACTCGTTAAATTCGATCGTTGTAAAACGACGATTTCAAGGAACGATCACGACTATGCGACGACAAACGGAAAACGTCGACAAGTTACAAAGTCGCGTCTTTCTCTTGTCGCATTCCTTCGTCTAGCAACGTAAGAAACGCCGCATAGTCGCTTTGGCGAGACTTGGAGATCGACAAAAGTTTCCTGAGGAAAGAATACGATTTAATACGTTCGAGCTTGTCTAATACGTCGCGCGGAACGCTCTCCACTTTGCCTCGCTCGCAGAGCGCGTCGCAAATTGTTTCGTACATTGTGGAATAGAACAATTCTTCTATGATTTCAGCTCTTGACGTCGCTTCTTGACTTCTTGCTTCCGCCTCTTGAGTTCTTGCTTCCGCCTCGCGGTATTTAACTTTTACGTCGTCAACTTCGGCTTGAACGTCGGCGACCTTGGCTCGAACGGCGGCGAGTTCGCTCTCGGCGGCGGCGACCGCGTCCTTATAGGGCTGAACTTTATCGTAAAAAAATTCCTCAAAAACGTCGTCGTAAAGTCGTGTTTGCATACCGCCTCCCTCTACTCGAGACAGTTCTTGTCTGAACTGCGTCATACTAAACGAAATATTACGGGTAATTTTAGAGAGATAGTTGAGCGAAACTTCGAAAATAAACTCCCAAGTTTCTTTCAAATTTTCACGTTTTGTCGGATCAATGTTCGCGAGCGAACGAAACAACGTCAGTAATTCGCTCCGACGATTTTCTTTTTCGGCGTCTTTGTAACCTGCAAAACGCGCAAGTCCTAACGCGACGCATAACAAGGGCACGTCAAGTAAAGCGTCGACGTCGATTTTGTTAAAACAAATTTCCTGAAATCGCGTTCGAATTCCGTAGTCGAGTCCCTCGCATTTCGAAACGACGTCGTCAAATTGCGGACAGGGCTTTTGACATAACAAAATTGAATACGGAACCGGCAATAGCCCGTTTTCGTCGACGTATTTCTCCGGCTCTTTATGCATTTGTTCAAAGATTCCGGCTTCGTAACGCAATATTTGCAACGAGACGAAACGGTCGTAATAGGATTTATGCTCGATCAATAAGACGAATACGCCCCGTTTACCCGACTTGAAACGAAATTTGTAAAATATGTCGCCAAAGGAATCGACGCCTTCGCGACTCGTCATATGCGTCGGTCCAAGTTCTAACGAATCAAGGTCGATGAGAAGTAAAAGTTGTTGCGGTAAAAAACGAGCAAAAAACAATTTGGCAAAGACCAGATTCGACCATATCAAGTAGACGAACTGATCTTGGAGCATGCCTTTATCGTCTTGAGCGTCTTTTTTCACCGAATTAGGGTCGTCTTTCATCAACGTTTCTCCTAAAACAGCGCGCGTTTTAAAACGAAGGCGCGTCGAATCGATCTTGCGATCGCCCCAACGCGCCTACATTATAAACCGTCTCAAGCTGAAAATCAACAAAACAGAGTTCGTTTTGATTATTTTTTCTCTTTTTTGTCGACGACTTCTTTGAGCATAGCGGCAAAATCTTCGAGAGACAAGGCGCCGAGGTCGTCGCCGTTGCGATAACGCACGGAAACAGTTTGATTTTCAAGGTCTTTGTCGCCGAGAATAATCATATAGGGAACCTTTTCCTTTTGCGCGTTGCGAATCTTATAGCCCAACTTGTTCGAACTGAAATCGCCTTCGACGCGGAATCCGGCTTCTTCGAGCTTTTTCACGACCGATTCGGCGTAGTCGACGACGCGATCGGTAACCGACAGGACGCGGACTTGTTCCGGCGCGAGCCACGTCGGCAACGCGCCCGCGAAAGTTTCGAGCAAGTACGCAAGAGTGCGCTCGTAACAGCCGAGGCTTGTGCGGTGGATAATATAGGGCGTTTTCTTGGTTCCGTCGGCGTCGGTGTAGACCATGCCGAAACGTTCCGCCAAGAGCATGTCGATTTGAATTGTGACGATCGTGTCTTCTTTGCCGTAGACGTTGCGATATTGGACGTCAAGTTTCGGACCGTAGAAAGCGGCTTCGTCGATTCCGACCGTGTAATCGACGTTCAAATCGTTCAAGATTTTTTCCATCGTCGCTTGAGCCGTTTCCCACTGCTCCTTCGTACCCTCGTATTTATTGTTCGGGTTGGCGGGATCCCATTGCGAGAATCGGAACGTGCATTTGTCCAAGAGCCCGACGACGTCAAGAACGTGTTTTGCCAAGTCGAGACAGCCTCGGAATTCTTCTTCCAACTGTTCCGGGCGAAGAATCAAGTGCCCTTCGGAAATCGTAAATTGACGGACGCGAATAAGACCGTGCATTTCCCCGGAATCTTCGTTGCGGAAGAGCGTCGACGTTTCGTTCAGTCTCATCGGCAGATCGCGGTAGGAACGCTCGCGATTCAAAAAGACTTGATATTGGAACGGACAAGTCATCGGGCGCAGGGCGAAACATTCTTTTTCTTCGTCGTTCGGATCGCCTAAAACGAACATGCCGTCGAGATAATGATCCCAGTGCCCGGAAATGCGATACAGTTCGCGCTTCGCCATATAAGGCGTTTTCGTGAGAAGATAACCGCGCTTTTGTTCCGTGTCTTCGACCCAGCGTTGCAACGTCTGAATGACGCGCGCGCCCTTCGGAAGGATAATCGGGAGCCCTTGACCGATGACGTCGACGGTCGTGAAATATTCCAATTCGCGCCCGAGTTTATTGTGATCGCGCTTTTTCGCTTCTTCTTTTGCGGCAACATACGCGGTTAGCTCGTCTTTGGTCGGGAAGGCGACTCCGTAGATGCGCGTCAGCATCTTGTTGCGTTCGTCTCCGCGCCAATACGCGCCGGTGCAAGACGTCAATTTGATTCCGACGCCGTTGACGACGTTCGTGGCGTCAAGATGAGGACCGGCGCACAGATCGACGAAATCGCCTTGTCGGTAGAACGAGATAGTCGCGTTTTCCGGGAGTCCGTCGATAAGTTCCAATTTGTACGGCTGATCTTTCATCATCGCCTTGGCTTCGTCGCGCGAGGCTTCGAATCGTTCTAATTGCAACTTTTCTTTGCATATCTTGCGCATTTCCTTTTCAAGGTCGGCAAGCGCGTCTTGCGAGAACCCTTCGGGCAATTCGACGTCGTAATAGAATCCTTCGTCGATCGCCGGTCCGATCGCGAGTTTGACGGTCGGATAGAGGCGCGTCAACGCTTGCGCTAAAATATGCGAGCAAGTGTGCCAGTACGTCTTGCGATATTGTTCGTTTTCGAAAGTCTTTTCCGTTTCCATGCTTAGTTCTCCTTTCAGAACGACTTAGGATCGACTCCGGGCGCCTAGAACTCCGATTTTTTCCGCTCGGGAACCTCGCGTCGACCGTTCGACGTAAAGTGCCGATTCTCAAGACCGTAATTATAGCATAGAAACAATTTTGACAAAGGGAGAGAGTTTTTTCTATTTAGGGCGCGACGCCGGACGGTTCCAGCAAGACGCCCGACGCTCGCGCCGCTTGACGCGTCAAACGAACGATATATACTAAAGGTTTGCAGACGCGTAGCGCCGTCGACGAATCGCGGCGCGCGTTTGCAACGCCATACTTAGCGTTAACGCCTTGTTCGTTTTATGTCGAAATTATTGATCACGTCGGGACCGACTCGCCAATATTTGGATCCGATACGTTACATTACGAACGCGTCTAGCGGTCGAATGGGCGCGGCGTTGGCTTGCGCGGCGCTTGAATTTGGGTACGAGCCGATCGTCGTGAGCGGACCCGTCGAAGTGAAATATCCCCAAGGCGCGCGCGTTGTGAACGTCGTGTCGACCGAAGAAATGCACGTGGCGTCGATGCAGCTCTTTTCCGAATGCGAAGGCGTTATTGGCGCCGCCGCGCCGTGCGATTATCGCCCTTTCAACGTGTTGACGGAAAAAATGTCGAAGGACGATTTCATACGCAAACCGGAACGCAAGGGCGAGTTGATGTTGCGTTTGCGCGAGACGCCCGACGTGATGGCGTCGTTGGGCGAAATGAAGCGCGCGGATCAATGGCTTGTCGCGTTCGCGCTGGAAACATCCGATTTTCACGTTCGCGCGTTGCAGAAGTTGCAACGCAAACGTTGCGATTTGGTCGTCGTAAACGATCCGACCGCGATCAACGGTTCTTCGTCAAGCGTCGAAGTTTTGCGCGCCGACGGTCGATCCGTCGCAAAAATTTCGGGCGACAAGTTCGACGTCGCGCGAGAATTACTTGGCGCCGTTCAACGGTATTTGGTTGAGGAGCGCGCGCGACGTTCCTGAGTAGCGTCGAGATTGCGCGCCTTTTTTTACGCCTGTTTTTTTGCGCGTGTTTTTTGCGTCTTCGGACGCGATCGCTAGATTGTGAAAGGCATCGTCAAATGAGCGAATGTTCGCATAATTGCGGTTCGTGCGGACAAGATTGTCCGTCGCGTCAGGATCCGAAATCGTTTCTCGAAGCGCCGCACGAGATGAGTTCAATTAAAAACGTCGTCGGCGTCGTCAGCGGAAAAGGGGGCGTCGGCAAGTCGTTAGTCTCCGCGTTGTTGGCTTGCGCGACAAAGCGTCGCGGGTTCGATGCGGCGATTTTAGACGCCGATATTACCGGACCTTCCATTCCGAAAGCGTTTGGGTTGACGGAACGACTCGGCGCGACGGAGTTCGGAATT
Organism: Thermoguttaceae bacterium; assembly: GCA_045599865.1. Taxonomy (GTDB): domain Bacteria; phylum Planctomycetota; class Planctomycetia; order Pirellulales; family Thermoguttaceae; genus RUG369. Next base: position 7,872 of record JAZRWW010000132.1, read on the forward strand.
CTGCCCGCGCAGACGAAGACGGGAATACAGGCGACTTCAATCAATTTGCTGATGGAAGACCCTTCGGCGCCGGTTATTTGGCGCGGACCGGTCATCGCGGGCGCGGTTAAGCAGTTCTGGAAAGACGTTATTTGGAGCGACGTTGATTTTATGTACGTCGACATGCCCCCGGGGACGGGCGACGTGCCTCTCACCGTCTTTCAATCGATTCCGATTCAAGGGGTCGTCGTCGTCGCGACGCCGCAAGACCTCGTTTCGCTGATTGTTGAGAAAGCGATTAAAATGGCGGAAACGATGAAGATTCCCGTCTTGGCGCTCGTCGAGAATATGTCGTATTACGAATGCCCGAAATGCGGCGAGAAACTCGAAATTTTCGGCAAGAGCAAAATCGACGAAATTGCGAAGAAATACGGAATCGAAAAGGTCGTCAAATTGCCGATCGATCCGACGATCGCCGCCGCGTGCGACGCCGGAAATATTGAGTCGGTCGCGTCGCCCGGTATTGACGACGCGTTCGATTATATTTTGAAGCGTTGCGACGCGTCGAAAAAAGACGCCGAATAACGATCGCGGCGCTTCGTTTTTTTGCCGTTACGTTTTTTGCCGAAGAAAAAAGAGTTCCGACGAACTTGCGTTTGTCGGAACTCTTTTGTCTCTTGCGCGCGACGCTTCAATTTTGGAAAAAATTAGTCAACGCGTTCCCACGCCCTTTTTCCTCGCGATATAATCGTCGAGCAGTTGCGCGGCGCAAGCGACTAATTCTCCGCAGGGTCGTTTTTTGTAATATTCGTTCGTTCTTTTTTCGGGCGTCGGCGTCGACGTTTTTTCGGTCAATCCGAGCAGTTCGCGGCAAATAATCGAGCCGTTTTCTTCGCGATATTTGGCGGCAAGCTCTTGAATATCTTGATATTGCGCTTTTTTGCCTTCCGCGTCGGCGGGGTCGTCGGCTCCGCAATAGGCGCCGAGCGCTAGGAACATCCCGCTGACGGCGCCGCAAACTTCGCGCAAACGTCCCATTCCGCCGCCAAAAGAGGACGCGACTTTTGCCGCCGTCTTTTGATCGAAGCCGGTTTCTTCCGCAAAAGCGAGAACGACCGACTGCGCGCAGTTGTATCCCTGTTCGAAAAACGCTTTAGCTTGCAAAGCGCGCGGGGAAAATTCAGTATTTTCAGTTTTTTCGTTCATTTCGGACGTTTCAAACCTTTCTAAGCGACGAACCAATTTCGGACGTCGACGTTCTTATCCCTTGAAAATAAAAAAGACGGCGCCGGCGATACAAAAGGCGGCCCACAAATAATTCCAGCCTATCTGTTGTTTTGCAAAAAAGACGGCGAAGGGCACGAAGACCGACAACGAAATCGCCTCTTGCAATATTTTTAATTGGGGCAGGGTCATCGCTTCGGAACCGATTCGATTTGCGGGTACCTGAATCAAGTACTCGAAAAGCGCGATTCCCCAACTGACGAGCGCCGCCGCCAGCCAACATTTGCCCTTCATTGTCGAAAGATGTCCGTACCACGCGAAGGTCATAAACGCGTTGGAACAAATCAACAATATGATCGTGAGTATTATTTTAGTCATTTTAACGGGAAACGCTTTTAGGGTCGTTTCAAACAAAATTTCGTCAAGGGGCAGACGTCGCACTTTGGACGGCGCGCAACGCAGTATTCGCGCCCTAGGAAAATCAGGCGATGGCTCGCGTCGATCCATTCTTTTTTAGGATAGAGCGCGATAAGATCCGCTTCGACTTTTTCAGGGGTCGTTTCGTCGGAAAGTCCGATTTTGCGCGACAAGCGCAAGACGTGCGTGTCGACGACAAAGCCCGACGAGATTCCAAAAGCGTTGCCAAGAACGCAGTTTGCCGTTTTGCGTCCCACGCCCGGAAGGTCGACGAGCTTCTCAAAATCGGCGGGGACTTCGCCCGCGTATAACTCGACGAGCTTTTGCGACGCCTTGGATATATTGAGCGCTTTGTTGCGGTAGAACCCGCAACTTTTGATCGCAAATTCGATCTCTTCCAAAGGCGCGTCGGCAAACGCGCGCGCGTCTGGAAAACGACGGAACAACTCGGGCGTAACCTCGTTGACGCGCTTGTCCGTGCATTGCGCCGAAAGAATCGTCGCGACAAGCAACTCGAAAGGCGTGCGATGCATAAGCGCGCACGCGGGATTCGGATACGTCTTTTTCAGGGCGTTTTGCGTCTTTTGGACGAGTTTTTTCCGCGCTTGCAGGTCGAGCGATTCCGTCGTTTCACCGACTTCTTTTGCAGTTTCCCTCGACTTGCTCATTTTTTTCGCGCCTTGTTCGAATTGACTTGCGCGTCGATCGGCTTCTCTTGTCGACCGTCGTCTTTTGTCGCTTTGGCGTCGTTGTTTTTTTCGAGGGACGCTTTCAAGCCGAGGTCGTTTTTGGGCGCGATTTTGAACGTTTCTACGATTTCGTTTCCTGAATCGTCGTATTGGTCTAGCAAATCGGCGCGAATTTCAAACATAATCGTCGCTTGGTTGCCCTGCTTGTCGGTGATTAAGTAATAGACCCAGCGGAAAGGAATCGATTCGTAAGCGCCGTCGACCGTAACGTAATAGACGCTCGTCTCGTTTGAGCCTTCGTAGGCGGCTTCTTGTTTAAATTCTCCGAAACGGGATCCGAGTCCGTTTTTGATTTCCTTCTTGTATCCTTCCAAGGTCGGCTGAGTCGCGAGGTCGATTTTGCCGTTGGACAGAATATTGCACTGCGCGACGGCTTCGCCTCCGACGACGTTGCACAGCGCCGCGACCTTAGCGCCGTCTTCGATCATCTTCCAACTTCGCGAATGCTGGAATTTCCATCCGCCCTTTTGCGCGTTGTAATACAGCTTCAACTGTTCGGGCTTGGGACTTGGTTTCATCGGTTCGATCGCGTCGTCGGTAAGTTTTTCCGGTTTTTCTAACGCGGCGACGTTGATTTTCAGAGTCGCCGCCCAATCGAGCCCCGGCGCGGCGATCGATTCCGAACGACGCTCTTTAATATTGACGCCAAACCACGAGATTCGTTTCGAAACTAGATCGAATTGGAATTTTCCCTCGAGGTCGAGCGCGACGCTGGCGCCTTCCGCCGCGCAGATTAACGTGCTTGGCGCGTCTTCGCCGTCTTTGTCCTTTTTGCCTTGGAGATAGAGCGTAATTTCGGCAAATTCGTCGGTGATCGACGTCAACGTTAAATGGAGCGTGTTGTTTTCGATCGCGTCGACGCACAGGAGCGCCGCGACGTCGGCGTCGGATATTTGCCAATCCTCTTGAAGTTGCGTAACTTTGCCGGGCAGAAGTTTGTCAAGTATCGTCGTATTGAAGGGCAATTCGTGGAGAAGCGCGTATTGGTCGTCTTTCATCGGACCCGCGAGCGAATAGACGCGCGTCGTTTTGCCGTCGTATTCCGAAACGATATGCTTGCGCGAACTGTCGAGCAGACGACGAGAGACGTCGGCGCCTAATTTGCGCCTCATACCCGCTTGTTCGTATTGACGGAAGGAACGCGCGGAACCGAATTGCTCGAAGTTTTCAAAACGTTCTTCGTACTTAAAGCCGGCGACGACTTCCATCGGAAGACGTTCTTCTTCGCCCGACGCGTTCGTTTGAATCACTTCGCCCGACGCTTCTAAGGACGCTTCTACGACGTCGGTCGCGCCTTCAAGATGCGACGTTTGCAAAAGACACGACTTCTTTTCGGGAAGCGCGACGGCGGTCGGCGTCGGCGATTGTTGATTCGCGGCGGACGGAACGGCGCCCGACGCGTTTGCACGCCGTTGCGCGGACGCTTGGTTTTCACGCGCCTGAGTTTGACTTGCCGAATCTTGACGCGTTTGATTTGCCGCCTTGTTGCGATTCGCGCCCTTGAGCGTGGATCCCAGTCTTGACGTGAAAGAAGAACGGTCGTTTGCGTTCGAATTTGCCTGTCCGAAAGCGGCGACCGTCAGACTTGAGATCGCTAGAAACAATCCGACGCGCAGAATCGTCGCGCGACGCGAAGTCGCGAAAAAACGCAAAGGGAACGAAAACTGTTTCATAGAACGTCCTTTATTGGCGAACGCGCTAACGCGCGTCAATATTTTCCAACGCTTGCGCGTTTCTATCGTCGAGCGCAAACCGACGGTCTATTCGCCGCGCGAGCGCCAACTTTTCGAACGACGCGACAATAAACCGCCGTAACGATATAGTTTAATCGCTTGCAAATCAAGACGAAATTAGGACGTATGGGAATATTTTACGCGTTTTGACTATTTTTTAGACTCTTTCACAGACTCGCGCGAGTCGACGAGCGGTTCTTTGGCGAGGGGCGGCAAGTTGAATAGACGCGTCGCGTTTTGGAAGGTTTGCTCGACGATTTCCGAGGTCGGAACGTCGCGCAATTCCGCGAGTCGTCGCGCGACAAACGCGGTCGTCAGCGGTTCGTTGCGTTCTAATTTTCCGCGCAACGGATGCGGCGTCAGGAACGGACAGTCGGTCTCCAGAAGGATTCTGTCGCGCGGCGTCAGTTTTGCCGCTTCCCAAACGTCGACAAATTTTTTTTGAGGATAGGTGACGAATCCGCCGAATCCCAGACAGAATCCTAAATCGAGCCAGCGTTCCGCTTGTTCCGGCGTTCCGCTAAAAGAATGGACGACGCCAAACGCGAATCGCGAGTCGAGCGCCTTTTTTTTATCGGCGTAAAAATCGCGCAACGCGGAGTCTAAATCGTCGTTGGCTTCGCGCGAATGAATAATCACGGGCAATTTCTTCTCGTAACTCAATTCGAGCGTTTTGACGAAATACTCGAGTTGCAATTCAAAGGGCGCGTCGTCCCAGTATCGATCCAGCCCCGTTTCTCCCGTCGCAACTAATCGATCGCGGGGCGTTTGGTCGACTAATTCTTCCAATTGTTCCCATTCTCCTTCTTGAATCGCGCTCGTATGATTGGGATGGAATCCGACGGCGGCAAAAATGAAATCGTATCGCGCGGCAAGTTCGAGCGCGCGTCGCGAAGTCGCCAAGTCGACGCTAGGGCAGACCAGTCCGGAGACAAAGGGGCGCATTACGGGATCGTCGACTTGACGACCGCGAATCGGCGGAAAAATTCCAGCGCGAGATCGCGAGATCAAGTCGTCAAAATCGGACGCGAATTCGTCAAGATTGACGTGCGCGTGCGTGTCGACAAGGGGAAGGAAACGAGGCGTTTGAAGCATGGCGAGTTGAAATATTAAAGGGACGAGTACGCAAAAAAAGAACGCCGTCGCGCTTTTGGCGTTTCGACGTTCCAAAACTTCTTATGGCGTTTTAACGTTTCGGCGTTCCAAGATTGCCTTCGATTCGCGCGTTTTCGCACGCCGAATCGATTCGAATTTCGCCGCGAACGAAATTGTCGACGACGATCGCGCGCGTAGTCGACGCTTCGAGTTTGACTTGCGCTTTGTCTTCTTGGAAATTACAGCCGCGAATCATTACGGAGCCGCCGTCGACTTGAACGGCGGGCTTGCCTTGTCCGTTGCGATCCCATTGACAAAATTCGCAGTCGCTGAATCCGACGAGCCCGCGCCCGGAAAGACGCGCGATTTGTTCGCAAGGTCCCCAAAAAGCGCAATTGACAAAACGAACGGAACCGAAATTGTCCTTGCCGACGACGACCATCGTCGGATTCTCGCCGCGCATCGCGACAAATTCGCCGTTGGTAATGAGAAGTCCGAACGTCGCGCTTTTTTCAACTAAAACGGCGGTATGACAGGAGTCGGCGCCGATCCCGAGGAAATTGCCGTTGCAAATTCCCGCTTCGCTTCCCCCGAATTTATATCCGACGGCGTAACCGAAACAAAACGTATTGAGGACGTAGTGCCAGTCGGTTCGATTGAAAACGAACGCCTCGCCGTTTTCCATTTGCCATTGGAACAGCTTGGGCATCATACTCCACCACGGATTGAAATGAACGTTTTCGATGCGTCCAATATCGTAAACGGCGTCGACGAAAATACCGCGTCGCAACGGCTGGCCGTGGACGTTGCGAATCAATGCGCGTTCGTTTTTCGAGGCGTCGATTCCGTTGTAAGGGTTGAGCAGTTCGACGTCGAGAACCGCCGGATTTTTACCGCGCATTTTAATCGCCCAAGGATAGGGAGTCGGGACGTCGTCGGTTTTTTGGTTGGGCCAATAGAGAACGACGCCTTGCAAAACGCAGTTCGTTTCGAGCGTAATAAACGCTTCGCCGTCTTCCGTTCCGGCGCCGCCCGTTACGAGGAACGTAGCTCCGTCGTCGGTAGGTTTCGGAAGACCGCGATCGCGACAGCCGTTGTGCGAGGTTACGGAATTCCAAGGTCCGCGCAACGTTACGCTTTGAGGAACTTTAATCGAGCCTTCAAATTTGTAGAGTCCCTGCGGAACTTCGACGACGCCTCCTCGAGGTCCGATCGAATCGAGCGCTTTTTGAAACGCTTGAGTTTCGTCCGTTTGACCGTCGCCGACCGCGCCGAAATCGCGAACGTTTACGATCGTCGCGGAATTGTCGGAAGGTTCTATCGTCGCGTCTTTTTCAAGCGCGAAAACAAACGTCGACGTCAATAACGCCGACAAAACGCATAAAAACGAAGAAAGTGTTTTTTTCATTAAAAACCTTGCTATTAATAAATTCGGATGGAACGCGTGCAAACGACTCCGACGATCAAGAAGAACGTCGACAAGCTTTCGGGCGACGTCTAATTCGTTCGTAAATTTCTTTGATTCTCGATTCGACCATAGCGCAAATCTGCGCGTCGGTCAGCGATTTGTACTCTTCGGGGCGAATTGGCGCGCCGTATTCGACCCGAACGCGCGGTTTGAACGGAGAGGGAAATTTCCGCGAGCGCGGAAACGCTTCAAAAGCGCCCGCGATCGCGACGGGCACGATCGTCGCGTTGGTTTTCATCGCGAGGGACGCGTAACCGGAAGTGAAGGGCGCCAGTTCGCCGTCGAAGGAACGGCTTCCTTCGGGAAAAATTAAGACCGCCTCGTCGTTTTTCAGACGTCGCAACGTCTCTTTAATTCCTTGAAAGCCGAGTCCGTTTGTTTCAAGAGGGATCGCGTCGACGGAATCGATGAGTTTGCCAAACGGCTTAAATTTAAACAACGTTTTGCGCGCGAGAAAGTTTGTCCTGCGAAAATAACCGCAACCTATCGCGGGCGGATCGAGGAAACTTTGATGGTTTGCCACAAGCAACGTCGCGCCTTTTTTAGGAACGTTTTTCGAGTTAATATATTTAATGCGGAAAAACAATTTGATCGCGACGTACAAAGAGCCTTGGCAGAGATGATACCAAAATTCGTGCCCTTGGGTTACGACGCGCTTTTTGGATTTTGTCGTTTGGGATTTTGCGACGGACGGGGAAGGGGCGCTTGAATCGGCGTCGACGGGGGAATGAACGTTGGACATTGCGTAATTTTTCGTAACTTTGTAGGACTCGATTTTTGCGGCGTAACGACGCCGCTCGTAACGACGTTAATTCTAGCAAGAAAGACGCGCGACGCAAGAGCGAGGCGAGCGAAGGTCGACGAAAAGGAAACGTTTATAGAAAACGCGCCCGATTCTTTGGCAAGAAGGGCGCGTTCGAACTACTCGCTCGTAAAAAAGCGGCGTTACGACAGGAGATTACGACCAGTAGGTCGATTCGACGATTTTGCCGTCGGCGGGGAAGAGCCCGCGCTCTTGCAAGCGCGCGGCGAGTTCCGTGCAACTGTTGGCAAACAACGGCGAAATTTCGACGATCGCCGGATCGACGACCTCGATTCCGATATGAGAAAGCCAGCGCTTATACAGACCCGTCAGGTGTTCGCGCGCCGTCTTGGGCGTGTCTTTCGCTTCGCGCGGGTGATTCTTCAAAGGACCGAAGCAAGTTTCTTCTTCGATTTCCACGACGATCGGATTTTTAGCGATCGGAAGCAAATCGAAAATAAACTTTTCGTATTTGATCGCGTTCGGCGTTTCCGGCTTGACTTTAGTTCCATAGAGCGAAACGCCTTGCTCGTCTTTGGCGTCTTTGTCGAGGACGACGTAAGGAATCTTTTTCTTCGCGAGGTGGTGAGGCAACGAACTCGAATAGGACGCGTTCTTTTGCAAAAGGTCAAGATTCATCATATGAACGGCGATCGAACCCGCCCAAATCGCCAGCGAGCCGTCCGGCTTGCGTCGAGCCCCGGCGGAATCGGGCAAGTCGCTGTATTCGATGACGTGCAGTTTTCCGTCGACCATCACCATATTGCCGACGCGATCTTTCGGATTTTGCTTGCGAATGACTTGCGTGGCAAATTCCGAGCCGCTCAAGACGTGATAACCGATAAATTCCGGACTGCAAATGTCGACGATCGGATTGTCGATTTGGAAATAGAAAAATTCTTCGATTCCCCTATTCTTCATCTCCGTCAAAACGCCCTTTTCGCGAACGACCGGCAAGGGCGAGTCGGGTTGAGGCGCGTTAATCGCCGCCAACATTCCGCCGTGCCCGTCGGGACTGCGCGCAATTTGCGACTTGTCCGACAAAAGGAGTTTGCCGGAGTCAAAATCGACGGAAGGCATAGTTCCTTGACAAAAGATCAACACGTCGTCCGAATCGAGTCCGAAATTGTCGTTCTTTTTGAGGAAATCGATCGTCTCTTGATGCGTCGCGGGACTGGTTTGAATACAGAACGGAATGCGCGTCCCGTATTTTTTCGCCATTGCGCGAATTCGCTCGATATGGATTTGAAAGATCGTCGCTTCCGAAAGCGGACCGATCGGGTAAATTCCCTTGGCGTGCGGGAAATCCAAGCGCGTGCCCTGACCGCCCGCGACGACGACGACCGCGATTTTTCCTTCGCGCAAATACTTCTCGCCCGCCTCGACCGCTTCTAACGGCGTGATCGTTCCGACTTTTTTCGCGCAAGATTTAGCCGGAGATTGCGGAAATTTCGAACCTTCGGCGCAGTCGTAGTCGCGCAAATCGCTTAATTTGAACGCGGTCGGCTCTTCCGCGCGATCAGCTAACGCGGCGGCTTCAGGCGGATCAAAACGATGCTCGAAAAGACGCGCCAATTCGTCAAAATCGAGCTTTTCGATTTGTCGACTCAAAGAATCGCGTTCGTCGTTCGACAATTCGTCCCAAAAAGAAAGCAAATGTTCTTGACCGTAAGGCGCAAGTTTTTGAAGAAGACGTTCTTTATCGGACATAGGAACTCCCGATCGAAAAAATGTTAAAAGGAAAACGACCGCGCGTCGCGCAAAACGAACGGCGTAATTTTACACGCGTTTGCGCTTTTTTACAAGGGACGCCGCCTATTAGGAAACGCAACTTTTTTCAAGACGATATTTCCTTCTTTACGACGCCGCGCGTTTAACGGCGTATTACCTCGCGACGGCGCAAACCGTCGCGAGGACGTCTCAAAACGCGCTATGCCTCGACGTTACCAAGGCGAGTTGCTTGGAGTATTCCCGCCTTTCGAAAAAAGACCGAAGTCATGATTATACGAACCGAGCGCGCCGGGTTGGGGATCGCCGCTAGCTTGCAACAAGTCGCTCGTTTCAAAAGCGAAGCGTTCGTAAGTCGGCGCGAGATATTCTTCGCGCGCCGATTCAGTCGTTTTTTGTCGATTTTCGTTCATTACAAACCTCTTTTCTTCTTTTTCGTTCTCGTTAAAAATCATTTTTCGTCGTTTTATTAAATTCCGCGCGGAGCCGGACCGTAAAAGATCGGCGCTTCGAGTTCGTCGAACACGTCTTCAACGTCGTCGAAGACTGCGGCGAGGAGTTCGGGCTCGAGCGTCGTTCCCACCCTTTGAATCGAGAACGATTCGAACGATTCGCTCGTTCCGTCGAGATAAACGACCTTGAGCGAAACGCCAAACGTTCCGTCTTCGGCGTAATAATGCGGCGCCATCCAAGACTTCGACAAATTTTCGGAACGCGTCGTCGTTCCGTCGCCCCAAGAGATTTCCCAAACGGAGACGGCGCGCCCGTCGTCTTTGTTCAGGCTGAAGTCGAACTTGACGCCTCGTCCGTCGGCTATGCTCGTTTCGCGAACGTCGAGCGTCGCGCCTTTGTCGACGGTCAGAACAAGACTGTAAACCGCGCTCGTTTCGCCGTCGGCGTCGTCGTACTGAATCAACGCTTCGTAAATTCCTGCGCCAAGTCCAAGGCTCTCGGGCGAGACGCCTTCGCTTCCGAACGTCGTCGACTTGCCTTCTATCGTAATTGTCGCAACGACGGCGTCGGGCGCGAATAAAGTCGGCAATATGGGGGACGTCGGCGACGAGGCTTCTTCTCTAATTACTTTAAACGTCGAATAGCCCGATCCGATTTCAGAACCAAATTTATCGGCGGTCAAATTTTTGTTTTCAGATATCTCCGTGTCGATCGCGACGTCGTCGCCGCGTTGCGCATAGTTGCCGCTAAACTTAAAACTCGTGCCATCCGCGACGGTCGTAGGCGCCGCGGTCGCTATCGCGCCGCCAAGCCCGGCTTCGCCGCTACCTGCGGCGCGATTGTCGGTAAAAACAAATTCTCCGGCAAGTTCCAGCAAACCGGCGAGGTATTCGTCGCCAGACTCTACTTCATAATTACAAGCGTCGATAGCGCCGCCCGATCGCCACGCGAGGTTGTTCGTAAACGTATAAATTCCGCCGTCGGCAAAAGAGACTGCGCCCGCCGAGAAAAGGGCGCCGCCGAAACCTGCGTTATTGTTGTTGAACGTCAACGCGCCCGCAAAAGTCGCCTTGGCGCTCATGCCGACGTCGATAGCGCCGCCGTAACCCTCTTCGTAGTAGGTTCCGGCTTGGTTTCCGTCGAACAAAGCCTCGCCGGATATTGCCAACGACGCGTAGTCTTCGGAAGGATCGCCGTAAGTCATAATCGCGCCGCCTCGAGAACGCGCCGTGTTATTGCTAAACGTCGCCGAGCCGGAGATTGTTACAGTTCCGTGAAGCGTCGTAGCGTCGTCGACTTGATAAACGTCGTTGTAAATCGCGCCGCCCTTGGAATCGGATGCGGTCGTTTTATTATCGGTAAATTCTGCGGTTCCAACGACGTTCAATTTGCCGCAACCGAAATAGGCGCCGCCGAAATTAGTCGCGGAATTGTCGGTAAACTTCGCATACGCCTCGCTTGCTATCGTCGTCGTCCCGTAATTTGCGATCGCTCCGCCGTTGGCGGCTTGGTTGCCCGTCGAATTGCCGCCAAACGTCGTCGCGCCGGTTATCGTCAACGTTCCCTTTACGTCGTTGAAGACCGCGCCGCCGTTTTTAGTCGCGACGTTGTTCAAGAACGTTACGCCGTCGAGCGTCAATGTTCCGGCGTTTTCGATAGCGCCGCCGTTTTCGGGCGATTCGGAGGTTCCCGCCTTGCCGTTCGTCAACGTCAGACCTTTCAACGTAAGAGCGCCTTCTTGCGCTATTTCGAAGATACGCGACTCGCCGGCGCCGTCGAGCGCGACGTTTGCGTCGGTTCCATTGATCGTCAGCGTTTTGTCGATTACGAACGCCGAATCGAGCGTAATTGAAATTGGCTCGTCGGCGTCGTTTGTCAACGTAATCGTTCCGTCGTCCTTGACGTTAAGAATCGCGCGCGTCAACGTTTCTTTCGTCGGATTCGTAATTACGACGTTTTGCGGTTTAACGGAAAGGTAGGTCGAAGTCGCTTCGACTGAAAGCGCGTAATCGCCCGCGCCGGTCGCGACGACTTTCAAATAATATTCTTGGTCGGCGTCGGTCGGCGTGTAACTCGAATCATTCGCGCCGAAAATCTCCGTCGCGACTCCGCTCGCGTCGACTCGATACCATTGGTAATCGGCGGACGCGCCGTCGGGCGAAAGCGTCGTCGTTATTTCAGCGCCGGGCTTCGGCGCGTCGGTAGAAAGCGTAATTCCTGACAACGCGCGTCGGACTGTCTCCGAACAAGCCGTTTTCGTCCCGCTCCAAAAGTCGATCCCTTCGACCGAGACTTCAAGACGCGCGCCAAAGTCCTCTTCGGTCGCCGTATACGTCGCGTCGTTCGCGCCGACAATTTCGGTCGCCTCGCCGTTTTTGTCGACTCGACGCCACTGGAACGACGCCGTCGCGACGCTTGGATCGACGTTTGCCGTCAACGTGGTTCCGACGATCAAAACGTCCGAATCTATCGAAATCGAGACGTCGAAAAGGCTTGCGACCGCAAATTCCGAAGTCGTCGCCGTTTGAACGCCCGAGACGTAGCCTGTTCCCGTCGCGACGACGCGAATTTTGAAACCGACGTCGTTGGCCGTCGGCGTATAACTCGATTCGGTCGCGCCTTCGATTACGGTCTCGTTGCCGTCGGAATCGACGCGGAACCAACTGTAACTTACCGACGCATCGTCGGGCGAAACGTCCGTCGAAACCGCCGTTCCCAACTGCGGCGCGTCGGTTGAAAGCTTTATTTCCGTCAGTTGAATTTGATATTCATACGCGCCAAGGTCGACCGCCTTGCCAATTATTCGCGCGCCGCCGGTAATATCGGTCGTCGAAACGACGTAATAATCGTCGCCCTTGTCGATCGCTTGCGAATTGGACGGCAACGAAAAATCGCCGTTTGCAACGTTGTTGAAGAGCGGCTGTTCCGAATCGTAATCGGGGCAA
>JAZRWW010000133.1:0-11047 GCA_045599865.1 Thermoguttaceae bacterium
CGCGCAGGCGGCCCGCGAAAGCCGCCCCCATTGCGGGCGGATGGGTTGCGAATGTCCGCGCTTCTGGAATCTACATCCGGGCGGATTAGGCGCTTAATGAACACGTTTACCGAGAGTCTCGTAAAATTCCGCCCATCCGCCCGCAATGCGGGCGGCTTTCGCGCGCCGCTTGCGCGGCGATTCTTGCGCGGCGTTTTCCGTGAACGCTTACAAACTTTCAAAGTATTAACGTTTCACTGTTCGCGACGCCGTTTTGGCAATTCAACGAATCCGCGTATCGTTGACACGCGGCTTTCCGTGAACGCATGCAAATTTTTCCACTCTAAATCGTCGGATAAGGATCGGCGCCGACGTTTTACAATCCAGACGGCGCCGCGCATTCGCAGGGAGACTGATTCGGTATTTTCCGTAATTCGCGCGATAAGCAGTCCGACTTTAAACGAACGGATTCAACGACGAAAAAAGTAAAGAATTAAGAAAAAACGACGGCGTCAAACGTCGCGATTTTGCATCTTTTCGGCGGTCGACCACAAGCCCGCGCTCGGCGTGCTGATAAAGTAGACTTCTTCGCCGTCGGGCATAACGTTAAAACCGTTCTTCATCGTCGCCGGATTGTAACGTTCGAGCGTCTCTTTCAAATCGGCGTAACCGAAGCAAACGCTTTCGACTTCCTCTTTCGTCAAATTACCGGGCGCGTAGGTAATCTTGAAACGCCCTTCCGAGGAACCGTGGATCAAGTGCGCCGTTCCGTGCGTCAAATCTTGCAAGACGGGCTCTTTCTTCCACAATTTCATCACGTTTTCCGTGCCGGAATATCCAAATTGACGAATCAATTTGTCGACGTCTTCTTGTTCGCCGAATCGTTTCAAACCGGGCGCGATAATCAGCAATTCGCCGCCGTCCGCCATCGCCATACGCGTGCGATAAATCGCTTTGTTCGCAACCCACGTGCTGTAAAATTCGTCGCCCTGCATAACGGCGACGACCTTTTTCAACGGCGGGACGATCGTGACGTTTTGTTCGCGAGAAGCGCGCGCCGCTTCCATATAGACGTCTAAATCGTCGCCGACGTAAACGCCCGTATGACCAAGTTTGCCCTCGGAATCGTAAGCCATCGTAACTTCAAAGAAGCAGTCGGGCAAGAAGCCGAGAAAATCTTCTTCCGCCTTGTTGTAACAACGTCGCAACGGCGTCAACAAATTGCCAAGATTGTTTTCAATGCCGCAACAGGCCGCCATCATATGAGAGGCGCAAATCGTCGGCTTGCCGCCGAGTCCGATAAAATAATTCTTGTTATGGTTGGCAAATCCAAGCACTTCGTGCGGGACGACGTGCCCGACGTTGATCGCCAAGTCCCATTTTTCGTTCACGAGCGTCGAATTTAGCGCGATGGGAATCGCCCAATCGGCTTTGCCCTTCGAAACTTCCTTGACGAACGAGGCGGGAACTTCGCCGATCAACGTCGCGCCGTCGCGCCAGTCGTGCTTGAGAATCTTTTCCTCGGGCACGGAACCGAACATCCACCGATTTTGCTCCGGGGTGTGCGGGAGATGTTGTCCCAACGTCGGAATAACGTAAACGTCGGCGCTCGGCGAGAAAATTTTGTACAATTCTTCCGTAATCATTCCGGCGCCGCTATGCGCGCGCGTAATGTCGGGCGGCAACAACAAGACGCGTTTCGGATCGCGGCAAATTCTTTCTCGCGCTTCTTCCGCCGCGCGTCGCGCCGCTTCTAACACTTGCTCTTTGGAAAGAGCGCCCTTTTCGCAAAACCAAGACATTCGACAATTCCCTTAATAATAACAAAACGACGTCGGTCTTGAACGCCTGTTCAAGACGCGACGACGCGACGAATAAAACATATCGATCCAACGATTAACGACGCATCTTATCGACGACGTCGAACAAAATATCGCGAAACTCTTGCGGCGAAGTCTCGTCGAGCGTCTTGCCTTTGCGGCTCAACGTTTCGTTGACTTTAACGGCCGTCTCCTGCATAACGGCGTGCGTCTCTTCGCTCCCGCCGACAAGAGTGAAATTCTTTCCGCGCGTCAATCGCTTGTCGCCGTCGGTATTGTCGAGCCCGACGCCCAACATTTGCGCGCGACGAGGAGCTTGCGAACTTGTTCGAGACATATTGCTTTTCACGTCGTTTTCTCCCAATTACGCTCTAACTCTAAAAGACGACGCGCTTCGAACAAATCGAAAACGCGCCGATCCGCCGAACGTTCAGCCGTTAATACGCCCTTCCAATTCGGCGACAAGCTCGTCTTTCTTAACGCGCGTCTGTTCCAACGTGTCGCGATCGCGCAACGTAACCGTGCCGTCTTGCAACGTTTGACCGTCGACCGTAATACAGAAAGGCGTGCCGATTTCGTCTTGGCGACGATAACGACGTCCGACGGCGCCCTTTTCGTCGTACTGAACCGCCATACGTTTTTTCAATTCGCCGTAAATTTCCGACGCGATCTCCGGCATGCCGTCCTTCTTGACGAGCGGGAAAACCGCCGCTTTAATCGGAGCGAGACGAGGATGCAACTTCAAATAGACGCGTTCTTCCTCTTTGCCCGCCTCGGAAGTCGGCGCCTTGTCGACTTTGTACGACTCGCACAAGAAGGCGAGCGTCGCGCGGTCGGCGCCGGAACTAGGCTCGATCACGTGCGGAATAAAGCGTTCTTTGCGCAAATCGTCGTAGTACGACATATCCTTGCCCGAGCCGCGCCACTTAGGCGCGCCGTTCGCGTCCTTTTCCAAAACGAGCGAATCGCCTTCGCGGACAAGTTTGCCTTCTGAATGAGAGCGCAAGTCGAAATCGCCGCGATGCGCGACGCCTTCCAATTCGCCAAACTCTCCTTCGGGCAGGAACGGAAACGCGTATTCAATATCGGCGGTTCCGACCGAATAGTGCGCCAATTCGGCCTTTTCGTGTTCGCGCATTCGCAGTCGTTCGCCGGCGAGCCCCATGTCGACGTACCACTGGAACCGACGGTCGCGCCAGAAACGATACCATTGTTCCGATTCGGACGGATGGCAGAAAAATTCTATTTCCATTTGTTCGAATTCGCGACTGCGGAACGTGAAGTTTCGAGGCGTGATTTCGTTGCGGAAGCTCTTGCCGATTTGACCGACGCCAAAGGGCACGCGAATGCGCGCGCTGTCGACGACGTTTTTGAAATTGACAAAGATGCCTTGCGCCGTTTCGGGGCGCAAAAACGCGGCGTCTTCTTCGCCGCCGAGCGCGCCGACGATCGTTTTGAACATCAAATTGAACTCGCGCGGTTCCGTCAACGTGCCGACGCGTTTTGCGTCGGGTCCGAGAACGTTCGAAAAATCGCCGTTTTCGAAGGAATCGATTCCGGCGACTTCCCCTTCCCAAGTCAACGAATCGGCGTCTTTTTTGCGCAACCCGAAGAACTTTAACGCCGCTTGTTCCAACGCGTCAAGTTCGTTTTCCGTTTCGATCGTCGTGACAAAAACGCGAACTTGCCGGGCGGGCGCGCCGTTTTCGCCGTGTTTCATACCGGAGACCCAACGTCCCTTGATATGGTCGAATCGATAGCGTCGCTTCGACTCGCGGCAGTCGATCATATAATCGTGGAACAGATCGTAGTGTCCGGAACATTTCCAGACTTGCGGATGCATAATGATCGAGCAGTCGAGCCCGGTCATTTCGAAACGACCGGGCGCGCCGGGCAGTTGCTTCATTTCGTTATGACCGACGATCATATCGTTCCACCAAGCGTCTTTAACGTTGCGCTTGAGCAAAACGCCAAGGGGACCGTAGTCCCAAAATCCGTTCAGACCGCCGTAAATTTCGCTCGATTGAAACAAGAAGCCGCGACGCTTGCAAAGCGCGACAAGGTCTTCCATCCGCATAATAACGTTCCTTTATGTTTAACGTAATAGTTTGTTTTGTCTTCTTTTGAAACATACGACAGCTACGCGACTAGACGCGCGGCGCGTAATTGTTAAAAGTTCGTGTTAAAAGTTCGAATCAAGTCGTAATTCTCCGACGCGAAATTCGGGAACGACGTCGAGCGAATCCAACTTCGCGGCGTCGACAATATCCTTCGTCAACTTGACGCGTTTAAGATTTTGCCCGCCGCGACTCGATTTTAATATCTCGACCAAGGGCGTCTCGCGACGTTGGCGCCATTGTTCGCGCGCGACTTCCGCTTGAACGTTCAGTTGAAATCCTACTTCGCGCAACGTCAAACGGTCGACGATCAGTCCGGCAAGCGCCAAGTCTTCTTCGGTATATTGCCCGCCCGTGCCCGCGCAAACGAGCGAAATAGGAGACTTGCCTTCGCGCAATAATCGCGAGACGACCGCTTCCGCGTTCAAAAAAGACGCCGCCAACACGACTCCGCGACAACTTAAAATCGCTTTCGTGCCGTTCGTCGTCGTGAATAAAATCGTTTTGTTCGCGACCGTCGACGGAACGTACAAATCGGGCGAGTTGCCAAGGTCGAAGCCGGAAATAGGCAAGCCGCCGCGCTCGCCGCCTAGTAAAACGGACGCGGCTTCTTCGGGACGACTCTTTTCGGGGCGCCGCGCCAAAATCGCTTTTTTAGCGGCAAACGTCTCTTCGACCGTCTCAAAGGGCAAAACGCGCGCCGCGCCGGACGCCAACGCGGTCGTTATCGTCGTCGTCGCGCGCAAAACGTCGATCGCGACGGAAACGCCGTCGGGCGGTAGTTCGAACGCTAGTTCGGGAAGCGCGTAAACGTTAATTTCTTTCATCGTCGCGGACGTCCTTCTTTCGAAACGTTTTTTCCGCCGCCAAACAAACGCCAAAATCGATCCGCGCGACTGGTCGACGGAAAAAAACGCGTTATAATGCGCAAGCGGCGCGGCTTGCGCGTCGAGTCGCGCAAAAAAACCGCGTCCATTATACAACGAAATTGCCAAGAAGGAAAGGCGCCGCAAATGAACGTTCCTAAAAGAACCGTCGACAAATCTTCCGAACGCGTTCGAAGAATGTTTGGAGAGATCGCGCCAAAGTACGATTTTTTGAATAATTTGACGTCCGTCGGTCTGGCGATTCGGTGGCGTCGTCGACTTGTTCGCGAAGTCTTTAAACGCTTGGAAAAAGACGTTCGAACGACGCCAAAAAAAACGATCGAAACGCTCGACGTCGCGACGGGCACGGGCGACGTCGTAATCGAAGAACGGCGTCAATGGGCGCGAAGAGCGCGTAAAAATCGCGCGATCGCCGAAGAATTGCGCCCCGTAGGACTCGATTTTACGCCCGAAATGCTCGTTTTGGCGCGTCAAAAAGTCGCGGACGTCGAGTTTGTCGAAGGCGACGGGCTCGATTTGCCCTTCGAATCGAATCGATTCGACGCGGCGACAATTTCGTTCGGTCTGCGCAATATGACGGATCCAGAACGAGGAATCGCGGAAATGGCGCGCGTCTGTCGACCGGGCGGAGTCGTCGCTATTCTCGAATTTTCCCCGACGAAATTTCCGATTTTCGCGCCGATCTTTCGTTTCTATTTTCACCGCGTTCTTCCGGCGATCGGACAACGCGTCGCCAAAAACGACTTCGACGCTTATCGGTATCTCCCCCAAAGCGTCGACGCGTTCGAACAGCCGTCGCAAGTTCTCGAATATATGCGACGCAACGGCTTGGAATCTCCGATCCGTTGTCCGATGACTTTCGGCGTGTTGGGGCTCTTTATCGGAATAAAAAAATAGGAGCGCGTCCGACGACCGCTCCTAATACGCGCTCTTAAAACTTTACGCAAATAATCGATCGAACTTTACTTCGCATAATAATCGCGATACCAATCGACAAATCGCTTCAATCCGACTTCAATGCTCGTGTTCGGTCGAAAATCGAAGTCGGCGATCAAATCGGAGACGTCGGCGTAAGTTTGGTAGACGTCCCCCGCTTGCATCGGCAAAAATTCTTTGCGCGCCGTCTTGCCGATTTGACGCTCAAGCGTCTCGATAAAAGTCAGCAGTTTTTCCGGCTTGTTGTTCCCAATATTGTAGACTTTCGCGCGATCCCCCTTCGCGTTCGGCTTCGGAGGATTGCAAAGCATATTCTCAACGCCTTGAACAATGTCGTCGACGTAGGTGAAATCGCGATACATATCGCCGTTGTTGAAGACCTGAATCGGCTCGTCGTTAAATATCTTGCGCGTGAAGATAAAGGCGGCCATATCGGGTCGACCCAAAGGTCCGTATACGGTGAAGAACCGCAATCCCGTCGCGGGTATGCCGTACAAATGCGAGTAGGAATACGCGAGCAATTCGTTCGATTTCTTCGTCGCCGCGTATAACGAAACGGGCTCGTCGACGCGATCGCTCGTCGAAAAGGGCGTCTTCTGTTGATTCCCGTAGACGGACGAACTAGACGCGTAAAGCAAGTGTTCGACGGGTCGACGTCGGCACGCTTCCAATATATTGAAAAAACCGATCAAATTCGAGTTAATGTAGGCGCCCGGATTCGTAATCGAATAACGAACGCCCGCTTGAGCCGCCAAGTTGACTACGACGTCGAAACGACCTTCGTCAAAGAGCGCGTTCACGGCGCCCGCGTCCGCCAAATCGCCTTTGACAAAACGGAAATTGTCGAACGATTTTAACGCGTCGAGTCGCGAATATTTCAAATTGACGTCGTAATAGTCGTTCACGTTGTCAAAACCGACGACTTCGGCGCCTTGAGACGCCAATTTTTTCGAAAGATGAAATCCAATAAATCCGGCGGCGCCCGTCACTAAATAACGCTTCGTCGTATCCAGAGGATTAAAAGAAACAGCCATACTCAAGGCTCCCCGTTATCGCGCGACGTCAAAGCCGCGATATTCCGATTTAATCTTTTCGTAACTTTCCAAATTTCCAACGTCGTATCGACGACCGGGCGCCTCCATAGCGAAGACGGGCTCCTTTTGGCACAACCACGCGACAAGACTACCGGGCGCGTCGTACCCGCAGCCTTGTTCCAGCGCTTCGCGTATTTTTTCCGGCGTCAAATTACGATAGGCGTAAAAGGGCGGAACGCACCAATGCGACTTCGGCTCCGACGGCTTCTCGACCATCGAAAGAACGCGATCGTCCTCTCCAAGCTCCAAAACGCCGCATTTGCGCAATTTTTCGACGCTAGGCTCGTAATAACGCATTACGGCGTCGCCCGGCTTGCGCTCGAAATATTCGAGAAACGCGCCAAGGGAAAAATCAAGCAAGTTGTCGCCCGCCAAAACGAGACAGTCGCCCGATAATTTCAGCGTTTCGAGCGCGAAAAGCAAGTCTTTCACGGCGCCGATTCGCGTTTCGTTCGTCGTCGAGCCGTCGTCCGCAATGCGAATCGGCGCGCGCGTCGGCGTCAATCCGTCGCGCCCCGCTTCTTTGGCGTCGCGCCAACGTCGAAAGCAATCCGCGTAGCGCGCGTTCGAAACGACGACGTATTCCTTAATCTTACCGTAGCGATCAAGGTCGTCAAGGAGTCGATCAACGATCGTTTTGCCTCCCACGTCTAGCAACGGCTTGGGAAAATTTTTCGTCAACGGATAAAGTCGCGTCGCGTAACCGGCGGCAAGAATGACGCAGTTCATTGAATTTGTCCTATAAATTCTGGCGTTTTCAAAGTATTAAAACGATCGGCGTAAACTAAAGCGCAAACTAAAACTGAACGCCGTCGGACGTCTGACAAAAACAGATCGAAAACTTCCCTTCCAAATGAGGAAAAGCGGCGACGTATTCTCGCGTCGCCTGTTCGACGATCGCGTCGCGCAGCTTCGGGTCGATCAACGCCATGCAACAGCCCTTGAAGCCCGCGCCGCTGAAACGACCTCCGTAGACGCCCGGCAATTCGAGCATAATTTCGTATAATTTTTTCAATTCTTCAGAGCCCGTTTCATACTGATAAATCGAGCTGTGCCCGCTCTCGAAAATCAACTTGCCGAACTTCTTCAAATCGCCGTTGCGCCAAGCCTCCGCGCCGCGTCGAACGCGGTCGATTTCAGAATAGAAATGCGCCGCGCGTTTGCGCCAATTGTCGGGCAATCGATCCGCGTATTTTTCAAAGACGGCAAGAGGCACGTCTCGCAGGCGCGAATCGACAAATTTGCCGTAGTCCATATCCGCCCAGCCCTTGAGCGCGTAGGAAGCCGCCTTCAATTCGTCGACGCGAATATTGAAAGGCGAGTCCGCCAACGTGCGTTCGACTCCGCTGAAGAAAATAGCGACTTCAAAGGGCGGCGTCTTCGGGTTGCGCGGAATTAACTCGTATTTTCCCGTCTTCGTGTCTAAAAAGAGCAACTTGTCTTTTTGAGAATAGACTTCGCAACTTTGATCGAGTTTCCCGACGTGGACGCCGACGTAAAGCGTCTCCGTCTCCAGCGCGATTTGAATCAATTCGGCGCGCGAAACGCGAACGTCGTTCACGCGGCAAAGAGCCGTCAAAAAAGCGATTACGACCGCCGCCGAAGAAGAGAGCCCGCCGATCGGCAAAGCGCCTTCGATCACGCAGTTCAACCCGCGCTTAAGGTCGAAACGATGCGAAAGAGCCCAAGCGGCGCCGCGCAAATAGTCCGCCCAATCGTTCTGTTTGAGCGGAATTTTCGTCAAGTGAAAGGTCTGTTCCCCTTCAAAATTCAAACTGCGCGCGCGAAACGCTCCGCTTGTCGGCGAGTAGACGATCGTAATTCCCTTGTCGATCGCAAATCCGGAAACCAACCCAAATTGATGGTCGACGTGCGCGCCAAGAGGGCAAATTCGATAGGGGCAAAACGACTCGCCGACTTCTTGATCTTTGCCCGGTTTGCCGTACCAGCGTTGAAATTCGTCGTAAACACTCGTCATTTCGACCTTCTCCCTAACTCCTTTGTCTTATACAAAGCTGGAAAATATCCGGCAAATTTACCCGGCGCTTCCTTTGATTCTTAAAAAATATGCGGTAAAAAAGTAAAACGACCGCTATTTTTTTATGAAATACTTGTAATTTTCTATAGTTTTATATCGATTTTTCAATTAATCAAGGCGTCTATTCCTATATTTTCACTGCTATTTCTCATAAAAAACACGCGTAAAAAATATTTTTTACATCTGTTTTTTGTCAAAACAACGTCGTTTTTATCGTATAGAGTTCGTATTTTTGCAAAAAGCTTGGTAAAAAGAAAGAATTTTGAGCCGAAAGATTTAAAAAACAAGAGTGAAATTATGCGGTCAAAGGATTCGAAATTTTGTTTCTTCGACCCAATATCATAAAAAAAACGACGCTTAAACGATCGTCGCGTCGTTTGACTAACGCGGCGTCCCTTTTTATAAAAAAAAGTGAAATTTACTTGACGCCTTGTTTTCAACCGACTATACTAAAGTTTGCGCGCAGAACGCGTCTATTCGTCTCTATTGCGGACGTCTCTTTTATGGACGACGTTCCAAAACGAGCGTCGGCGAAGCTTTTTGTTGAAACGCTTTTTTATTTTATACCGTATATGTCGCCGGTAGCGCGCGAGTTTTCGGGTTTTGTCCCGTCGCAAGCCTCTTTCCTGCAAACGCGGCGGAGACGTGTTGAAAGACTTCGCGCTTCGGACTCGTCGTTTCTTTATCAAGGAGTTTTCGAATGAAAACCAACGTTAAATTAGGCGGGGGCGGAAAACGCTTCGGATTTACCCTTGTCGAACTTTTGGTCGTTATCGCCATCATCGGTATTTTAATCGGTCTGCTCCTTCCGGCGGTTCAAGCGGCGCGCGAGGCGGCGCGTCGAATGCAATGCACGAACAACTTGAAACAGCTCGCGCTTGCTATGCAGAATTATCACGACGTCAACAACAAACTGCCGCCTTACGCCACCTTCTTCCCCGGCGTCGCAAACACCGGCAAATTCTCGTCGGGCGAGGCGTGTTGCCACGTTTGGCCGGTCGGTCATCCTGCGACGCTGGGCGGTCTTTACTGCGGAATGTGGGGCTGGGCGGTCAATCTTCTCCCCTACCTTGAAGCGAGCGCGCTCTACGAACAAGTCGACTTCACGCGCTCCCCTTACGTCGACCGAATCAACGACCCGTATTATCACGCGGGCGAAACGACGCACGGCGCCGAGCAAAATAAAACCGTCTGCATGGGCGCCCCGTCCGCGTTCCGTTGCCCAAGCGTCGCGTGCGACGTCGAGGGCTCGCAAAAAGACTATAGCGTGCCAATGACCTGTATGGCGGAACAAGCCTGCGGGTCGATTCGTAATCCCGGCGTCGATCCCAAATCCTGCTTTTGGATGAACAGTTGGATTCCACTCGCGGGCGTAACCGACGGAACGAGCAACACGTTCCTTATTCTTGAACAGTCTAGCAAACGACTTACCTCGGGCGTTTTAGGAATTTCAGACGCCGGAGAAGGTTGGAACCCGTTTATTTTCTGCAACCATTTGACTCAAGGCGCGCATATTTGGGGCATGGGCGGATTCAACGTCGTCACGAACGACCACGCGATCACAATGCGAACCGCGCATAGCTACCATCCCGGCGGCATTAACGCGGCGAAAGTCGACGGTTCCGTCCTATTCGTCTCCGAAACGGTCGACGAACACCAAGTTTTCGACGGAACGATCACGCGCGCCGCAGGCGACCTGACTCATCTTTAATCGATCGAAGCGAAAATTTATTGTCAAAGGAAATTTCAAATGACCAAATTGAATTTCGCTTGCGTTTTGGCGCTTGCGTTCTTTGTCGCGGCGCTCGTCGGTTGCGGTCCAAAGCTCCCGTATAAGGTCGTCCCGCTCGAAGGAACGATCACCTGCGACGGCAAGCCCGTCAAAAACTGCACTTTCTTCTTCTTCCCGGACGAAGGACGCACAAGCACGGGTTTGTCCGACGAAAACGGTCGTTTCATTATGGCGTACACGCCTAAAATCGCCGGCGTCCAAGTCGGAAGGGGACATTTCTATTTCGTACCGTCCGCGCCCATTGGCAAGACGGAAGAAGACGACGTTCCAATTTCGGCGCTCGCGGGTATTTATCCAAGAGGCAACGACAAGCTGGTCTTTACGATAGAGAAAGCCGATAAAAACTTCGAGTTAAAATTGTCGCTCGACGACTAACCTTCGCCC
>JAZRWW010000134.1:0-8887 GCA_045599865.1 Thermoguttaceae bacterium
ATTCCTCGCCTTCCAAAATCTTGACGTCGGCGACGCGACGAGTGAGGAATTGGAAGAAAGGACGACCGCCGCGTTCGGAGCCGTTCGGATCGAGTAGTTCATAAGATTTTCCGCCGCGCAAAGGCTCGATCGTCAACGTCCAGATCGTTTGACCGTCGGCGTTTTGTTCTTGCGCGAGTTCTTGCTTCCACCCGGAGTCTTGCGCCGCCAACGCGTTGCGCCACGCGGGATCGCCGTACAGAACGACGACGTCGCGATCATATTCCAGACCTTTGAGGTAATTCGGCTTGAGTTTTTCCGACGCGGGCGCGTTTTTGTTTTTTTCCAAGAGATAGAGAAGCGCCTGATTGTTGGCAAAAAAGGCTTCCGCGACGGTGAAACGACCGGGTTGTTCGATATAATAGTCTTGGACGCCCCAGCCCATATAGCCGAACCAAGTCGGAACGACGTAGCCGACGAACATATCGACGTCGACGTTTCGAATCATCGCCAGCGCCATACAGTCGGGCTTGTCGATATCGCCCCAGAGGCAGTTGCCCGACGCGATTTGAATTTTAGAGCCGCCCGCTTTAATAGAGAAGGGCTCGCCGGTAGAAGGCGCGCCGACAAGTTCGCCGTCCTTCGCGACGAAGAATCCGTTTTTATACGCGTAGCCGATGCTCCAATTCCGCTCGGACGCGTGTCCGGAGGTAACGAAAAGCTGGGCGCCGTCAAGCGCTTCGGCGATCGCGCGCGTCGTGTCGTCGGGGGCGTCGCTTCGGTCTTCGGGCGCTTTGCCCTCCTCCTTGACTTGACGTCGATTCTTTTTCAATTCGTCAAAAGCGACGCCCGACTTGAAATAAACCAGCGGAATGGAAGTCGCGGCGCAAACGCGTTCGACTTGCGCGTCTTTCGTTTGCGTAAGGCGAAGCGCGTCGTTTGCGTCGAAGCCCGTGATAATTCCCCAGAGGACGTCGCCGTAGGGGTCGTCGTCCAGCGCGCGCGTTCCTTGCCAAATCTTCGCGAGGCGATCGATCGTCGCTTCTTCCGGCTTGACGACGAAACACGCGTAATCGGGCGCCGCGTCGCGCAATTTGTCGAAGGCGTCGTCTCCCCAGCGAACGACGACGACGTTAAATTCTTCCGCGCGCTTCGATTTTAACGAGTCGACGACCTTAGCCCAGTCGGCGTCGTCAAGAACGCTTGGCGTCGCGACGATCGCATAGCAAGACTTAGGCGCGTCGGAATTTTGCGCGCTTAGATTCTGCGCGCAAGTGAAAAAAACAAACGCCGAAACTAGCGAAAATAGGCTAAAACGGCAAAGACTTTTGATCGTTGAGGACAATTTCATCATAAGCTCCATAAAAACGCCGACGTCGCGGGCTCTTTTCAAGCTTGCGGCGGATTTCTACAGACCGGCTTGCCGACAAGCCGACCTTTTCCAATTATACGTTTGACGAGTCAAGAAGTCTATCTTTTAGGAATTCTTTTGACTTTTTTTAGGCGTTTTTTGGCAAAAAACCAAACAAAGTCGACAAAAGCGTCTGAAAAATCAACATTTTTTCGACGGGCTTTTTTGTCGAGCGAACAAATTAAACTTGCATCTCCGCGCGACGCTGAAATTTTGAACGTTTGACGCCAATATAAAGCGTCTCAGTATAATTCCGCCATTTGTTTCGAGACCGCAAAAAGCCAAAAAGTATCGCCAAATTCTTGTATTAATTTCGCGTCGTTCTCGCCGGAACTGGACGAGTTGAACAAGTCGAGAAAACGTTCAAAACGTTCGCGATTTTCGGGCGCGACGTTTTGAGCGGTCGGAACCGTTCGCGGTTTGTTTTCGTTGTCCGGCGTTTCAAACGGCGCGGGGTGCCGCTCGCGAAACAGAGCCGCCTCTTGAAGACTGCGCGGGAGGGGCGCGTCCGCTTTTTCTTGGAGATACGCGTCGAAAAATTCTCCAAAACGGGGAAAATTACGCATTATAAGCAGCGTTGCGAGTCGGTTTTCGCGGTCGTTTGGCTCGCGTTTCGACAGATCGTCCAACTGAATATGTCGAAAGTAACACTCGTTGAGGTTGTCGGCGGACGCCAAGTCGTCTTCGAGCGGTTCCAGACGTCGAATCGTTTCGACGGACGCTTCGAGATTTTCGGCGCGCTTGACGTCGGCTTTGCTTGGCGCCGACAAATAGGCGCTAAAGACCGAGGAGGCGCCGTCGCTCTTTTGAAGACAAGCCAGCGCTTCGTCGGCTAATCGACGGTGAAACAACGTTTTCTGAAGCAGATGCGCGTATCGCGCGACAAGAGGCGCCTGTCGATCGGCAAGGGAGCATAAAACGAGCGTTTTTAGCGCCCACGCGGAGCGATACCGCTTGACGAACGCGTTGTTCGTCGCGGTTCGCGCCGCAAGATTGACCGCGCCCAATTCGCACAAAAAGCGATCGCCGCACATTCCAAACGCGTCGACCGCGTCAAGTTGCGGCGAAGTCTTCGGAATAAGCGTTCGCGTAAAGAGTTTTTCGGCGATTTGATCCGTTCTTGTAAGCGCCGTCAAACGCGCGAAAATTAACGGAGAGATCGGATTTTTGACTTTTGATTCCGCTTGAAGAAGCGCGTCCCAATCTCGCGAATCGAGCGCTCTCGCCGTTTTTAACAACGTCTGAAAATTCGACGACGAATAAGAGAAACGAACCGTCGCGGCGCAAATCAGAACGCAAAGAAAAATCGGCGCGACGACGGCGATTCTTTGAAGGCGTTTGTTCGACGAAGGCGTTTTAACCTTCGTCTTGCCGAAAAATCCGATTTTTTCCCGAAACGCGCGAAGGAGGGAACACGCGCATAAGAACAAAATCGTCGTCGTTTGATAAAAAATCCAAAGAACCGTCGTGGATAATTCGCGCCCTTCAGTTAAGACCGATTCTTCGCAAAGTCCGGCAAGATACGTATAGCGGAAACTAGGCGACGTTTCGGCGAAAACAAACCAGTAGAAACACGGAACGAGCAAGACGTAAAGGAACAGGAGTTCGCAAAGTTCCGAAGCCGACTTTATTTCGACAAAAGCGCGTTTGTCTGTTTTTTTTCGAGCGACGAAGGCGCCTTTGGAAAGTTCCGTCTCGCGAAGAACGCAGAAAACGCCCGAAAGAAGCGCCCAAAAACCAAAGACCGGGTAGGCGAGCGCTAGTCCGACGACAAAAAAAGCCGCCCGATTCTTCCGCGAGCGGAGCGAACTGTAAATCAACGCGAACGCCAAAGCGAACGCGCAATTAAAAATTGGACTGAAAACGTACGCGACGTCGGCGCGTTCGAAGAGAAAATAATTCACGCTCGTCGTTTGTATCGTCGCCAAACAGGGGGGAATAAAGGACAAAAAGAGTCGCGAGCGCGTCAAATTGAACAATTTTTCCGTTCCGTACTGAATAAACGAAAGACAGCAACCGAGGATCAACGCGCCGACAAACGGAAAATAAAAAAATTGGATAAAAAAAGAGGACGCGTATCGAGAGAGCCCCGCGACTCGTTCCGACGCTTCGCGCAAATAGCTCCAATTCCAAAGAAACAGATCGTATTCTTGCGCGACAAAAAGAAAATTACGATAGCGAACGCCCCAAAAAAATAGGAAAAAAAAGAACAAAAGAAGTCGCAACGCCGTCGTCGTTTTGTCCGTTGCGACCGACGTCGGCAAAGTCGGGTTTAATTCGAGTTCTTGCGCCGACGACGAGGTTGGGAACTCGTCGGCGCGAGCGTTCGTTTTAGGCTTTTTGGACGAACTTGACTTACGTTGTTTCGACATAACTTACCCGCTTGCGTTAGTACTGGAAACGTATAAAATTATATAACGCGTCGCGCGGTTGGAAAGGTTGCTTTCGACGCTTGACGCTAGTATACGTTTTTTTCGTCGAATTTCAAGCGCGCTACGGAAAACGCCTTTGGATCGATTCATCACGTTTGACTTTTTTAACGACGTCGAGACGCCGATACTAAAGAGAAAACGCGCGCGAACGACGTTCAAAACGAACGAACGTCGCAACGGAGCGTCGGCAAGACAATTAGAACAATAATTAGCAGGGAGCGAACGATTATGAGAATTGGAACGACTCGAGAATTGATGAATCACGAGTATCGCGTCGGATTGACGCCCGACAACGTCGCCGCGTTGGTCGCCGACGGACACGAAGTTTTAGTGGAGACGCGCGCGGGCGAGAACGCCGGTTTTCCCGACGATTTGTACGCGCAAGCGGGCGCGACGATCAAGGCTACTCCGTTGGAAGTCTTTACCGACGTCGATATGATCGTCAAGGTCAAAGAACCTGATCCGAGCGAATACGATTTTTTACACGAAGGGCAAATCCTTTACACGTATTTGCACTTGGCGCCTAATCCGCGACTTGCCAATATGCTGATTACTCGAGGCGTCAAGGCGGTCGCTTTCGAAACGATTACCGACGCGAGCGGAAATTTGCCCTGTCTTCGCCCGATGAGTCAAATTGCCGGACGTTTGAGCATTCAGGAAGGCGCCAAGTATTTGGAAAAACGATTCGGCGGACGCGGCGTCCTTTTGGGCGGCGTGCCGGGCGTCGAACGCGGTAAAATCGTGATCGTCGGCGGCGGAATCGTCGGGACTTACGCGGCTAAAGCGGCGGTCGGCGTCGACGCCCAAGTCACTTTGCTCGACGTCAATTTGAATCGTCTTTCCTATCTTGACGACGTTTTCGGCGCGTCCGTCACGACCCTTTATTCTTCCGAAGCGAATATCCGCAAAGCGTTGACGGAAGCCGACTTGGTGATCGGCTCCGTCTTGATTCCCGGAGGAAAGACTCCGAGACTCGTTCGTCGCGAACACCTGCCTTTGATGAAAAAAGGCGCCGTGATCGTCGACGTCGCCATCGACCAAGGCGGCTGTTGCGAATCTTCGCACGTGACCACGCACGACGACCCCGTGTTCATCGAACAGGGCGTCGTTCACTATTGCGTCGGCAATATGCCGGGCGCCGTGCCTTACACCTCGACCGTCGCGCTGTCGAACGCCACGTTCAAATACGCGCGCGCTATGGCGAACCTCGGGCTTGAAGAGGCGGTCAAAGCCGACGCGGGTCTTGCCAACGGCGTCAATATTTACGCCGGACAATGCACGAATAAAAACGTCGCCAAGGCGTTGGAACTCGATTACGTCGCCGTCGACGACGCGATCAAAGGTTGAGTTTTCCATAAGCGGAGGCGTTCCGTAGTTTGCAACAATTATTCGCAAGGAGAAACAAATGGCGATAGACGGCTTGTCGATTATCGGCGAAACGCTCAACGATTCAGTTCCTTCAACGAACGCGCTTTACGAAGCGAACGATCTTGACGGCGTGCGCGAAGTCGCGCGGTTTCAAGAGTCGAAAGGCGCGCGGTATATCGACGTCAACGTCGGAACGCGACCGGCGGCGACGATGGAATTAATGGTTCGAACGGTCGTCGAGGCGACTAATTTGCCCGTTTCCGTCGATTCGCCCGATTACGAACTCGCTCGCGCCGGGTTGCGCGTTTGCGATCCTTCGCGCGGCAAGCCGATTCTCAATTCGATTTCGCCCTTGCGCCCGGAAATGTTCGAACTGTATAAGGAAACGCCCTTCCGTCCTATTTTGCTTTTGACCGAGTTTGTCGACGCGCAAGGGCGGGGCGCGCCCGTTCAAACTTCCGACGACGCCTATTCGGCGGCGCGATTTCTTTTCGAACGCGCCAAATCCTTGGGTATTCCGAACGACGACCTGATTTTCGATCCGGGCGTCGCGCCGATCGGGAGCGATATGGACGGCGCGCTGGCGCGTCTTATGGAAACGCTTGCGAAAATCCAGTCCGATCCTGAAATGAAGGGCGTTCACGCGTCCGTCGGGCTGAGTAATTTCACGGTGATGCTTCCTAGCAAGCGCAAAGTCGACGGCTCGCCCGTCAAGAGTCCGTTGGAAAGCGCGTTTTTGACGCTCGCTATGCCGCTTGGACTCGATTACGTCGTCGGCTCGGTCAAACGAAATTATCAGAAGCTCGAGGACGATTCGCCCGCGCTTCAGTGCGCGCGCGACTGTTTGACGCTAAAAGGCGTAGAATCCTTGCGACGCGTGAGGAAGTTTTATCGATAGAAAAGAAAAGCGCGTCGTCTTGACGAAAGAACGCGCTTTCATATAATCAAACAACGTGTTTATATTACGACGGAAAGAACGACGCGAGGGACGCTAGACGCTGGCGTCTCGTTAGATTTTGGCGGAATATGCGTTCTTTTACCGCGAATAGGAGTTAAAGATGAGCAATTTGTTGCGTGTGGCGACGTTGGGCGGGGACGGAACCGGTCCTGAAGTAGTGGCTGAAGGCGTTAAAGTTCTGAAGGAAGTTGCGAAACTCGAGAACGTCAATCTTGAACTGGTCGATTTCGACATTAGCGGAAATCGTTACCTCAAGAACGGCGGCGTCATTATTACCGACGACGAAGTCGCCGAGTTGCGTAAATTCAGTTCGATTTTGCTCGGCGCCGTAGGGCACCCGGACGTTAAGCCCGGCATTTTGGAAAAGGGTCTTTTGCTCCGTTTGCGCTTCGAATTCGACCAATATATCAACTTGCGCCCCGTGAAATTGTTCCCCGGCGTCGTTTCGCCTTTGCGCGACAAAGGACCGGACGATTTGGACTTCGTCGTCGTTCGTGAAAACACGGAAGACATGTACACGGGCGTCGGCGGGTTCCTCAAGAAGGGAACCCCGGACGAAGTCGCGACGCAGACCGCGATTTACACGCGCAAGGGAACCGAACGTTGCATTCGTTGGGCGTTTGAATTGACGCGCCGCCGAAACAATCCGAAAGGCAAAAAGCTCACGCTCGTCGCCAAAACGAACGTTTTGACTTACGGACACGACCTCATTATGCGCACGTTCGAAGAAGTCGGCGCCGAGTATCCCGACGTCGTTAAAGATTACAACAACGTCGACGCGTGTTGCATGTGGATGGTTAAGAACCCGGAATATTACGACGTCATTGTGACGACGAATATGTTCGGCGACATTATTACGGACTTGGCGGGCGTCCTTCAAGGCGGCATGGGCGTCGCGGCCGGCGGAAACATCAACCCGGAACCGGGCGGGACGAGCATGTACGAGCCGATGGGCGGAAGCGCGCCGAAATACACCGGCTTGAACGTCATCAACCCGATCGCGGCGATTAGCTCCGTCTCGATGATGTTGAATCAAGAGGGCTATACGAAAGCGGCCGATCGCGTGATGAAGTCGATTCAACTTGTCACCGGCACGAAGATGAAGAGCCAAGCGGCCGGCAAGATGGGATATTCCACGACTGAAGTCGGCGATTTGGTTTGCGAAAACCTCTAATCGAGCGTTTTCGTTAGACAAGGTTAGTTTAGACGTCGCGAGCCGTCGAGTCCTTTTAGGAACGACGGCTTTTTTGTCGGTTGGAAAAAAATTGGCAAGCGCCCCCCCGCGTCGCAAGACGCGGGCGTGGAAGCCGCCGGTTATATACCGGCGGACGCCGTCGGTTCGCGAAACGGTGGTTTCACGACGAGGGAAAAATTAAAAACGTTTCACGTACTCGGCGAAAACGCGACCAGTTATTACGACGTTTATTTAACATCGTTGGTTTTTGGTTCTGAAGGCGTCCGCCGATATGTAATCGACGGCTTCCACGCCCGCCTTACGGCGGGGGGCGCTCCAAACTTTATTCGTATGCGTTCACGAAAATTGAGCGTCGGAATTGTAACGCAAGAAACGGCAGAATAGGTTCGCGACGCGTCCTTTAAAAGTTCAGGTTTCAACGCGGCGCAGATCCTTCGTTTCGAAAAATCTCGCTCTTCCGTTCCCCTTGACGACTCTTCCCTTAAACGCAATCAAAGCGTCGTCGTAATACGCCTCATACGCTAATCGAAAATCGTCGACGTCTAGCTCCGCTTCGCCTTCGTAATTTTTTTCGTCGTCGAAAATTGAAAAAACGACGTCTCCCGACGGTTTGGAATCGACGTCGACGTAAAGAACCCAGTATTCTTCGCCGTTCTTTGTCGCCGTCTTGGGATTTCGCGTCGCTTTAACTTGAAAATGAATCGCTACGCTTGGTTTGGATTCCGGCTCTTGTGAAAAGTTTCCTCGAAAAAGAGCGGTTTCGTCAACCCCCATAGCGTCGCCTTTATGCGACGATCCAAGGAGAGTTCCGCCGACGCGCGCGACGACCGCGTGAAGAGCCGCCAAGCTAAGTTCTTCCTGCAGTTCGTCTAGCGCGCGGTTTCGTCGTTTTGATTATTGCCCGTAACTTACCGCGTTTCTTTTTGCTTTTACGTCGCCGTTTCCGACGTTCGTAAAATTATAATATTCTACGCGCCGTTATTAAGGGGGGGAGGGTTCATTGTTCAAGCGTCAACGGCTTAGCTTGCAAAAATCGCAATTGTTATAGGAATTTTTAGTGAAATCCTTTTTGTCGCTTCGCTCGTCGTCGATAAGTCGCTTCTTACGAACGGGCGATTTTGTTTACGAGTCTGTAATATCCAACTCTCTACGAACGGTTGCCAAATTTTTAAAAAAATATCAAAATTTTCCCGTTTTAACGCCTAAAGACTTGAAAACGCAGGTTTGAGGGGATATAATGAAAACAACGTCGGTCTCGACGTTTGTAGGACTCGCTTTTTTTGCAAGTTAGCTTTTGAAAGCGTTGGCGTCGAAGTCGAGTTCGTTTTTGCGTAAGTCGGTTTCGTCGAACCTCGCGTTTGCTTTTTAAAACCGAAAAGTTCGGCGGCGACTTTGATTATGGAAGCGGTTGTTTGCTTAGGACGTTCTAATGAAAAAAATGTCGTTTGTTGAAAAAATTGCTCGGTTGAAATTAGGCTTCTCTGCGAATCGAAACGGCGTCGCGAATCGAAACGGCGTCGCGAATCGAAACGGCGTCAAAATGG
>JAZRWW010000135.1:0-1073 GCA_045599865.1 Thermoguttaceae bacterium
CGCCGTGATCCAAGACGGCGGAACGATTACGTTTGAGGAAAACGCGAAGTGGACGATCTCCGTCGATTCGACGATCGACGTCGGCAAATCGCTGACGATCGACGGAACCGGCGCGAATATCGCGTTCAACGGCGCCAAGCCTTTAGCCGCCGCCGTCCTCAGAACGTCGGGCGACTACGACGGCGACGGAAAGCGTCGACTCTTCGAAGTTGGAGCCGCAGGTTCTTTGACCCTGTCCAACGTAACGATTAAAAACGGTTCCGCCGATTACGGCGGCGCGATTAAAAACGCCGGAGCTTTGACGCTTAACGGCGTAACGTTCACGGACAATCACGCGACCGTCAACGGCGGCGCGATTTACAACTACGCAAACGGAACGGCGACGCTGACGAACGTAACGTTGACGAACAATAGCGCGGATAAAAACGGCGGCGCGATCTTCAACGACGCCAACGCGAAGTCGACGATTTCCGGCGGAACAATATCCGACAATTCGGCGCGCAACGGCGGCGGTATCGCCAATTACGGAACTATGACGATTTCGGGCGAGACGACGATTTCGAACGATCGCGCGGAACGTTTCGGCGGCGCGTATTTCGGTTGCGGATCGTTGGAAGTCGGCGGCGAGTCGACCGTAACGTTCTCGGAGAATACCGCCGGTTACGACAAGAACGGAAACGCCGTTTTTGACGGCGCGAAGGGCGGCGCGATTTACAACGACGTCAACGGCGCGAGTAAAGGAAACGTCAAACTGACAGGAAACGTCGTTTTCTCCGGCAACAAAGCGACGGAGCGAGGCGGCGCGATCCAGACGTATTCGACGCTGACGATCGAGCCCTCGACGGGTGGAAAAGTTTCGTTTGAAAATAATAGCGCGTTGAAATACGGCGGCGCTATCGACGTCGGAACCAACGGCGAGGCGACGATCGGCGGCAAAGCGTCCTTTATCGGCAATACGGCGCCGGGCGCGGGCGGCGTCGACGGATTCGGCGGCGCAATCTTCTCGGTCGACAAGCTGACGTTCGAACAAGGCGGAAATTACAAGTTTACCGGGAACGTCGCGGCAAAGTCGG
>JAZRWW010000136.1:0-2890 GCA_045599865.1 Thermoguttaceae bacterium
TTTCCAAGTCGTTCGCGCAAATCCCACAGATTCTCGCTCAAACAGAGAATCGCCATAATTTCCGACGCGGCGGTAATAATGAAGCCGCTCTCGCGCGGGACGGAATTGTTCGTTCCGCCAAGTCCGAGAACAATTTGACGCAACGCGCGTTCGTTGACGTCGAGCGTTCGTCCCCACGTAATTCGGCGCGAATCGAGATTCAACGGGTTGCCTTGATGAAGGGAATTGTCGACCATCGCCGCGAGAAGGTTGTGCGCGGCGGTTATCGCGTGAAAGTCGCCCGTAAAATGCAGGTTAATGTCTTCCATAGGGGCGATTTGCGCAAATCCGCCGCCCGCCGCGCCTCCTTTGACGCCAAAGCAAGGACCAAGCGACGGCTCGCGCAAGCACAAACACGCCTTTTTATTGAGAAGATTGAGCGCGTCGCACAGACCGACGCTGACGGTCGTCTTGCCCTCGCCCGCCGGAGTCGGATTGATCGCGGTGACGAGAATCAACTTGGCGTCTTTATTCGTTGGAACGTCGGCGACCGCGTTAAGCGAAACCTTCGCCTTATATTTTCCGTAAGTTTCGAGCGAGTCTGAAGGAAGTCCCAACTTTGCGGCGACTTCAGTAATAGGACGGAGCTTGACGCTTCGAGAAATTTCGATGTCGGATGGAATCGATCGAACGGACATAACAACTCCTTATGCGATTGCGTCGACTAAATATTGAGGCGAAGGCGCGCAAACGACGCCGCCAAACGCTTAAAACATTTTAACGAAAAAATAAGTTTCAACAATAGGCGAAACGGCGCGCGTTATCGACTCTGCGAACATATTTGATATATTTTAACTTTGTCGCCGACGTTTTGTAATTCTTTCGGCGTAAAAGGAACCAGCGCGCCGGATTCGACCAGCAAATCGAAAAGGCGCTCTGTAATTTCGTCGTCGTTGAATCCGTAATTGCCCGGACTGCGAAAGCGTTCCAATTCGGAAAAATCGACGAGAACGTAAGCGACGCGCGCCTCCTTGAAATTGGCGACGATTTGCGCCGCGTTTGAAATACGAACGATTTGACCTTCCGCGTTCCGTTCGACGCCCCCTTCCAAAAGCGGAATCAACGGCGACTCGTTCCAGCAAGTCGAATAGAGGATCGGAACGCGATAGTCGAACGCCTTGGCTTCGCCGACTAACAACAGCTTTTGTTTTTCGTTTGCGTCGTCGGAACTTTCGAATAATTCGGGTCGATCGTTAAAATAAATCGCCGCTTGCGGAAAACGTAACGGATCCCGTTCAAGCGCGCGCAACGGCGCCATGCGTCCGACGCCCAATAGATCGATAAGAAGCCCGGAGAAGAGCAGACCGAATAAGACTGAAAAGAGACAGACGACTCGCGACGCGCGCGAACGTTCCGAAACGCCGCGCGCGACAAACAAACCTAACGTCGCCGCGACTAGGGGGGTCGTCGGAACCAAAAAACGAACGAGTCGGTGCGTCAGTAGGAACCAAGCGATCCAAAAGAGCGCGACAAGAACAAACAAACCGAACGTCGCGTTTTTTTCACGGTCAAGGCGTATCGCGCGGCGTCTCGACGCGTCGCTTAATTTTGGCGCGAAAGTTAGTCTCAAAAAAAACGCGGCGCCAAAAAATAGAAACCACGGGAAAAAAGGCGACGTCGAAGCGTCGTTTTGAAACGAAGCGAAACAGGCGTCGCCCAATCCTTTGAAGCTATAATCTGAAGACGAATGCGCGCGAGTCCAACGTTCGTTGATCGAGTCGTTCCATTGTTCCGTTTTGTCGCCAAAGACGGAGTAGGCGAGAGGGTAGACGGGATTGCCCGTCGCGACGGCTTCGCGTAGTAGCCAGCCTCCGCAAACGACGAACGTCGACGCTAGGAAAAGAATAAGCGCGAGAACGCGCGTTTGCGCGGACAAGACGAACGTTTCGACTTTGGACGTCGCGTCGTCGTTTTGAACGTTCGCTTTTGAAAATAAAAACGCGCGACGCGGCGCCCAAAGGATCGCGCATAATCCAAAAAAGAGCGGAATCAATACGAAAACGACGCCCGTGTGTTTGACCGCGCATGCGAATCCTGCGAAGACGCCTAACCCCGTCGTCCACAAGCATAACGTTCGACGACTGCGGAAAAGACGTTCTTTTTCCGCGACGCCAAGGAAGAACAAATAGCACGACGCAAAAAGCGCGGCGCCCAAAACGCCGTCGTTTAAGCCGTTCGAATAAACTTCAAAGACGCCCGGAAAGGACAAAAACAAAATCGCGCCCCAAAGTCCGGCGTCGCCGCGCGCAAAGAACCGCTTTCCAAACGCCCAAATTCCGAGCGCCGTCAGGAGCGCGAAGGACGCAAGGATCGTCTTGCCGACGAGAGAGCCGATGCGTAAAACGTCCGCCGCTTCGAAGCCGAGATCGCGAACGAAATTGAATCCAAGGAGGTAGAACGTTTCGGCTCCAAGGGGCATATTTGCGTAGACGTTTTGCTCAAAAAAGGCGATTTTGCCCGATTCGAAGATTTCGCGCGCGCTTTGCGCGTGGTATTCGACCGCGTCGTATTCGAACAGCGGCGTCGACGCGCCAAGGACGTAAAAGGACGCAAAGAGAATCGCGAGGACTATCTGACAAGCCGAAAGGAAGAAGCGTCCGCGCTCGACCTGATTTCGGGGCTCTTCTTGCGTCTTCTTGAAAAAGACGCCCTTTTTTCGCGCCCCAACAACGAAAAAGACGACGATCGCGACGCACGCGAAGCTCGTTATAAAGGGAAGGTTCGCGACGCCTAAAAGCCCCAAGCAAAGCGCGGCGATCGAAAAGAAGATTAAGCCTAACGTCGTTGAAAAAAAGATTTTTTCACTTGGGAATCTTGCCAAACGATATGAGAAGGATCGTAATTGAAGACT
>JAZRWW010000137.1:0-18104 GCA_045599865.1 Thermoguttaceae bacterium
CCTTTTACTTGTCGCGCGACGCGAAGAGAAATTACGTCAAGCGGTGTAAGAAATACGCGCAAAATTTGACCTCGAAATTGAAATAATCGTCGCCGACTTATCCGTTCTTAGCGACGTTGAACGCGTCGAAGCGCGTCTTGAAAAGATTCCCGCGCTTTATTGTCTTGTCAACAACGCGGGCTTCGGGGGCAATCAGAAATTCCCGGATGTTTTTATCGACGTGGAGACGTCGATGGTTCTGACGCATTGTCTGGCGCCGATGCGACTTGCGCGCGCGGCGCTTATTCCAATGAAGGCGCGCGGACTCAAACGCGACGCGGGCTATATTATCAACGTCGCGTCGATCGCCGGTTTTCTCGTCGGCGAGGGCGCGGCGGACTATACGGCGACCAAAGCGTACTTGATTAGTTTTTCTCGCTCGCTTCAGTGCGACGTTCGACGTTTCGGCGTTCGCGTGCAAGTTCTCTGTCCCGGCTTCGCTCGGACGGGCTTTCACGACGCGGAAACGATGCGCTTTTCCAAGCTCAAACAGACGGTTCCGTTTTTCCTTTGGCAACGCGCGGATCGCGTCGTCGACGCGTCGTTGCGCGCGATCAAGCGACGTTGGCTCCCTACGGTCGTTTGTATTCCGACCGTGATATACAAACTCGTCGGATATTTCGGTTCCAGTTGGCTCTTTGCGCCCTTGAGGTTGCTCTTCTCTTTGGGGGCGGCAAGGTAACTTGTCCTAACGATCCGACGACGCCCCGCTTTTTTGCGCGAGGTCGTTTTAGAACCCTCGCGCGGCGCGAATATCGTCAAAATCGCGGAGTTTATAACCGATTCCGACGTAATCGAGCGTATTGCACAAGGCGCGCAACGCGACGCCAAGTCCGTCGCAACCGCTGTAACCGCCGAATTGTCCGCCGCCTTTAACGTGCGGCTCGAGGTCGAGAAAGACGCCGGGCAAGCCGCGATTTTGGTAATATTCCGTCAACGAAGGCAGGATTTTAGCAAAATCGCGGAAGATCGCTTCGTGCCCGGAATATCCGACGTCGCAAGGAACGAATCCTTTCATTTTGTCTTCGTCTTGTCGTCCGCCCTTGACTTCGACCAACGTCTTCGAATAATCTTTAACGTGCATCCAGCCAATCCCCGGCTTCATCGCTTCGTATTGTTCGAAAATTTCCGCCGTCGTATAGCCTTGAACGACAAGATTTGCGGCGTCAAAGATCAGCTTCATCGCCGGATGGTTTACTTGGCGATAGATTTCTCCGAGAATCCAACCGTTGCAACCGATGAGATTCGCTTCGACTTCGAGTCCGAAAGTCAAATCGGAACGATGGCACGTTTCGGCAATCTTGCCTAGTCGGTCGACCGCTTGCGAAACGTACTTTTTCGGATCGTCGCCCTTCGGCTGATAGAAAGAAAATCCGCGGATCAACTTCGTTTCGAATCGATGCGCAATATCGCAGACGCGCATAACGTCGTTTTGCAAATATTGTTCGAAGGGCACGTAGACGTCCTTCGTTCCGTCTTCAACGTCGAGCAACTTGATTTTACCGATAGGAGAACCGATCGAGGAGACGTTGAGTCCGTAATCGTTTTGAACGTCGAGAACGGCGCGAATTTCGTCGGTCGTCAACTTCATTACGTTCTTTACGCCGTCTCCCAAATTGACGAAACGGATGCTGTAGTACTGCAAACCTAAAGCGGCAAAAGTCGCAAATTGTTCGACCAGCGTTTTCGTGTTCGAACATTCGTCGGAAAACCCGGTCAATACGACTTGCGGCGTTTTTTTAGCGAGCGTCGCCATTGTAAAATCCTTCTGTTCTCAATGTTACGAAAAAAACGTCGACAAATCGCCGACGAACGGTAAAACGTCAAATATTCAACGCACGTTTGGCGAGATAAAGTCCGGCGAGCGTTTTGGCGTCGACGATTTCCTCGCGTTCGATCATTTGATCGATTTCATCCCACGTTTTCGGCTCGAGCGCAATCTTCTCTCCGTCCTCGGGCGCGCTTTCTCCTTCTTTCAGGTTTGTCGCCAGATAAAGCGTCAACTCCTCTTGAAGAATACCCGGCGACGTATAAATCGCCGTCAGTCGGCGAATTTCTTGCGGAAAATAACCCGTCTCCTCGACTAACTCGCGTTTCGCGGTTTCGAGCGGCGGTTCGTTCGGCTCCAGCGTCCCTGCCGGAATTTCGTAAATTTCGCGTTCGAACGTAATTCGAAATTGTCGAATCAACAAAACGCGTCCGTCGTCAAGAATCGGCACGATCCCTACCGCGCCTGGATGTTTTACCACTTGACGTTTCAATTCCTTGCCGCTACGCCCGGTCATCGTACGTTCGACGACTTTAAAAACGCGCGCTTGTAATAAAATCGGTTCTTCTTGTTCTTGCATCGTTGAACTCCGTTCCAAAATCTAACGCAACTATTTCCGTCCAAAATAACAAAAAAACGCCCGTCCGAAGAAAAGCGTCCGTCGGAAAAAACGAGGATCGCGCACATCACGATACACGACGATCTGTTGGATCGCCCCGTCGCGCTTGACGACGCGTCGATTTCAAACTAAAGTTGGAATCAAGACCGCCTTAATATTGTAATACGATTCTAACGTCAAATCAAGCGTCATACAAAAAAAATGAGTAATCGTTCGCAGAATTTTTCGAACAAGGTTCGCGTTGGAATCACACTTTTATTCTAAAATCAGCGTCGTTTGAAAACTTTGCAAACTTTCCGCGAATGATTGCGCCGTCTGTTATTTCTTAATCGAAACTTTTTTTCGCAAACGCTTGTCAAAATAAGAAAAGTCGAAGCGTAAAGGTTGAAACGGTCAAAGAAAGGTTTATAATTAATTTCGTAAGTTCCGACGCGCGTTTAAGACGCCAAGCGCTTAAAGACAAACCGCTTGTTTTGGCCGCGAGTCGAACGTCGACGTTTTCATTATTGATCACACGTAAATAGGAACCCAAACTATGCGACGACGAGATTTTTTGACGACCTCCGCGCTGACCGCCGCTCTTATGCCTTTCGGCTCCTCGCTTTCCAAACTTTTTGCCGACGACGCGGCGAAAAAGATTCTTTATTTTACCCGTTCGCAAGGCTTTGAACACTCGCCCGTCAAGTTGGGCGAAGACGGCGAAAGCGTTTCCGACAAAACGATCAAGAAACTTGGAAAAGAACTTGGCTTTGAAGTCGTCTGCACGAAAGACGGAACGGTTTTCGACGGCGATTTAAGTCAATACGCGGCGTTCGTCTTCTACACGAGCGGCAATCTTGACCAAGAAGGCGGCGACGGCGCCAAGCCGATGAGCGCGCAGGGCGTCCAAAATTTCCTCGGCGCGATTCGCGGCGGAGTCGGCTTCCTCGGCTTCCACAGTTCGACCGACACGTGGCGCAAGGGAACGGGCTACAAAGTCGATCCGTTCTTCGAACAGACGGAATATATCCGTATGCAGGGCGGCGAGTTCATTATTCACGGTTCTCAACAAGAGGCGACGGTCGAAATTCACGACGATTCTTTGCCGTCGTTAGTCGCGCGCAAACCGTCTTTTCGTTGGTTTGAAGAATGGTACGCCAATAAAAACTTCGCGCCGGAAATGCGCGTTTTGGCCTCGGTTCAGACGGCGGATATGAAAAAAGACGGACATAACAAGTGCTACGATCGTCCGGCGTTCCCGTGCATCTGGGCGCGCAAAGAACAAAAAGGAACGTCGCTCTATTGCGCTTTTGGGCACAACGATTCCTTCTGGACCGACGGCAAGCAAGACGATTTGATCTCCGATCTCTTGAAAGCGGCGACGGGACAAATCGAAATCTCGACGGAACCCAACTTGAAGCAAGCCTGTCCGATGGCGGATATGTTGCAAAACGATTGGATCAAGGGTTTAACGAACTCCTCCGATTGAAGGCGACGCTTTTAGTTCTTTCTGTCAAGACGCGTTGTGAAAAGTTCGTTCCAGCGATCGATTTTCACGGCGCGTCCGCTTTCTTTTTGAAGCGCTTGCGAGGAAGTTATGTCCGCGACTTATTACAACATTGCCGAAACGTTGCGAGAAAACGCCAAACAAATTCCCGACGCGATCGCCGTTGCGGAACCGCTGTTTCAAGGAAAAAAACCGAAGCGCGATCCATACGGCAAACGCGAATATTCCGTCGTAACCTTTGCCGAACTCGATCAGGATTCCGACCAAATCGCCGCCGCGTTGCAACGTTCCGGCGTCAAGCCCGGCATGCGTCTGGCGTTGATGGTTCGTCAAGGAATCGACTTTATTTCGCTAGTTTTCGCGCTATATAAAACGGGCGCGACGCTGGTTTTGATCGATCCGGGCATGGGCGTCAAACGAATGTTGCTCTGCCTAAAAGAAGCGGAACTTGACGGCTTCGTGGGAATCCCGACGGCGCAAATCGCGCGCGTTTTGTATCGTCGCTGGTTCCCCAAAGCGAAATTTAATTTGACGGTCGGTCGACGTTATTTCTGGGGCGGGCTTTCCTTGGAAAAAATCCGCAAAGGCGCTTTTGAAAAGCCGCGCGATCCCCGGACGACGCTCGACGATCCCGCCGCGATTATCTTCACAA
This sequence comes from Thermoguttaceae bacterium, assembly GCA_045599865.1. Taxonomy (GTDB): domain Bacteria; phylum Planctomycetota; class Planctomycetia; order Pirellulales; family Thermoguttaceae; genus RUG369. The sequence goes on from JAZRWW010000137.1 coordinate 4,565, forward strand.
GCGGCAGCACGGGCGTCGCTAAAGGCGTTTTGTACACCTACAGAATGTTCAAAACGCAAGTCGAGCAAATATCCAAACGTCTCAATATTAAGCCGGGCGGAGTCGATCTTGTCGGCTTCCCGTTCTTTGGATTGTTCAACGCCGGGATGGGAACAACTGCGGTTATTCCCGATATGGATTCGACGCATCCGGGGTCGGTCGATCCCAAGCTCTTCCTAGAAGCGGCAAACGACTGGAAAATAACGCAGTCGTTCGGCTCTCCCGCCTTGTGGAATCGCGTCGTCAATTATTGCGCAGAAAACAATCTCAAAATAGCGACGCTCAAACGCGCGGTTATCGCAGGCGCGCCCGTCTCGTTCGACTTATTGCGAAGATTTCGGCAAATTCTACCCGACGACGCGGAAATTATTACTCCTTACGGCGCGACGGAGTCCTTGCCGCTCGCGGCGATCGAATCGCGCGAGATTCTCGGCGAAACGGCGGAAAAAACGCGAATCGGGGCAGGAATTTGCGTCGGCAAGTTCTTTGAAGCGCCGCTCGATCGCAAAATCATACCAGTAACGGACGAGCCTATCCCGCGTTTGAGCGACGTCAAAGAATTGGCGCCGGGCGAAATCGGCGAGTTGCTCGTTTCGGGTCCTCAAGCGTCCCCTCGATACGTAACGCGAACCGAAGCGAACGCTTTCGCGCTCGTCGAAGGAGACGACGGACGTCTTTGGCGTCGCGTCGGGGACGTCGGATACGTCGACGCGCAAAATCGATTTTGGTTCTGCGGGCGTAAATCTCATCGCGTGGAAACGCCCTACGGTCCGTTATTTACGATTCCTTGCGAGGCGATCTCCAACGAATTGCCGAAAATCTTTCGTTCCGCGCTCGTGGGCGTTCCTTTGCCCGACGATTTCGTCGAGCCGTCGGATATTTCCGAACGCGCGAAAGAATTTCGACGTCAATGGCGCGAGCCGGCAATGGTCGTCGAACCTTACCCAAACGCTCGCCCGGAAAACGAGGTCGAAGCGGAACGAATTCAGGCGGAAGTCCTTGAAATCCTTGGAAAAAACGCGTTGACGAATCGTATTCGACGCGTCTTCATTTGCGAAAGTTTCCCCGTCGACGTCAGACATAACGCGAAAATCAACCGCGAGCTTCTCGCGGAATGGGCGTCCGCAAAATTGAAAGGCAAGACAATTCCGTTAGTCAACGCGCCTATTAAAGGTTGAGGAATTTGGCGCCGCGCGAGTCGACGCCCCCTTTCTTATAAAAAACAATAACTGAGCCGCCCTTTTTTATGGAAGGAAATCAATGACGACCGACGACACGATCGTCGCGCAGGCGTCGGCGCAAGGCAATTCGCGACGCGGAATCGTTCGCCTTTCCGGCGAAAATGCGCTTGACGCCGTTGTCCCCTTTTTTGAACGCGATTTTTTGCCAAACGAACCAAAATCGACCGACGAAGGAACGGATTCCGCGCGACAATTTGGCGCGTTCGATCTTGCAAAGCCGTTTGTCGCGCGCGGTCGTTGGGCGCCTTGGGGTAAAGAAACGCCGTTGCGTCGCGTTCGTTGCGCCTTGTTCTATTGGCCTCGAGGACGCGGATTTACCGGCGAACGCGCGGTTGAATTGCACTTGCCCGGCGCTCCGCCGATTTTAAACGCGTCGATTCGAACGATCTGCGAAACGAATTTAGCGCGTTTGGCGACGCGCGGCGAATTTACCTTGCGCGCCTTTCTCACAGGTCGGATCGATTTGACGCGCGCGGAGGCGATTTTAGGCGCGATCGACGCGCAATCCGACGTCGAATTACGCGTCGCGCTGGCGCAACTTGGCGGCTCGCTCGAGCGCGAGGTTACGCGCGTTTACGAACGCACGTTCGACGCGCTGACCGATCTTGAGGCGGGCTTCGACTTTGTCGAAGAAGACGTCGAGTTCGTTTCATACGCTGAAATTCGCGATCGACTGCAAGAAGCGTTTCAGTACGTCGACGACGCGTTGCGACGCGCGCGAACGCAAATCGCGTCGGATCGAACGCCTCGCGTCGTTTTTGCGGGTCTGCCCAACGCGGGCAAGAGTTCGCTCTTCAATAAAATCGTAGAACTTAACGACGGCGTCGCGCCCGGACGCGCGCTGGTTTCCGACGTCGCGGGCACGACTCGCGATTATTTAGAAGCGGAACTGAACGTCGACGGTCTGCGCTTTCAGCTGGTCGACGACGCCGGAGTCGAATCTCCCGACGCGTCGAACGCGCCGCGCGCGTTGGCGCAAGCGAGTCTTCCGACGCTCTTTGCGGAAGCGTCGTTGATTTTGTTGTGTTTCGACCCTGCAAATCGCGCGCGCGTCGTCGAACTGGAAAAAATATTGCCGAAATCGACGCCGATTTTACGCGTCGCGACTAAACGCGATCTTGACTTCGGCGCCAGTCGCGAAAAACAAGAGGACGTCCAAGACGAAATCGTCGCGACGTCGGCGGAAACGGGCTCGGGCGTCCCGCGACTCGTCGAAAAAATCGTCGCGACTCTACGCGTTCGTTCGGAAAACGGAGAAATAACTTCCTCGACGGCGATTCGTTGTCAAGAGGCGTTGCGCGGCGCAAAAGAAGCGTTGCAAAACGCGTTGAATCTACTCGACGATCAGCGCTTTCAAGACGGGTTCCTACTTGCGTCTGAAATTCGTCTCGCGCTCGATCGGCTCGGTTCAATCACAGGGCGCGTCCATACCGACGATTTGCTGGATCGTATTTTTAGCCGCTTCTGCATCGGCAAGTAATTCTTTGTAGAGCAACACGGGATTTGTCGCCGTCAGTCGTTCGTACTCGACGACGCGCAACAATCCCAACTGCAGTAGATATTCCGTTCTACTTCCGACGTCGCTTAACGCGAAAAATTCACGATTCGGACGTCCGCTCCAATACATTCGTTTCGTAATCTCCGCAAGCGAAAGGGGCGTTTCCGACTCTTTGAGAAGAGTAAGAAGTCGAGCGTCGCGCCGTTCCATACTACGCAACGCCTGCCCGACGCGCGACGGAACGTTTTCGATAAGTTCTTCGTGCGCGGGCAAGAGCGTTAAACGTTCGCCCGCGCGACGTTCAAAATTAAGAGCGAATCGTTCCAATTTCTTTAGCGAGCGAACGTAATTTATAACGCCGGTCTGAGGCGTCATTCTTGTCGGCCAAATTTGCGTCAGCGTTTTAGAAAGCAACAAATCGCCGGAAAACGTTACGTTTCCGCATTGAATCGCAAGATGCCCCGGACTGTGCCCTGGAAAATAGAGAAAACGCAACTCGCCAAACGTTTCGCCGCCGAACAATTTGCGCGCGACTTCGACGCTTTTTGCTCTACCTGGTCGAAATCCGAAACCGTCGAGAATTTTTGGAATTTCTTCGTCGTCGACGCCCGCCTCGCGTAAAAAACTTCCATAACGGCAATTCTCGACGCAAGCGCATTCGTCGTAGGCGGAAACAAGACGACTTTCAAAAGCGTGAACCCAAATTTCCGCGCCCGTTTGACGCTGAAGTTCGTAAGCGCCGCCAAAATGATCGACATGCGCGTGCGTAAGAACGATTCGTTTGATTTTTTCCGGCTTGAAACTAGGCTCAAATTCTTCGCGAATCGTTCGGAAAGCGCTTTCAACGTCGGCGTTGGATTCGTCGCTTCCAGACCCCGAATCGATTAAAATCCGATCGGCTTGCGAACTTGCGACGTTTGCGCCTGAAGGCGTTCCTTCGAAAAGCGCGACCAAATAGATCGACCCGTTAAGAAAAGGAAGAACGCGCGCTTGAATTTGATAGACGACGCCGACGCCAATATGGAACCGACGGACGCGCCCGTCGGACGAAACCTCGCATTCTAACGTATCGTTCTCCATAACAGTTCTTTCTAACAACGCGTTCGATTTGATCGGAATTAAAACAAACGAAACAATAAAAAACTCCTTACGATCTGAAAAACGCAAAAGCGTTTCACAATCGAAGGAGATGAAGGAGATTCTTATAACGTCGATTCTACAAAGAACCGACGCGAGGGTCGCTCGCGTAAATCTTACAATTTCGCGGCTTTTTCCGCCGCGCGAACCTTAGCGCGCGCCCTCTCGACCGCTCGCGCTTTATCCTCCGCCAGAATCGGCGAACATTCCCAAGCGCACGCTTCGTCCAATTCTTTTCTCGCGGCGTCTAAATCCAACGACTTCAATTCGCAAGCGGAATCCGTCAAAATAGAAACGACGTTTCCGGCGACCTCGACGAACCCGCCCTCGAGATACCAGCGTTCGACCGAACCGTCTTCCAGCGTCAGTCGAGCTTCGCCCGCGCCAAGACGCCCCACGACGGGCGCGTGATCCTTGCCGATCCCGTATTCGCCGTCGTACAAAGGCGCCACGACAAATTTAACTTCTTGATCGACGCGCACGCCTTCAGGGGTAACGGCAACGCACTTCATCGCATTCAACTCCTTCCGAAACGGAACCGCAAACGCAAACGCGTCGGCGACTTGCGTTTCAACGTCGAAAGTAATTACTTCTTATCCGCTTTTGCCTTCATACGCTCCGCTTGTTCGGCGGCTTGCTCGACCGACCCGACGTACATAAAGGCGGATTCCGGCAAATGATCCCATTTTCCGTCGGCAATTTCGTTGAACGAACGGATCGTGTCCTTTAGCGGAGTAATTTCGCCGGGTTTGCCTGTAAAGACCTCCGCGACAAGGAACGGTTGCGACAAGAAGCGTTCGATACGTCTTGCGCGATGAACCGTCAACTTGTCTTCTTCGCTAAGTTCGTCGACGCCCATAATCGCGATAATATCCTGCAAATCACGATATTTCTGCAACATCTGCTGAACGCGGCGCGCGCAATCGTAGTGTTCTTGTCCCACGTATTGAGGATCGAGCATACGACTCGAAGACGCCAACGGATCGACGGCGGGGTAAATACCCTTTTCCGAAATAGAACGCGCAAGATAAACGAACGCGTCCAACTGACCAAACGCGGCGGCCGGCGCAGGGTCGGTCGGGTCGTCGGCAGGAACATAGACCGCTTGAACGGAAGTAATCGCGCCCTTCTTCGTCGACGCGATTCGTTCCTGCAAGGCGCCCATTTCAGAAGCCAAAGTCGGCTGATAACCTACCGCCGACGGAATACGTCCCAACAACGCGGAAACTTCGGAACCAGCCTGAGAAAAACGGAAAATATTGTCGATAAAGAGCAAAACGTCCGTTCCAAGATTGTCGCGGAAATACTCGGCCATCGTCAACGCCGACAACGCGACGCGGAGACGCGCCCCAGGAGGCTCGTTCATCTGTCCGAAGACCATCGTCGTTTGATCGAGAACGGAACGACCCGTCTGACCAATTTTGGCTTCTTGCATTTCGCGCCAAAGGTCGTTTCCTTCGCGCGTTCGTTCTCCGACGCCCGCGAAAACGGACGCGCCGCCGTGCGCGCTGGCGATACGCGCGATTAGTTCTTGAATAATAACGGTCTTTCCCAACCCGGCGCCGCCGAACAAACCGGCTTTTCCCCCGCGAACAAAGGGGGTCAGCAAGTCGACAACTTTAATGCCGGTTTCAAAAACGGTCGAATTTGTCGAAAGTTCGTCAAGTTTTGGCGCGGGTCGATGAATAGGACGTCTCTCTTCAGTCTTAACTTCGCCTTTGTTATCGATCGGACTGCCTAACAAATTGAAAACGCGCCCTAACGTCTCTTTTCCAACCGGCACGCTAACGGGCGCCCCAAGGTCGAGGCATTCCATCCCGCGAACCAATCCGGTAGTGTCGCCAAGAGCCACGCAACGCACGCGCCGACCGGGCAAGAGCTGTTGAACCTCGCCGACAAGACGCTTCTTTTGCGTCGCGCCTCGGCTATTTTTAATCTCTAGGTCGATTTCAACGGCGTTATAAATAGCGGGCAACTTCCCGTCGGGAAATTCCGCGTCAAACGTCGAGCCGATAACTTGCGTGATCCGGCCGTAACGACGATTCGTGTCAGTTTGGGTCATTGTTTACGTAACCTTGTTTTTTCAACGTTGGCAAAAGAACGCTAAAGCGGTTTAAATTCCCGGACGTCTTTCTCCGATCGGTTCCAAAACTTTTAAAATACGTTAAATAATCAGGACTCGACGCGCCTTTCGGCGCCTTAAACGCTATAACGCGCTCGCTCCGCCGACGACTTCGGCGATCTCGTTGGTAATTTGCATCTGCCGTTCTCTATTGTACGCGGTCGTCAAGTTTGAAATCATCTCTTCGGCGTTTTCGGTAGCCGCCTTCATCGCCGTCATTCGCGCGATTTGCTCGCTTACGGACGCGTCCAAGAAACACTTAAACAACTTCGATCGAAAAGCGTTGGGAACGATTTCCTCTAATATGTCGCGCGGAGAAGGCAAAAATTCATATTCCGCGCCGCTTCCCTCGGCGTCCTTTTCGCTTTCCGTTTCCAACGCGAGAGGCGCCAAAGTCTCTGCAGACGGATGCTGTTTCGCCAATGAAACGAACTTCGTATAAACGACGTCGACGCGGTCGATCTCGCCTAGCTTATAACGTCGAAGACAGTCGTCCGCCAAAGGTAGAATCTCGGAATAAGCGGGATTCTCGTTAAAATCGACAAACTGTCTAGTCGCTTCAAATCCTCGAAACTTCATTGCGGAAAGACCGCGTTTTCCGACGACAAACAGTTCAATATTGTCGTATTGTTCTTTTAAATCCGCCCAGCGCGTAGCGGCAAGTCGCAAGACGCCGCCGTTATACCCGCCGCACATGCCGCGATTCGAGGTCAAAACAAAAAGGACGGCGTTTTTCTTCGACGTTCTCTTTTCGAGCAACGGATGCGACGCTTGCGCGTCCGAGTCGGCTAGGTTCGCTACTAATCGGACGATTCGATCGACGTAAGCGCTTGCGGACAGGGCGCGACTCATAGCGCGTCGGAACTGAGCCGAAGCGACTAACTCCATCGTCCGCGTAATCTTACGAATACTCGTAATCGATTTTCTACGTTTGTCGAGAGCTTTTGCTTTTGCCATTGAACCGTCGATATTTCAAAGAGTATTGTCGATCGTCGCAACGCGTTTTCCACGCCGCGACGTTCTAATTTTTCGAGTCTTCGCGAGTTCGAAATTCAAAACGACTTAGAACGCGCAAATTTCCCGCAGAAACAGGTCTACGACGTCTTACGCTAAAAACGCCGCGTTAAACTCGTTCAAAGCCTCGTCTAGGGCGCCGGTAATCGACGCGTCCATTTTTCCAGTCAAAGCCTTGATCGAATCCCACAAATCCTGCTTGTTTCTGTGGAACCAAGCTAAGAATTCGCCTTCCCATTTGGTTATGGAATCGAGAGGAATTTCGTCGACAAATCCCTGCGTACCCGCGTAAATAACCAAAACTTGATCGATCACGTCCAGCGGCTTACACACGCCCTGAATCAACAATTTATTGATGCAGCAACCGCGCGTCAAACGGCGTCGAGTCGCGGCGTCAAGGTCGGAGCCAAATTGCGCGAACGCTTCCAATTCGCGGAACGCCGCCAAGTCGAGTCGCATACCGCCCGCGACTTGTTTCATTACGGGAATTTGAGCGGAGCCGCCGACGCGCGACACGGATATGCCCACGTTCATCGCGGGGCGCTGCCCCTTGAAGAAATAATCGGGCTGAAGATAAATCTGTCCGTCGGTAATCGAAATCACGTTCGTAGGAATATACGCGGAGACCTCGCCTTCTTGCGTCTCAATAATCGGCAACGAAGTCAAGGATCCTCCGCCCAATTCGTCGGACAACTTCGCGCTTCTTTCGAGCAAACGACTATGGCAATAGAAGACGTCGCCCGGATAGGCTTCTCTTCCGGGCGCGCGACGCAACAACAGCGACAATTCGCGATAAGCGGCGGCCTGTTTCGAAAGGTCGTCGTATACGATCAACGCGTGCTTGCCGTTGCGCATAAAATATTCCGCCATCGCCGTGCCCGCGTACGGCGCGACATACTGCAAAGAGGCGGGCGAGCTAGCGCCTGCGACGACGACGGTCGTATACTCCATAGCGCCGTGTTTCTCGAGCGCGTCGACAACCTGCGCGACCGACGAATCTTTTTGTCCGATCGCGACGTAGAAACAATAGACGCCTTTGCCCTTTTGGTTGATAATCGTGTCGACGCCGATCTGGGTTTTTCCCGTTTTACGGTCTCCGATAATCAACTCGCGTTGACCTCGCCCGATCGGAGTCATAGCGTCGATCGCTTTAATTCCAGTCTGCAACGCCTCTCGAACGGGCTGTCTATCGGCGATTCCGGGCGCGGCGGACTCGACGGGATAATAATCGGACGCTCGAACGCTTCCTTTTCCGTCCAAAGGCTTGCCCAACGGATCGACGACGCGTCCAAGCAGACCTTCTCCGACGGGCGTTTGCAACAAGTCGCCGGTCGTTTTAACTTCGTCGCCTTCTTGAATTTGGAGGTAGTCGCCTAAAATAACGACGCCTACGCCGTTCTCTTCAAGATTGAGAGCCAAACCTAAGACGCCGTTCGAAAACTGAACCATTTCGCCCGACATTACCCCGGAAAGACCGCTAACCTTGGCAATACCGTCGCCAACTTCAACGACGACGCCGACTTCTCGAACGTCGACGCTCGATTCGAAACGTTCAATTTCCTTCTGGATTACGGAAACAATCTCGTCGGCTTTGAATTTCATGGGCGCTCCTGTCAATCATATCTTGACGCGCTTTTTTCAGCTGCGTGGCAATGGAAGCGTCGTAGACAACGTCTCCGACGCGAACAATAATTCCGCCGATCATTTCAGGATCGATTTCGACCGAAAACTTCGGTTCCGCTCCGATCAAATTGCGCAACCCGACGCGCAACTGTTCCTCGGTCGTCGCATTGAGCGGAACCGCGGTCAGAACTCTGATCGAAACGCGACCCTTTCGCTCTTCGTCAAGTCGTCGACAAGCGGCTTGAATTAGGCGAATCATACCAAGACGTCCGCGTTTTGCGAGCGTCTTAAGAAAATTACAAAAGAGCGGATTCTTCCCGTCGCAAATCTCGTCAAAGATTCGATATTTTTCTTCGACGGGCGTTCCTTCGGAAACCAAAATCGCTTCAAACTTCGGAAAAACGTCGCAAACTTGTTCAATAAAAGAGTCGAATTCTTCTAAGACCTCGTCTGTCGAAACGTTTTGCGCTTCGCACGCTCTAATCAAGGCGTCGGCGTATATTTCCGCCAATTTCTCCCAATTAGGGTCGACTTGAAATTGCGTCGCGTTTTGGGCGTCTTGTTTGCCGTTTTGTTTCATAACGTTACGTCTACCAAAATTAGACCGTCGCAAAGGCTCGCGAATCGTTGGAAAACGAAAGTCGCGAAAGCGAAAGTCGCAAGAACAACGGGACGAATCGACTACTTGGCGGCTAGGTCGGAAACGACGCGCTCGACCAACTTTGCGTGTTCGGCGGGGTTAAGTTTCTCTTGAATAATCTTGCCGGCCAAATTGGTCGCAAGTTCGGCGCCTCGCGTCGCAAGCTCGTTCAACGCGAGGTCTTCGGCGGCGCGAATTTCTTTGCTAGCGCGTTCGCGTTCTTCCGCGATCGCTTTTCTCGCCTCGGCGACGAACGCGTTCGCTTGTTTTTCGGCGTCCGCTTTCGCCTCTTCGCGCATACGACGCGCTTCTTCGCCGGATTCGGCTAACTTTTGACGATACGCCTCGAGCGTCTTTTGAGCTTCGTCGCTTGCCTTTTCGATCGAAGCGCGCTTGTCCAGCTCGTCCTTTTCGCGTTTGTCAAGCGCTTGGAGAATCGGACCAAACGCAAATTTCCACAACACGGCGACGAGGAGAAGGAAGACGATCGCGGTCCAAATCGCCAAATCGGTCTGCCAAGCAAGCGGATCAAGCCGCGTCTCTTGTTCGCCTTCCGAAGCCCAAAGCGTCGTCGAACAGGCGAAAGTCGAACAGGCAAAAAACGCCGCGCCTCCCCAAAAGCAAGAGGTCGCGCTCGGCTTCCAGTCGCGAAAAAGAGTCTTCTTCATATTGAACCTGCAAAGGATTAAAGTCGATTTCCAGCGCAAAAGACGCGAGCGCCCCGTTTGCGCCTCGCAAGACGCAAACTACGACGAAGCGTTCTTTACTTTAGCGCTCCTTATTTTAGCATGCAAATGATCAAACCGAAGAAGGCGACGCCTTCGATTAACGCGGCGGAAATAATCATCGCGGTATTAACTTTACCGGCGACTTCCGGCTGACGCGCGATGCTTTCTACGCTTGACGAGCCGATTTTACCGATGCCGTAACCGGCGCCGATCAGAATCAGACCGCACCCCACGCCGTAAAGCCCGGTCAAATTAGACGCGGCGTTTGAAACGGCGCCCGCGTCGGCGGAAGCTCCGTCTTGCGCGAAAACGGCGAGAGGCGAAAGAACAAGGACGACGACAAACAACAAGACGGCAAATTTAGCAAATTTGTTCACGAAAAAATCTCCTGATATGCTAAGGCTAGCGTCTGCGCAACCGTTTAACGTCGACGCTAAAACGTAATGTTTAAATCGGATAGACGACCGACGCGCGCCAATGCGTCGAACGTCTATCGACGTATGTTTATATTTTTTGGAACGTCGCCTGAACGAAACGTCGCTTTAATAAATTCGCGGAACGTTCCGACGATCGCGACGTCTCTAATGTTCGTGTTGCGCCATACCTATAAAAATAGCGGCAAGGAACGTAAAAATATACGCTTGTAAAAAGGCGACGAACAACTCGAGGCAATTTAACGCAAGCCCCATAAGAACGCTGGCGCAGGTCGCGCCGATCCACAAAACCAACTTATCCGCAGTCGCGGCGATAAATCCGAGGATTACCGCAAGAACAAGGTGCCCCGCAAACATATTCGCCAGAAGACGAACGGCCAAGACGACGTGCTTGATAAACAGACCGCAAACTTCGATCACGAAAAGCATCGGCTTAAGGAAAATAGCAAGGACGAACGGAAGTTCCATTTGAGGAACCTGCCCGATCCAAAATCGGACGACGCCGCGCTTCTTCATACCCGAGCCGACCAAAACTAAAAAAGTAGCCGTCGCAAGTACGCCGGTCGTCGCAAGAGCGCCGGTCGGAGACGCGCCAAACCACGGGACAAGCCCCGCCAAATTGCAGAACAATATGAAAAAGAAAAGCGTCCATAAGAAAGGAGTAAACCTATCGGCGTCCTCTTTTCCGATCGACGGAATGAAAACTTCGTTACGCAAATAAAGAAGAAAAACTTCCAGCAAATTCCAATACCGACCGCGCAACGGCTTGCCCGAACGCATCTTGACGGCAAGAGGAACAAAAAGAAGAATCATCAGCAAAGCGACCGCCGCTTCGACGACCATAAATTTCGTTATCTGAAAACCGCAAACGGAAGGCAACAGAAGAGAATCGCCGATAAAGCGCGGAATATGATACGCAACGCCGTCTGACACGTGTTCCGCTAATTCCCCGATATTAACCAACTCGCCGCTCATTCGCTCTTTCCCGCCAATGACAAATTAATCAAATCTCCGTACAGATCGTTTTCGCAACGACCAGCCGACGCGTTTCGAAAATTCGCGTTTCGAAAATTCGCGCGCTTGATCGACTCGCCTTTCCAAGGAATCGTCGCCCAAACGTGAACGGGCGCGACTCCAAAATATCCGACCAAGACGCGAACGGCAATTTCGAACCGAAGGCGCTCGTCGCAACAACGCAACGCGATCGACGCCGCAACGAGAGGAACGACCGTGCGTCCGACCAACGTAAACAAATACGCTCCAAACGCTCCGACCGATTTACGAACGCGCTCCTGAAACGCCAACGCCAAGGCGGCAAAGGGCAAACATACGCCCCCCGTCGCGGCGACGACAAAACCGACGGTCTCGCGCTCGTCCTCAATTCCGATCGTCGAAACGCACGCCCAAACGCAAGTCGCCCAAATAAAAAACGCGACAAAACGTTCAGTCATTTGAGAAGCTCCCTATTCGGCGTCCGCCGCGTCGAGATTCGAGACTTCGCCGACGCTCTTAGCGCGCGCTTCGAGACGTTCCATTCTCTTCGCCGTCAGAACAATCCCGCTAACAAAGGCGCAAACGCCGATCGCCGCGCCGACCAAAAGCCCCCAAGGCTTAAAGCCGAACCGATCGTCGACTATTTCGCCGAATATAACCAACAACGCAAATTCCAACGAAAACGCAAGGATGCGCGACGCCCAAGCGATTCCTATCGAAATTGGCGAAATTCCTTCTTGTTCTTCATAAAAACCGCCCATACTCGACGTTTAACAATCTTTCCGTTAATACAAGCGCGTCTCAAAAAAAGCCCCTCTAATTTTGTTAATTATACAAACTACCAAAAGTCTTTCAAGGGTCTTATTCAACGAAACCTAACTATACTCCTTCACCTTGAAATTTTCCAGACGACGCTGTAAGTCCGAAGGATTTTTTCCCTCTTTGGGGTGGAAAAACTCAAAGGCGACGGAGTATATTTGAATCGGGTGAATTGCGTCGGACGTTTAACGAACTCGTTTGCTTAGAGTCTCGTAAACTTCCAATTATCCGCGTGCAACGCGGGCGGTTTTCGCGCGTTTTACTTCGCAAACCGCCCTCAATTAAAATACTCGACGGCGTTTTTGAATATCTGCAATCCGTCGCCGACTCTCGTCGCAAAGTCGGGCTCGTTTTGAAAGCGCGTCCAATTCGGTCGCTGGGTCTTGTCGACGTGTCGTTCCGGGTGCGGCATCAAACCGAAAACACGCCCCGTCTCGTCGCAGACGCCCGCGACGTCGCGCATCGCGCCGTTCGGATTGTCGCTTGGGACGTAGCGCAGAACCAAACGTCCTTCGGCTTCCAGCTTGTCAAGAACGGTTTCGTCGCGCGCCATAAATTTTCCTTCGGCGTGCGCGATCGGCAAATACATATTTTCGACGCCCTTTAAGAAAACGCACTTGTCGCTTTTGACTTCAAGACGCGTCCAGCGGTCGGTATAAACGCCCGACTTGTTCCAAGTCAGGGTCACGGGCGCGCCTTGCTCGTCGTCGGCGACTAAAATTCCCGATTTAATAAGGATTTGGAACCCGTTGCAGACGCCAAGAATCAACTTGCCCGCGTCGCGAAAATTGTGGATCGCGTCAAAGAGGCTCGCGCGCACTTTCGTTGCGAGAACGCGTCCGGCGGCTATGTCGTCTCCGTAGCTAAACCCGCCGGGAAAACACATAATTTGAAAACGTTCGATAATCGACGGATTTTCAAGAATACGATTGACGTGAACGCGCTCGGTCGTCGCGCCCGCCAATTCGAACGCGTAGGACGTCTCCAAATCGCAGTTCGTTCCGGGCGCTCTCAATACTAATACGTTAGGTTTCATTTTATGTTATTCTCAATAGAGACTGTACTTTCCCCACTTTTTAAAAAATAAGGAGAAAATCCCCCCAAGTTGAGGTATACAAAAAAGGACTCGTTTGGTATTGTAAGCAAAAGTAAACCAAACAAAACTTACAAACCCAGCGAGTCCCCAAACGCGCGAAACTTTCGTTCCACACGCCTTTATTATAGCAATCCAAAACGTCCTTAACAAGGGGTT
>JAZRWW010000138.1:0-16483 GCA_045599865.1 Thermoguttaceae bacterium
GTGATTTAGTATCGAGAAAAATAGTGTTTGAGAATTTTTCAAAGAATATCCTTGGCGCAAAAACAGAGGATATTCAGAAGGAAATTCTTCGTTTGGCGTGTCTGTTAGGACTCGCCGTTTGAAAAAGTGGGGAAAGTACAGTTCTCAAAAAGATGCGTAATACTTCCAAACGAAGCATTAATTTCAAAATAAACGTCGCGTAAGAATCGAGAGCGAACTTTGATTGGAAAATTCTGCTGACGATAACCAAGATTGTTCGGTAAATTAAGGAATTCGAGAACGGCCGGGTTTTTAATAAATTCGAATTTGTCGCGTTGATAATCGATCGTTTTTTCGCGCATTTCTTGAACGACCGGCTCTTTCTTTTGCGGCATAAGAAGGCGTTCATAATATTGCGTCGCGATATTGCGGTCGAGCGTTCTTGAACTCCATTGATTTTCCGCCGCCTTGCGGAGATACCAACGTCGCGCCGCTTCGGAATCTACGCGCATAATAGCGCGATAATGGGACCAACTCAATCGACCAAGATAAGGAATTTGCGAGGCGTCGTCCAAAAGGGCACGCACTGCGTGCCCTTTTTCTAATTGTTCGTCAGTGTCTGAATTTAAGGTCGACCGAAAGGTCAAGTAGAAAAAGCGCATATTTTTCAGATTGACGACGGAAAAACCGGCGCCGTATTCTTGAACCAGTCGTTTCGACAGTTCTTTTATAAGGTTTTGCCCATATGTCGCTCGGTTTTCGCCTTGCTGTTCCCGTTCGACGATTTGCTTTCCAATAAGCCAATAGGCTTCGACCATCGCCGAGTTAACGGCGGCGTATGCGCGACTTCGCGCCGAATCGACGATCCGCCTAATTTCGGCAAAGAAGTTTTCGTTTTTTTCGTCCAAAGACAAACTTGGCGTCAGAACGTTCGTTGTTTTTCCGTCTTTATCCATTTTGACGTTTTCCGTTTCGAAACAACACAAAAAAACCCGAGCGTCGGAGCTTCGAAAAACTCTTCCGTTCGGGCTTCGTATCAGCCTAATTTAGATTCGAGATCAAACAAGGGCTTTCATCGCGGCGACGTTCTTACGGACGGCTTCGCAACTCTTGGCGAAGAGCGCCTTTTCGTCGTCGGTCATTTCCAACTTGACGATCTTCTTAACGCCGCCGTCGCCAAGGACGACCGGAACGCCGACGTAATAACCGCCGACTTCGTATTCGGAATCGCAGAAGGCGACGCACGCGAGAACGCGGTTTTCGTCGCGAACGATCGCTTGAACCATCTTCGCGGTCGAAGCGGCGGGCGCGTAATAAGCGGAGCCTGTGCCGAGAAGATTGACGATTTCGCCGCCGCCGACGCGCGCGCGTTGGACGATTTCCGCCAAACGATCGGCGGGAATGAGTTGCGTGACGGGAATGCCGCCGACGGAAGAACAACTGGCGAGCGGCACCATCGAATCGCCATGTCCGCCGAGCAACATCGCGGAGACGTCTTCGACGCTGACTTTCAGTTCGTCGGCGATGAACGCGCAGAAACGCGCGGCGTCCAAAACGCCCGCTTGACCGATAACGCGTTCCTTCGGGAATCCGGTGACGTCGAGCATACGTTGAACCATCGTGTCGACCGGGTTGCTGACGACGATAACGACGGCGTTCGGGCTGGTCTTCGCGATTTGTTCGCCGACGGAACCGACGATCTTGGCGTTGGTCGCGAGCAGGTCGTCGCGACTCATACCGGGCTTGCGGGGAATACCGGCGGTGACGACGACGACGTCGCTGTTCGCCGTGTCGACGTAATCGGTCGTACCGGCGACGTTCGCGGTGAACCCGAGTACCGGGGACGCTTCAAACATATCGAGCGCCTTGCCTTTCGGCATATCCTTCGTTTGCGGAATATCCAACAGGACGACGTCGCCCAAACCCGCCATAGCGCAATAAAGCGCGCAAGTAGCTCCAACGTTGCCCGCGCCGATGACGCTGATCTTCGCTCGTTTCATTCCAAATCTCCCTTTCTTAACGAAATATCTCAAAGCCGTCGCAACGGCGCGTTTTGCACGCGCGCGTCGATTATGTTTATAATTCCGTTATTCTACCCTTAGCGCGCGATTCGACAACGGGGGAGAAGCCCGAAAAAATAAAATCGATTTTTTTAGTTCTACTTTGCGTGCAAAATGCGAAAATAACAACGACGCTAGTTTTTCTCGAACCCTTTTTTTCACAAGGTTTTTTTACTATGAACGCCGAATACTTGACTCTTGAACCTTTGTGGCGGTACGTCGCCGACTGTTACGACGGTTCCGAACGAATAAAAGAAGGCGAAAACGCGCGCGAATATTTGCCGATTCAATCGCTCGAGAGGGACGAGCTTCGTTTACGAAACGTTCCTTTTGAAGAATCTCGTTATGCTTTTCGCCGTCGCGTCGCTTCATACGAGAATTTCTTTCGACCGATAATCGACGACGTGGTCGGTTTAATGCAACGCAACCCCGCGTCGGTTCGTTTTGGAGTCGCGTCCGACGAAGAAAGCGCCAAGGAAGTGCGCGATATGAAATACTGGGGCAACCGTTTCAACGACGGACTTGCCGGACTCAAAGCGCGTTTGAATTTCGCGCAGATTCTATTCGGAAGGTACGGAACGTTGCTCGACGTGACGACCAATTCCTCCGGACTTGAGCCGAACTTTTGCGTCGTCGAGTATCCCGCCCAAAAGATACTCGACGGCGAAGTCGACGACGTTTCAAACGCGCAATTTGGCGCCTTGCGCTGGGCGTTGCTCGACGAGTCGACGCGAAAATTCGACCCGAAGGAAAAGACGTGGAAACGATCGACTAGGCGCCGTTTGCTTGCGCTCGACGCGCAGGGACGTTATTACAACGCGCGGTTCGAAGGCGTCGACGCCGACGAGCAATGGCGTGATTTTTCTCTCGACAAACCTAACGGAGCGAACGTCGTTTATCCTTGTTTCAAAGGAAGAACGCTTGATTTTATACCCTTTACCGTTTGCAACGTCGACAAGTTGGGGCTCGAAAATTGGACTCGTCCGCCCTATTTGGACGTCGCGCGTTTGGCGGTTGAAAATTACGTCGTCGACAGTTGGTATAAAATCGGACTCTATCTTCACGCGACTCCGACGCTCGCCGTATGCAACGCGGCGCGAGAATCGAACGACGTTAGGCTTGGCGGCGTGATTTGGCCGCGAGGAACAAGTTCCAGTCCCGTGTCCGTCTCGATTCTGGAGACAACCGGCGCAGGACTTGCCGAATTGCGCAACGCTAAGGACGAATTAAAAGAAACGTTGCGCTATACGTCGATTCGCGATCTTATCGACCGCTCGGGCGCAAATTCCTCAAGCGAGGCGTTGCGCGTTCGCACGACTTCCGGCACGGTCGCCGTCGCGGCGGTCGATCGCGCCGGAGCGCGCGCGATCGAAGAACAGCTTTGTTTCGCTTCGCTATGGTCGGGCGCTACGGTCGCCGAAACGCAGGATCGTATTTCTTACGAGGCGGACGTCTCTTACCTTGGCGCGGAATTTCAGATGGATTCCGTCGTTGATTTGCTCAAAGCGAATCGCGAAACGCAAACGTTGTCTCAACGCAACGCTTACGCGTTCCTTGAAAAAGCCGCGCCCGGCGTATTGCCCTCCTTTGAGGACAACGAACGACAAAAGGAACAAGAACTTGAATAAAAACTCACTGCTATTCAAAGAAAGGAACAGACAAATGACGACTAACGAAAAACGGAACCAAACGACGCGCAAAGAAGAATTTTTGCGAGCGTTGCGCGATTCGCTCGGAATCGTCTACGTCGCGTGCAAAAGAACGGGCTCTCCGCGCGAACTCTATCGCCGATGGTTGGACGACGACCCAGACTTTGCCGAAGAGGTCGAAACGATTCACGAGAACGCGGTCGATTTCGTCGAAAGCAAAGCGCTTGAAGAGATACGTTCTGGAAACGCGCGACTCATTCAGTTCTACTTGCAAACGAAAGGAAGATCGCGCGGCTACGGCAAAGAGGAGCCGCGCGAAAACAAACGACGAGTCGTCGTGTTGACGCAAGACGAAATGGAATATTAATCGCGCTTGCGTCGTTCGACGCGTTTTTGAGCGATTTCTTCCATTTCGTTAGCCATAACGTTAAACACGGCGTCGCGGGTTTCGTCGCGTGCGAACGAACAAGCGCAAGCCGAATCGATTCCGACGTCTTGAGCCGCCGTTTCCGCGTCGATTTCGGCGCCGAGGAAAATAAAGCGCCAGCTGTAAACTTCAGTTTGGCGCTTTATGCGTTCCATAACGTCGGCGTTGCGATAAGTGCGACTTGCGTTTTCGTAGCCGTCCGTAAAAATAACAAACACGACGTCTTCGGGGCGTTCATATTCCTGCATCGACGCAAATTTCGCGCCGAGTTCGTCGATCGCGATACAAACCGCGTCGTAAAGCGCCGTCGTGCCCGAACAACGATAACGTTCGTCCATTAAGGACGCCGCCTCGTCGAGCGAAGAAGAATCGGCGATATGTTCCACGACGTCCGAGAACTGGTAGACGTCGAAACGAATCTCGCCCGGAAGATTGCGCTGAGATGCGACAAAGTCCCGAATCGAGCCCTTGACGTCTTCTTTGATCGAATCCATAGAGCCCGAAGCGTCCAAGACGACGCAGATATGAGTATAATCTTTCTTCATAACGTCTCCACTTCTAGCGCTTTTCTAGCCGCGCGTTCTATAGTATGCTAATTTTTCCAAAAGACGACAATTTCATAAAGTCGCGTCTTGATTCCATTGCCAAGACTCCGAACTATTCGCATTATAAACGACTTAAAATCAGACGTCTAGCTTGGAAAGCATCTTTTTTAAATTTTTTTGCTTTTTTGGGGCGTTTTTAAGACGTCGAGGACGAGCGTTTGACTCTTTGAGAAATTGACGTACAATCGATCATATAGAGTTTGCAACCGTTCGAGGAAAGGCGCGCCTATCCGGAAACAACGTTCCGCTTTTTATGAACGCCCCTAGCGTAATTCTCGAGTAAGCGTAGTTTTGACAATAGAAAACGGCGAATAGAAGACAAATGGGTAAAATAACGGTAATATGCGGCGACGCGATCAACGAAATGAAAAAATTACCCGACCGAAGCGTTCGCCTGATAACGACGGATCCGCCCTACAACCTCAATAAAAACTACGGCGTCAGTCAAGACAAGTTGGAATTTGATGAGTATCTTGACTTTTCGCGTCGATGGTTGCGAGAGGCGAAGCGCGTATTGACCGACGACGGGACGCTTTACGTCTTTATGGGCATGCGTTACGTTTCCTATATTTACGCCGTTTTGGAACAAGAACTCAATATGACGTTTAATTCTTGGATCGTTTGGAGTTACACGCAAGGGATCGGGAAAACGAGAGGATTTTCGCCGCGACACGACGACGTTTTAATGTTTACTAAAAGCCCGAAAGATTTTGTTTTTAATCTTGACGACGTTCGCGTTCCTCAAAAATACTATCGTTCGATCAACAATATGCGGGGCGCGAATCCCGGAAACGTTTGGGAGTTTTCGCACGTTCATTACTGCAATAAAAATCGAAAGAAACATCCGACGCAGAAGCCTGAAGGACTGTTTGAACGTATGATACTCGCTTCGTCTAATCCGGGCGACACGGTTTTGGATCCGTTCGTCGGGAGCGGGACGACGTTGCGCGTCTGTCAACAAACGAATCGCAACGGAATTGGATTTGACGTCAACCCGGAGTACGTCGCAACGACGAAAGAACGTTTAGCCGAAGAATTTAAAGGATTCGACAGTATCGACGAACGAACTAAACGCGCGCCCAAAGATTTAAACGATCCCGATTTTAGAGAACGATACGCAAAAAAACACGTCGAATGGTTTTTAAAGAATCATCCCGACGGCGCGGCGGAATTTATGGAAGAAATACGTCGAATGTACGACGAACGATTTCAAACGGAAAGGAACGACGCGTCGCTTTTCGATTTTGCCGAAGAAAACGTCGGAGTCGTCTGATAATCGTTTGTAAAAGAAAACGCGAACGCGTCGACAAATTCGACTCGTTCGCGTCGTCGTTTACGACTCAAACGCTATGAAACAAACTCGCCTCACAGCGGTTTGAAATTCGGATTGCGATCCAACTTAAACTCGATCGTTTTGGTCGACTTGTCGACCGTTTGCGAGACGCCCGAAGTCGACGGACTCATATATTTCAAATCGATCGTCGGAGCGGTTTGGGGATCCAACTGGGCGCCGTCGGCGGCTGTTCCCCCTTCGCGCACAACGCCTTCAACGCCGGTGAAATAGACGTCGTAGTCGCCGGGCGGAAGTCCGTCGTCGGCTTTAAGCGTACTCATCGTGAAAGTTCCGTCGACGATGTTGCCGCGCGACATAAAATCGCTAGATTTCGACACGAAGCAGACGGTTCCCGATTCAACGGGGGCGCCGTCGTCCGAATAAGAAACGGTTCCCGTCAATTTGACGTTGCCGGAACAGCCGACGACGAAGGCGAGCGCCGAAAATAAGAATAAACAACGTAAAGTTCGCACGAGGTTTCCTTTGATGTTAACGGTAATTTAACGTAGCGCGAAAAGAACGAACAATCCGCGCGACGTTCGAAAAAACAACGCGATTCTCCGTCGTTAGAGCGAGGAAGTCCCTCCGTCGCTGACGTGCGCGTATTGTCCGAGCGTCTTGCCGGAAGTCGTAACGCTCATAGCGCGAACGGCGCCGTCGCCCATTAAGAAGTTGCACACGCCCGCGTGCCAACTGCCGAAATAACGTTGAGGATTGCTCGTGTCGCGCGGCATAGCGAGCGGGTATTGTTCGCAAACGGCTCGTCCGATCGCCCAGTCGCGTCCGTTGCCGCCCGTCGAGGCGAGGTAGTTTTGATCGTGTCGGAACGCGGTCATTTCGGTTCCTAACACGTCGACCGGAATATGTTTTTCGCCGAAAACGAACTGGTTGCTCGTACCGTCGACCCAATAGGACATCGGATCGCGCGGCTTCCAACTGCGTTCGTCGCCGCTCTTGTCGACGACCGCGCGTCTGAACGGACTCTTGTTGCCCGCGTTCAACGCGTAAGAGTCGTCTTCTCCGCCGACCCATTGGAAGTTGGTGCAGTCGGGCGAATTATACGTCGTATAGATAACCGGCGCGTAATCGGCGAAGGGACCGTAAGAAGCGATCGACGCGCAACCTTTAATCGTCGTTCCGTCCTGGGTTAGCCCGGCGTTTTTTAACGGAGCGCCCGCTACGCCCGCGCGACGAGAAGGACATTTATAGAAGGAAACTGAACAGAACTGACGTCGGAGTTCGTCGGTCATATAGTCCGTGTTTCGCCAGAAGAAGTCGCCGGATCCCGAATCGGAACGACAAAGATCTTGACCGAAGCCGGAAGTGGCGTCGTTGCCGCCGCGCCAGTTGGCGATGACGTCGTAGAGGGATTGTTGTTCCATATAGGGCCATAACAAGACCATAATCGAGGCGTGCCCCATATAGAGATCGAGCGGGGGCAACATACCGGTCGCCGATTCGAAGTTGTGGACGGCGAGCCCCATTTGTTTCATATGGTTCGTACATTGCATACGACGCGCCGCTTCACGAGCCGCTTGAACGGCGGGAAGCAACAAGCCGATTAAAATACCGATGATTGCGATGACGACCAAGAGTTCGACAAGGGTAAATCCGTTACCCCCCCCCCTGTTGTTACGAACGGTATTTTTTAACATTATTACTAACTCCCCAGCGCGTTCTTAGTTTCTCAAAGAGTAAAGGACGCGCGCAATAAAATTGAGATATACAAAAAGGGACTAACTCGATTTGTAAGCCAGCTAACGATAGGCGTACAATCCTTGAGCGCGTCCCAAACGTCCGAAACTTTCGTTTCGAACAGGCGCGGCTTCATTATATCCTTTCAAGAGACTCTTCACAAGCCCTTGCAACGTCGTTTTATCATTTTTTAGCGACTGATTGTAAAAGTCAATACGTCGCGAGGCTAGGATTAACTTCGCATAGATTACGCGCGCCGCTTGTCGGAGTTATGCAGTAAAAAACGACGTCTGTTTATAGAAAAACGCGCGTCGACGTCCGTCGGACGCCTTTGACTCCGACGACGCGGCGGTCGTGGGGTTCTCAATGGCAAACGTTTGCTTTGAGTCGACGAACGCGAATCGGATCGTCGACTTTACGCGAGTCGAAACGCGCGGACTCGCCGTCGTTTTTCGGAAATCGACGACGCATATAGTAATAACAAACGCAATGCATTAAGAATGTAACGACCCACGAAATCGGATAAGACAGGAACAACATTGATTCCGTGTGATATTGGGGAATCTGGAATATCGTGCCGATCCAAACGATACGCAGACCGCAAGCGCCAAGCAACGAAACGACGGTCGGCGTGATCGCGTATCCCATGCCGCGAATTGAGCCGACGATACAGTCCATTAGACCGCAAGTTGCGTAAAAACAGCAGACCATAAAGACTCGTTTCATACCCGACTCGATCACTTCGGGGCGCGCGTCGTAAATTCCTAACAAAAATTCGCCGTAATAATAGGTTAGATTGCCAAATATCAAGCCCGTGAGAGCCGAACACGCGCAGGCGATAAAGGCGATTCGATTTAGGCGACTGTACGTTTTCGCGCCGACGTTTTGGCTCGTAAACGTGAGAACGCATTGACTAAAAGCGTTCATTGAAATCCAAACGAACCCTTCAAGACTCGAAGCGGCCGCGCTACCCGCCATTACGATCGGTCCAAATCCGTTGATCGACGACTGAATTACGACGTTTGAAAGAGAAAAGACGACCCCTTGAAACCCGGCCGGTATTCCGACGGCGAAGATTCTCGAAACGATCGCTTTGTCCCAGCATAACTTGCGCAATTCCAAACGAAACGCGTCCGTCTCCTGACGCAAACAGCGCAAAACGAGCGCGGCGGAAATGAATTGCGAAATAATCGTCGCGTAACCGACGCCTTCGACGTCCATATGGAAGACGATAACGAAGAGCAAGTTGAGCCCGACGTTCACGACTCCGGCGATCGACAAATAATATAACGGACGTTTCGTGTCGCCCTTCGCGCGTAGGAGCGCGCTGCCGAAGTTGAAGATCATCATCGCGATCATACCGCAAAAATAAATGCGCAAGTAGATCGCCGACAACGCGAACGCTTCGATCGGCGTTTGCATCAGACGCAGAAAATCTTCGACGAAAACAAGCCCGACGACGGTGAGAATCGCGCCGCTGACGAGACTCAATAGAATCGACGTATGAACGGCTTTGCTTACGTTGGAATCGTCCTTGGCGCCGAGAAAATAAGAAACGACCGCGTTTGAACCGATCGAAAGCCCCATAAAGACGTTGATCGTCAAGCTAATCAGAGACGTCGTCGACCCGACTGCCGCCAGCGAATGTTCGCTCGCAAAATTGCCGACGACCACGACGTCGGCGGCGTTAAACAACAGCTGCAACACGCTCGACGCCATCAACGGAAGCGACATTGCCAACAATTTAGGCAAGATCGCGCCCGTCGTCATATCGATGCTAGTACTTTGCTTTCCGTTCATACGTCTTCTTTCCTCTTGTTTGGGACTTCGACCTTGAAGCCCCGATTCGCTTCAATCTCTAAATATTTCGCGAAATATTATAATAGGAAAAACGAAGACGTCAACGGGTTGCGTTTTTAGAGCGCGCGGTTTTCGTAAGCGTTTACGGCGTCGGTTCCGCGTCGTCGACTTTGTTTAACGCGCGGAAACGTTCCAGCGTCTCGCGCGGGGTCGGAGCCGCGCTAGGCAAGGTCGTTTGCCAATCGATCGCGGCAAGAACGACGTTAATGCCCGAGCCAATGCCGAAAAAGCCAAGTTTTTCGCCCGGCTTCGCGAAGCCCGACTCGATTCCTAGCGCCGCCGCCGTCGGAAGCGCGACGCTGCCCGTGTTGCCAAGATAAGGAAGCGTCGCGAAATTCTTGCGAACGTCAAGCCCGAGCGTTTCAAAAAGAAGTTTCTGGTGCGCCTTGCCGACCTGATGACAGAACGTTCGATCGATCGCGTCGGACGTCCAGCCGAATTCTGGAACGAACCGCTCGAAAGCGCGATCCGCGACCGCGACGCCTTCGTGAAGCAACGTTTCGGAATCCGTTTTCATCGTCTGACCTTCCGCGCGTCCTCCGGCCGTCGAATCGACTTGACTGCGACAAAGCGCGCTTTGCGTCGTATTGGAACGAACGACCGCCCCAAGGAATCGATTGCCCGTTCGACTAAGACGTTCGTTTGTCAGAAGAAAAGCCGCGCTGCCCGATCCGATCGTCAAAGAGGCGAACGCGTCCTTAATCGTCTTGCGCGTGAGAGATTCGTTCGCGTTTAATTCGTCGATCGTCGTTTCCATAAGCGCGCGGCTAGTTTCCGTCCCGACGACTATGCCCGCCTCGATTTGACCAAGTTCGATCATATTGGCGATTTGAATCGCGCCCGTCAACAAACCTAGGCACGCGTTCGAGACGTCGAAAACGAACCCGTCTTGCGGCAAACTTAGGCGACGATGAACGTCGCAGGCCGTCGCGGGCTCTTGATAGTCGCGACAGACGGACGCGTGAATAAACGCGCCGATTTTCGAACGGTCGAACCCGGTCGTCGCGAGGAGTTTTTCGCAAGTTGCGACGCTCTGATCGCCGGGCAAAACGCCGCGATTCCAAAGGCGCCGTTCAAGTATGCCCGTCATCAATTCGAGTCGACCGTAAGGCAGACGCAAACGCTCGTAAACGGGTTGAAGACGGTTTTCCAACTCTTCGGAACTTACGACTTCGGGCGGGAGGCAACTTTCGATCGCTTCTATGCAAACGCGTTCGTATTTCATTGGGCAAAAGTAATCGTAAAAGGGACGGGAAGGGAAAACAACTTTCTTAATTAAACGTCCGTCGCGCGAATCGTCAAGACCCCGCGCAAACCCGCGTTTAACGACGCGCGGATTCGCACGGATCAAAAAACGTCGATCACAGAACAAACGCCGCGTAAATCTCAAAGCGGACGTTTCAAACCTTCCCACTTAACTTTCCATCCTTCGGGAAATCCGGGCGCCTCGTCTCCAGATTTCGGCATGGCGTCGTTGACGTTTCCGTCTTCTTTTTCGACGTTTTCGTCAAATCCGGCGCACATACCCGCGACGGCGTACAAAAGCCCGCCGTTGCCCGGCAAATAGGCGCCTTTGCCGCCAAGCGCCGACGGTCCGCCAAGGTTGACGCCCGAAACGTCGTATTGATTGCATTCGGCGTCGTATAAAAGCGCCTTGACCGCAAGTTCGGGTCGACCGCAACGCGACGCGCACATCGCCATCCACGGGAAATCCCAGCCCCAGCAACGTTCCCACTTCCACTCGTCGATCACGCGTTCTAGCGTGCGTTCTTCGATCGCGCGGTCGACGCCTTCCGTCGGCGGAACCATGCCGTAGACGCCGATCAAATCCGGGTGTTCGTAGTTTCTTCCCTCAAACGAATTCGTCCATTCGGGCGAATGAACGTAAACGCCGTCCTTGATCGGCAAGGGCGCCATATTCGAACGCACTTCGTCCCAAAGCGCGACTCGTTCTTTGCCGAGTCGTTCGCGCCAATGATTCGCGGCGTCCAAGCCCCAACGCCAATAGGCTAAGTCGAATACTTCGTCGTAAGTGATTCCCTGTTCGCTAGGAGTCATCGCCGGACGCAAATGATAGACGCCTTGTTCGTCTTTAGTCGCGTAATCCGCCATATGAATCGCCGTCTGTTCGACGATCTCGTCCCATTTTTCAAGCGTCTCGCGCGTCGGAGAACGTCGATAGTCCATTTCCGCGAAGAAAATAGGATGCGGCTGTTTCCACAAAAGAACAAGATTGCCGACCCAAGGCGCCGTGCGACCGTCGGGCGCTATTTCCTTTTGCCATTTGAACCCTTTATAGCCCAACTGCGCGGCAAGACGACGCGCCCCGTCCTGAACGGTCGGATAAATTTTAATCGCGTCGTCCGCAAGTTCCGCGCGATCCCAAGCCAGCCAGTGCATTAAGTGCCACCAAGTCATCTCCAAATGAAACCGACCGCTCCAAGGGCAAATCGTGATAAGCCCCGACTCGGAACTAGGCCAGTTCCCCGCAGAATTCGTTCTAAGTTGGAATTGCGACAAGACGATACGACGTTCTAATTCAAACCAGCGCGAATCCGAACTTTCGGAGAGGTCGACAGCGCCGCCGGAAAGCCAGAATTTTTCCCAACGCGCCCGAGACTCCGCTTCAACGTCGTTAAATTTTACGGGCGACGCTTCAAAAACGGAATCGTCCGTCGCGCGACCGGCGTAATCGCCCCCGTCGAACGTCAACGCAAATTCGAGCGTCGGAGCGTCGGACGCGCCGTCGATTCGCATTTTCAACGCGCGCCCAACTTGCGCGACTTGTCCGCCTGAAACGTCGACGCGCGCCGAGTACGAATAATTGCCGACGCGTCCTTTCGCGTATTCGTTTTGAAGATCGCGCTTCATAATTAATGACGACCGATCGGCGACCGCGCTAGGCGTATGAACGCTAAACGGCGTTTTGACCGCGCCGTCCGAAAAATCGCCGTCCCAAGCGCCGCGCGCTAAGTTAGGATACGGAAAATCGATTTCGACGAACAACTTGCCCGCGCGAATAAGATTCGAATCGATTCGGACGGCGACGCACGAATCAAGTTCGACGTCGTCGCCTATGCAGGTAACGACGGAAACTTTCTCGCCGTCGAGTTGAAACGTCGTCGAGTGAACGCCCGTCCACAGATCAAGCTCGCGTCGAACGTCGGAAATTTCGCTAGATTTGAGCGCGGCGCCGTTCGCGCGAATAAAACGAACGCGAGCTAAGTTCGCTTGATGCGGATTGTTTCGAACCCACTGATAGAGTTCGGGATCGCGCGTCCAAGGATCGCCGCCGGTTAGACGACCTTGGGCGTAAGTTCCCGTTTCGGGGACGTCGTCCCAAGTATATTTCGAAGGCAGAGGCTCGGAATACCAGCCCCAGTGCGACAGGACGTCGCCCTTAAAGGTCTGCAAACCCGTCCCGTCGACGTTGAAACATAAATTGCCGTTCCCGATCGGCAGGCTTAATTCCGCCGAATCGCTAGTTGTCTTATGGCGCGCGACGATCGCTTGACGGTCGAGCGGCTCCGTAAGTTCGGCGCTTTGCAGGGGACAAGAAGACGAGGCGACAAACGTAAACGCTAATAACGCGACTGCGATTTTAACCCCGAAAAACGAAGTTCGATTCTGTTTTCTCATCGGAACGTGATTTTCTAAAAAAATGCGAAATATTAACGCCAAGTCGGCGCGTCGTCGGAGCGCGTCAACTCGCGGAAATTCTTGAGGCGGTGGAACGTGAAATAATTGGCGTCGTGACAGTTATGCGCGCCGTCCCAAGCGAGACGACAGACAAAGACCATATCCTCGCCGTCGACGCGCCAGTCGCAATATTGGAATCCGATTTTGAGATCGTCCCGGCGCATAACGATCGTGCGAATTTCCCATTTCTTGAGATCGTCGGAACAGACGAGCGCGAGCGTGTTGCGCGTTCGTTCTTTGTCGGGCGCGTCGACGTCGCGCGGGTGAATCCAGTTGACTAACGACCAGTATTTCCCGGTTTTTTCGTCGAATTTAATCACAAATTTCTTAGCGCCGCCCGGCATTTCGACGAACCCCGTTTCGGGATTCCAAGTCGCCTTTTTGCCGTCGTCGGAAAGTTGAATTTGCGCGCCTTTGCCGTCGACGTCGGCGTCGTCGACTCGCATTTGAATAATCATCTTATTTTCAGGCGTAAAGAGAACGTTGCCTTCCGCCCAGCCGCCCCAATTTCCGTGCGTTACCCACTGGATCGGATTGCTGAACGTCCAGTTGGACGCGTCGAGCAAATCCGAATCGACCGGCGCGCTGGCGCAGATCGGGCGATATTGCGTCAAATAGAAACGTCCCTTTGAATTGGGGTCGAACGGACCTATTTGTTCAATTTCCTTCCAGACGCGTCCGTTATGAATCAAGACGGGCGCGGGATCGCAAAAGACGCTCAGTTCCTTGGTTCCGCCGAAGAGAGGACTTGTTTTCCAAGTTCTACCGCCGTCGGTCGAACGACTGATCACGACCGAACATTGAGAGTCTTTGGTCGGATCGACGAATCCTTCGCCGGGCGTCCAGCCGATCGCATAGAGCGCGCCGTCAAGATAGAAAAGATACGACGCCATTTGACGCGGAATGCGACCGATTTGCGACCAAGTCGCGCCCTTGTCTTTCGATTCAAAGACTTGCGTCGAACGGTCGACTTCAGGCGACGCGCCGAAAAAATCGTGCGACGCGACGAACGTGCCGTCGGGCAATATCTCGATACTAGGCGAACCGACGTAAATCGACGCGAAATCCGCGCTTTTATCGACGACGATCCCCGGCGGATCTTTCGGCGCGAGCGCGAATTCTTCAGAAAACGCGCCGTCGACAAGAAACGCGGTTGAAAAAAACGCCGTCAAAATAAATAAAGACAAAGACTTGCGGAGCATAATAACATATCCTGTCAAATCAAACGAAGGCGCCGAGTCGCGAGACGTCGACGCGTTTCGAAACGGAAGAAAAGCGAATAATCACAGCGGCTTAGACGTCGCGACAGAAATGCAACGTCCTTGATCGCCGACCGAATTATAAAAATGATAGACGACGCCGTCGTGTTTGACGACCCAAGGCTTGTGCGCGTAAGTCTGATCGAACGGCTCCGACGGTTCCACTAAATGCGCGCCCTCCCATTTACGCCAATGTACGAGATCGCGCGAGACGGCGAACGTGTCGAACGCCTTAGGCTTCCAAAAAGCGCCGAAATAAATCATTACCCAAAGACTTCCAATTTTCACGATCTGAGGATCGCCGGAAATGCCGGAACCGGCGTCGATTACAGGTCCGTCGCCATAGCGGAACCATTCGCGCATATCGTTGGAGACCGCGATTCCAATACGCTCGACCGACGCCCCCGACGCCGTCGTTTTGCCGTTGTAGAAACAGACGAAAGGATAGCCGAGCGTTTTGTCGCGATCCCAAATTACGCTCGTTTTATACATCGTCGTCTTTTCGAAATCGCGCGCGTCGGGGTCTTCGGGCGTCATAATAGGCTCGGGAAATCGCCGCCAAGAGTCGGGATTCGACGGATCGTCCGTCGTTCCGAGCCCGATTTTCAGCGGGTCTGGTTCGTAACCTTTCCCCGCGCCGCCAAGATAAGTGAACCAATATTTGCCGTCGTAAGGCTGAAGCGCGCAAGAGCCGCCCCAGACGTGGTCGACGAGCGCCGCAGAGGGCGAGCATTGCCAAGCGTCCCAGCCGGTTTTGCGGAAAGGAACGACGACGCCCAACGATTCCCAATGCAAAAGGTCGGCGCTCTTCGCAAGTTTCGCGACGTAGCCCGTCTTGTTCAAGAAACGAAGATAGAGCATATACCAAGAGCCTTTGTAACGAAAGACGTTGGGGCTGTCGACGGGATCGCCTTCTTCTTGGGGAATAATTACGCCGCGTTTATAAGGCGTGCGAATCTCTTCGTAGACGTCTTGCATTTCGGAGTCGGTTACGTCGGAAGGAGTCGACAAATCGACGGCGATCGGTTTTTTAGCTTCGGCGGCGAAAAGAGAACCGCTGAAAGGTCGAGTCGAAAGAAAAGAACCGGAAAACGCCAAACCGACTCCGGCGGCGTTTTTCAAGAGACTACGACGAGTAACGTTGGCGTTTGCGGACATAGCTTTCAAAAATATGGCTGGCGGTTATGAATAAACGTAAAGGCGAGATTGTTGAAATACAATCCCGACGCGTTTTCACGAACGACTCCAAACGCGCCGCGAAAAGCGACGAGTCGAATCGACTTCCTGTTTATTGTACTTGAAAGGAGTCTAGATCTGTAGCTCTCTTTTAGATTTTTTGAAGATTTTTTTGGAAAAGAACAACGGAGATCGAAAACAGAGTCTCAAAGACGAATAGAACTGGCGCGCGCGTCGGTAAGGCGATCGTTAAAAAACGCGACTTTCATTGAACGATTATAAACAGTTGGACGCGAAAAACGCCGAACTTGAGACAACGGAAATCGTCGTGACGTTACGATTTTCATAACGACCAAGTAATCGTAATCGTTCACGGAAAAGGCGCGCGGTAAGCCGCCGAAGGAAATTCGGCGGTTGGAATTACCAAAATCTGGCGCGAAACCCCGCCGATAGGCGGGCGTGGAAGCCGCCGATTACATATCGGCGGACGCCTTCATAACCAAAAAACAACGATTTTAAACAAACCGTTGAAACGTTGGTATTTTTCCCGCGTCACGCGATCAACGTTTTGCGACCCGACGGCGCCCGACGGTACATAACCGGCGGCTTCCACGCCCGCGAAGGGGCGCGACCACGTTTAATATCAATAGAATCGCTCTTTGAACGGGTTTCAATCCACACGCCCGCGAAGGGGCGCGACAGTACGTTTATTTTACACGTAATTTCACGAGTATTCAAGCC
>JAZRWW010000139.1:0-4609 GCA_045599865.1 Thermoguttaceae bacterium
ATTCTTGATTTTAATCGAGTCGACAAGCGGCTCGTCGGCGTTGCGAAAGACGCCGTTGATCATTCCGCGCAAAAACGGAATCGACTCGACGCGCCCAAACGCTATGCGAAAAACCCAGTCTTGACGAAAATTGATTCCTAACTGAACAAGTTGGCTAAAATACTCGCGCAAAAGTTTCAACTCTTTTTCTTCGTCGGCGCGTCCTGCGGAAAACACGTCGTCTTTCTTCATAAAATTCCCTCCCATTCTTGTAATCGTTCGCAGAAAACTCCGAAAAGCCAACGCGCCTAGACGCGTTGGACGACGAACGAAACGAATGCGACGTTTTTATATTTGAAAAAACGTAATTTGTTTGTAGGACGACTTTTCACAACAGTCGATCTTTACCGATTCCTTTCAGTAGTTTCCTTACCTGACGCGCTTACGCGCGGCGGCTTTTCGTGAACGCCTACCTTTTTTCTTTCCCTTGCGCCTATTTACTATTCGAAGAAGACGCAACTTTTTTACCGATACGACGTCGAAACACGACAAGGCATTGATCGTCGGTCTGACGTTCGGAGTCGGCGAAACGTCGCGTAGCTTCAATAAGCCGTCGTCCAATTCTTTCCGCGTCGGCAAAGTCGGCGTTGCGCAACGCTTCAAGAACGCGCTCGTCCCCAAACAGTTTCCCGTCGTCGTTCATCGCTTCGGTCAAACCGTCGCTCATCAATGAAACGGCTTCTCCCTCTTGCAAGCGGTAAACAAATTCGGGGTAGTCGACGTTCGGAATAACGCCGATCGGAGTTCTATTGAACCCTTTTCCGATTTGCTCGACGGAACCGTCGACTTTAGACACGATCGGATAGAGATGCCCCGCGTTAAATATTTTCAGCTCGCCCGACGAAGGTTCAAGAATGACCAACGCCAGCGTGACGAATCGATCGCCCCAATGATTTTCAGCGAAAACGTCGTTCAATCTTGCGATGGCGTCGGAATAGCGCTTTTCCAACGCAAGACAATAACGAACCTCCGAAGACAGTTTCGCCATCAGAAGCGAAGCTTCGACTCCCTTGCCCGCGACGTCGCCTAATACGATCGCGATCGAACCGTTTGAAAGCGGCACGTAATCGAAATAGTCCCCTCCGACAAATTTTGCGGGCTTATAGTAGTCGAAAAACTCGTAATTTTCGATTTGCGGGGGCGCCGCAGGCAGAAAACCTCGCTGAATTTCGTTCGCCACTTGCATTTCCTGAAACGCAAGTTTTTTCTGAACGAACGCGTCGCGATAATATTGGTTTTCCCAATATACGGCTATTTGGTTGGCGACGGCGACCAACATTTTAAGTTCGTCGGACTTAAAGGGACGTCCTCTTCCTCGCGAATCGACTTGAATTACTCCAAGCAACCGATCGTTGGAGACGTCGTAAATCGGCGCCGCCATTACGGAACGAATCTTCGAAAGCGCCACGCTTTCCGAGGAGTTAAACCGAACGTCGTCCGACGGCGAGTTGGAAAGCACGGCGGAATTTGTCGCGACGACGCGTCCAATAATCGCGCGACTCACGTGAAACGCTTCGACGTTCGTTTCGTCGCGACGCGCATAGTTCAACAGACGCAACGGCTTACGACTCGCGTCCGCATCGTCGGAATTGGGCTCTAAAATACAGGCGGAATCAGCGCTTGGAAAGAGTCGTAGAAGATTTTTTAAAAAGCGAGGCGCCAAATCGACAAAATTTTCCGCTTTACCCAAATCTCGCGCGAATTCCAACATAACGCGCAAACGTTCCTCGAGCAAGACGATCTCGCGTTTGTACGCCGTTTCTCGCGAAACGCGACGACGCCCCTTCGACTTCAAATCGACCGACGAAGAAGAAGGCTTAACTAAGACTTGCGAAACGATACTTTCAAGATCCTTTTCCCCCTCGCGCCAAAACAACTGATTAAGTTCTGCCGAAGACACGGACGCGTCGGCGGAATCGTCGTCCAAAAACTCTATTTTTTCTTTACCAATAAGAACGACGTCCTTGTCGCGCAAAAGTTCCGGCTTAGACTCGACGCGTCTACCTTCTACCCAAACGCCGTTCAGACTTCGCAAATCCTCGATCGCCCAACCGTAGCTTGTTTTGAATATTTTAGCGTGTTCGCGACTTACGGCCGCGTTGTTCAATACGACGTCGCAACCCGGTTGACGCCCGATAATCGTCTGATCCTTAATCAACGGGAAGCTTTTCGTCGTCTGTTCGGCGGAATTATAAACGAGTAAACGCGCCATAACCTTCTTTCAACGAATCTAGCGCTCTTCCAAATCAATAAAAAAACTACCGCTTGCCAAAAGCGTAGGTCGACGACCTCGAATCTGTGAAATTACCGATCGCAACGCGACTAATAAAACGGGTTTGTCTTGTCGACGGCGCGTCTCAAATAGCGCGCGAGTCGGTCGTCTTCGTTCTTTAGTCGTTCGGATAAACGACGTCGATCATATACAAACCGTGAGGCGGAGCCGTCGGTCCCGCCAACTTACGATCGGCGCGTTCCACAATACGCTCCATAGTTTCGGGATTTTCAAAACCTTTATGTCGTTGCCCAAACATATATAGCGTGCCAACGATCGCGCGAACCATATTATACAAAAAACCATCCGCCTCCACTTCAAAGGAAATAAGCCGCGGCTCTTCAATAAAGGGCGAATTAGCGCCGAATAGCGCCGATGATCGTTCGTTTGAATTACGTTCGTTTGAATTACGTTGCGCAATTAACTTTGGGAAAGTTAACGCTTGATCCAACGTCAAACGTTCGACTCGAACGTCGTAAATCGTTCGCACGGTCGTTTTTCGCGGCGATCCGATCGTCTGAAAAGCGCTGAAATCGCGGGTTCCCATCAAAAAACTCGCCGCCTCGCGCATCGACTCGACGTCCGTCCTTTGCAACAAATTCCAGACGTTTCGTCTAAAAAAAGGAAACGCGGGTCGCGAATCGCTCGCTAAATAACGGTAACGCTTGCGCAGAACGTCGCGAATCGGATGAAAATCCAACTCGGCTTCAGTCGCGCGCCATATTCTTATGTCGCGCGGCAAAAAAGCGTTCAACGCGCGCGCCAACGTTTCAGGCGGCAACGCGGACGCGGTAGAAAACGCGGCGACTTGATAAAGCGCATGAACCCCGGCGTCGGTTCGACCGCTTCCGAGAACTTCGACGCGCTCGCCGACAACGCGTTCCGCCGCTTTCTCGAGTTCGCCTTGGATCGTTTTAACGTTTGGTTGCTTCGGTTGAACTTGCCAACCTGCGTAGTTCGAACCGTCGTAACAAAGCTCTAGTTTAACGCGTCGCATGGCGCGCCTCCTTGCCTAACATAAGCGCCGCGGCGCCAAATTACGGAGCGTTCGCAGACGCGCGCGACGATCTCGCGCCGCGTCAAACTCTCCCAACCCCTTCGTCGACGCGCGTTCATTCCGCAGCTTGACCGCCGAATTTCTCGTGGCAAGTGGAACTGCACGTCTCTTCGACTTCTTTAAAGGCGCTCTTCATATCGTCGAACGCCCCTTGTTTGGCAGCCGCTTCATTCGCTCGCTTGTTAAATTCCAGCGCCGATTCCGCGAGTCGTTCGCAATACTGACGCCAGATTTTCTCTTCGTCGGGCGCTTGCGTTTCGTCGACGTTTTCGCGACAGCCTAACGCGATAGCGACCATAATCGTCGAGTCGTCGATTACTTTTTGAGCGTTGGAACCGCGCAAGAAGGTCTTTTCGTTACGCGCAAGGCGTTTAATTTCAGTAGACAGGGAAGGAAGAGCGTACTTCATCAACGGTTTGAGAGAAGCGACTTTCGACCAAACGAGCTTCTCGTCGGCGCCTTTACCGGCGACGGCGCTTTTTAACGCTTGAAGTCCTTTTTTAACTTCGGCGACGTTCTTGGCGTTTGAAATTTGATCGGCGGCTTGGATTAGCCCGGAGACGGAACCTTTAAAGGAAGAATCCGCCGCTTCGGACGCGCCGATCGCAAGAGCGACGACGGAAAGCGCGGAAGCGTCGCGACGAACGCCGACCATTCCGTCTTCGAATTTCGGAATCATCTCAAGATCGTCGACGTCGCGTTGCAGGGCGGCGATCAAAGACTTCGCCGCCGAATCAAGATTTTCGACGGCGGGAACTTCTGGTTCGTAAGCCGCCCCGTAAGAGTCGTTTATTTTAGAAAAAAAAAAGCGACGGTTTGTTCTTGCGCGGGCGCGGGCGCCGGTTCGGCGGGCGCGGGCTCAGACTCGGACGCGTTCTTAGCCGCTTCAGCTTCTTCAGCCGCTTTACGTTCGGCTTCCGCTTTTTCCGCCGCTTCGCGAGCCGCTTGTTCTTCAGCCGCTTTACGTTCGGCTTCCGCTTTTTCCGCCGCTTCGCGAGCCGCTTGTTCTTCTGCCGCCTTCTTCGCCGCTTCTTCAGCCGCCTTACGTTCGGCTTCCGCCTTTTCCGCCGCTTCGCGAGCCGCTTGCTCCTCAGCCGCCTTACGTTCGGCTTCCGCTTTTTCCGCCGCTTCGCGAGCCGCTTGTTCTTCAGCCGCTTTCTTCGCCGCTTCTTCAGCCGCCTTACGTTCGGCTTCCGCCTTTTCCGCCGCTTCGCGAGCCGCTTGTTCTTCAGCCGCTTTAC
>JAZRWW010000140.1:0-15606 GCA_045599865.1 Thermoguttaceae bacterium
AGAAGTCGGTTTAACGCTCTTGAATCAAAACGACGCCTTTTTAGTAATTCAAGGAATCTGCGCATCGTTGATACGCGGCTTTCCGTTAAAACTTTCAACATATTAGCTTTTTACTGTTCGCGACGTCTTTTTGGTAATTCAACGTATCCGCGCATCGTTGATGCGCGGCTTTCCATTAATACGCGGCTTTCCGTGAACGCTTACGAAAAAAATAGTTTTGAGAATTTTTTGAGGAATATCGTTGAAGCTAAACCCAGGATATTCACAAGGAAATTCTTTGATCGGCGCGTCTCTTAGGACTCGCCGTTTAAAAAGTAGAGAAAGTACTAAAAATAACAATTATTAGAAAAACGCCAACTTTTTCATACCGCTTTGTTCTTTAAGAGATCATAAAGGACGTATTTTAAAGTTGACGTTTTAAACAAATCAGGTAAATTAGAAAAAATAGAAAATCGTCTTCTTGTTTCGAGCGTCGAAGCAAGAAAAGGTCGCAAAAGGAAAACGTCGACGTTGAAAACAGGCGCGGTTATGACAGTTAAAAAAACACCTCTCGCTATTACGGGTATGGCTTGCCGTCTGCCGGGCGCAAAAAACGTCGAACAATATTGGGATTTGTTGATAAACGGACGTTGCGCTATAACGCGAATACCCGACGCGAAGATGGAGCGTTCGCTCTATTTTGACAAATCCAGAGGAATAATCGGCAAAACATACCTCGATAGAGCGGGATTTGTCGACGAATATTTTTCATCGGGCAGTCGTTTTCGAACGCCTAAAGAGCTTGTTCAGAATTTTGATTCAGAGCATTTTATTATGTGCGACGTCGCGGCGGAAGCGTGCCGTCGCGCCGGTCTTGACCCCTTCGAAACGAAGGGAAAACGCATAGGCGTTTATATCGGTCATAAAAACGAACTTCAAAGCGTCTTCGACCTTGATTATTCAATTAACGTTGAGGAAGTCGCGAACTACTTAAACGAAGTCCCGCGATTTCTTGAATTGACGGGCGACGGCGCGCAAGATAAAATTGCCGAAATCGTCGAAACAATTAGGAGTTCGTCCTTAAAGTACAACGGCGACTTCTGTCCTACGACAAGCGGTTCGTTAATGTCGGTCGCCGTCTCTCGTTCCTTGGAATTGGACGGCTCGGCAGTCTCCGTCGACGCCGCATGCGCTTCTTCAACGAACGCGCTTATAATCGCGGAACGAGAACTTGCCTTGGGAAACGTCGAAGCGGCGATCGTCGGCGGGGCGTCGCGTTTTTCCTTACAAAACTGCTTGGTTTATTCTTTAGCGCGCGCTTTAGCGTCGGGAGAATCTCGTCCTTTCAGCGAACTTGCCGACGGATTTGTTCCTTCCGAAGGGTACGTCGCTCTTGTCGTCAAGACGTTGGAACGCGCGCTTTCGGACGGCGATCCAATTCAGGCGATAGTCTGCGGGCTGGGCGTTTCGTCCGACGGCAAAGGCAAAACGTTGTGGGCGCCCAAAAGCGAAGGACGTAGCAAAGCGATTCTTCGCGCTTTAGACGGCTCCGTCGACGTCGGAGGCCTTGCCTATTTGGAAGCGCACGCGACGTCTACGCCTCTTGGAGACGCCGAAGAAGCAAAATCTTTAATCCAAGTTTTTGAGGGAAAATTTGTCGACGGTCGTAAGCCTCCGCTCGGCTCGGTCAAAGCCAATATTGGGCATACGATCGCAACGGCGGGGCTTGCCGGTCTTGTCAAAACGATTCTTATCCTGCAGAAAAAAGTCGTTCCTCCTCAAATTAATTGTCGTCCTTTCAGTAAGAAGATCGATTGGGAACGACTTCCGTTTCATATTCCAGAAAGCGCGGAACCGATTCTTTCGTCGACGGACGACAAGCCGTTGACGGCGGGCGTTAGTTCGTTTGGAATAGGCGGAATAAACTCGTTTGCACTGATTCAAGAAGCGCCCAAGAAAACTTCTAGGACGAGCGTTCTCGTTCCGTCAATATCGGAATCTCGAGTCGAGCTTACGTCGTCGGAGGTCGGCGCGCGCAACGCGCAAGAACCGATAGCCGTCGTCGGAACGGGACGCGTTTTGCCCGGCGCAAGGTCTGAAAAAGAGTTCGAAGAGTTAATTTTCGGCGGGATTAACGCGATTTCAGAGGTTCCTAAAGAACGTTGGGATTCCGCGACGTACCTTACTCGCGGACGCGCGGGTTCCTATCGAACGCCGTCCAACTTCGGCGGTTTCGTTCGAGATTATCGTCCGGATTGGCGTAAATTCAAGACGCCTCCGAAACAAGTCGTCGCGTCGGATCCAACGCAGTTTATGGCGTTGGAGTCCGCGTCGGACGCGTTAAGCGACGCTCGATGCAATTTGCAGAGTTTGAACCGCGAACGCGTAGGCGTCGTCGTCGCTTCCACTTTTATGAGCGAGTTTAGAGCGAATTTAAACCTAGGTCTTCAAACGCGTTCGTTCCAAAAGGCGCTCAGGGAATCGTTGTCCCAAATCGGAATGTTCGATCCCAGCGGTTTAGACGAAGTGTGTCGGGATTTTCAGGACGAATTTCTCAGACGTCGATCGGAGGTTTTGGATGAAACAGGCGGATTTACCGCCAGTTCGTTAGCGAGTCGCATAGCGAAGGAATTTGATTTTACAGGCGGAGCCTTAGCCGTTGAAAGCGGCGGACTTGGTTCTCTTACGGCTCTAGAAATCGCGATGAATTCCTTGCGATCAGGCGCGAACGACCTGATGCTTGTCGCCGCGTGCAGTCGAACGTTAGGAGTTCCAACGTTCGTCAGAATGGGACTAAAAGGCGAACTGTCCCAACGCGCCGACGTTTCTTCTTCGCTCGACGTTTACGGAGGTCGGACTGTTCCGGGCGAGGGCGTCGCTTTCTTCGTCCTCAAGCGTTTGAAGGACGCGTTGCGCGACGGAGATCCCGTTTGTTGCGTTTTACGCGGAGTCGGCGTTTCTTCCGTTTCTATGGAAGCGTCGCGAGAGGAGCTTGCCGACGCGTTTGAGCGCGCGTTTAAGCGCGCTTGCAGTCAAGCGAGCATCGGCGATTATTCGTTTGATCTTGTCGAATTGTCGACCTCTCCTCCGCAGATTAAACAGGCCGAGTTAGACGCGCACGTCAGACTGTCTTCTTTCCGTTCGAAAAAGGCGGCGCTTGGAGAATCTGAACCGATTTTCGGCAAGTTGTTTTCGGCGTCGGGCGGCGTCGCTTTGTTGAAGGCGATCACGGAGTTAAAACACGGACGCGCCCCTAAACTGTTGGGATACGCGGCGCCTCGAAAGGAAACGGCGGAAACGATCAAAAAGTTCGCCGATCCTTTAAACGAAACGGTCTTGAATTCCAACACGAACGAGTCGACCTTCGCTTGCGTCGACGCTTGGGACGGTTACGGCTTCGTCGGCGGAATCGTTATAGAATATCGCCCCGACGGACGTTACGAATTGACAAATTCCGACGCTTCGTCTGAAAAAACGAACGCGGACGGCGCGCGTAAAGAACGTTTTAAGCTACTTCGTTACGGAGCGTCGACTAGGACTGAATTAGCCCGCGTTATGCGCGAAGGAAAGTCGTTGACTCGTCGACTTAACGAATCCGACCGCGTGCGCGCGATCGTCGTCTTGGGCGACGACGAATCGGAAAGTTCCGACGAATTCCGCTCAAAACTGGAAGAGTCGGCAAACGGGATCGAGACGCTTGAAAAGGCTTCCGACATAGAGGCTAAATTGGAACGTTTGGGCGTCGCATACGCGGAGCGTTCCAAGGAACCGGGTAAAATCGCCTTTATGTTTTCCGGTCAAGGTTCGCAATATCCTCAAATGTTGCAGGACTTGATTCAAAACAATCGAACAACCCAAAAAGAACTAAACGCGCTAAACGAAACGTTGCGTTCGTTGAATATGCCCGACTTCGAAGATCTGACGATTTCGGGAGCCAAAGCCCTTGGCAAGGACGTTTTTCGAACCCAACTCTCGCTTCTTTGCGCAGATTGGCTGGTTTTCAAAACGTTGCAATCCCTCGGTATTCGTCCCGACTTTGTCGCCGGTCACAGTTACGGAGAATATCCCGCGTTAGTCGCTTCCGAGGCGTGGACGTTGGAACAAGGACTTATGGCGACGCAAATTCGTTGTCAGGCAATAAAAGAGTGCGCAAGCGTCGTCGGGTCAATGGCCGCCGTTAGCGCCGACGGCGAAACGACCAAACGAATTTGCGCGAATTTTTTGGATCAAGCGTTCGCCGCGAATTTTAACAGTCCAAAGCAAACCGTGATCGGGTTTTCCAAGGAAGCGTGGACAGAAGTCGAGGCGGCTTTCCGAAATGAAAAAATAACGTTGCGCGAACTTCCCGTTCCAATGCCTTTTCACACCCCGTTGATGGCGCCGGTTAAGCCGTTGCTAAAAGAAAGATTTGCCGAAACGCGTCCTCGATCGCCGCGCACGCCTTTTTTCAGTAGCGTTACCAACCGACTTACGGTCGACGCCGAGCATGTTTTGAACAACTTAGTCAATCAGATGACGGAACCTGTCAACTACGTTGATTTGATGCAAAAGTTGGTCGAACAAGGGGTTGAACTGTTTGTGGAGGTTGGCCCCAAAAAAGTCTTGACTGGGTTGCACCAAAAAATCGTTCGAACGGAACTTGAACGAAATCCAAACTCGAAATTTGCGTCCGTTCGATGTTTTGCGCCCGACGCGCCGGGTAGAGAAGAAAAGGGCGTTGGATTTTATCAATTAAGAGCTTTGTGCGAAGCGCTTGGGTACTTCGACGCAAAAGAAGAAAACGACGGTTCAAAAGAAAACGACGGTTCAAAAGAAAACAAATCGAAGGCGGTTCCAATGATCGACAAATTGCTTCAACTTCGTAGCCAAATTACTTCTCTTTTAGTCGAACAAACGGATCGTAGCAACGGGACTGAATACGAAACGTTGGACGCGTTGAGTTCGAGCGAGAAAAAAAACGTTGAAGAACTGGCGTCCAAATTGGGCGTCGCTTCGGAACCTATCCTCGTATGGGCGGCAAAGTTGCGACGGAACGCGCAAGGACGACGCGACCTGTTCGAATTGATGTTCGACGACGTTAAAACGCGACGCA
Organism: Thermoguttaceae bacterium; assembly: GCA_045599865.1. Taxonomy (GTDB): domain Bacteria; phylum Planctomycetota; class Planctomycetia; order Pirellulales; family Thermoguttaceae; genus RUG369. Next base: position 5,072 of record JAZRWW010000140.1, read on the forward strand.
ATCCATTTGAACGAAGTCTTGACCTTTTGCAAGTCAAGGCGATTTCAGGCAAGGTTCAAGACGGCGACGCGTCCGTCAAGGAATTTCTCCCTCAAGGTCTCGAGATTTCGCCGCTTGATTATTACGAGCAAGTGGTTTCCAAGGAAGGCGTCAACGAGGCGTATTTGCCCGATCAAAAATACCGAAGGTATCGAGTCCGTCTAATGCCGCGAGAATTTCCGAACGTTAGTTCCAACGCGTTCAACGTTTCGGGCGAGGTTTTGATATACGGCGACAACGAGACGTCGCGCGAATTGTCGGCTCGTCTGACCAAACAAGGCGTTGAATCGCATATTCTGCCCTGCTCGTGCGATTATCAAGCGGACGCCAAGCGCGCAAGCGAGATTTGCGAGCGGAAGCAGACTAACTCTTTGTTCCTGACGGCGTCGCACGACGAACGTTTATTAAACGCGAGGAACGACGCGCGGAAAGAGCGACGCGACGTCGCGCTCGGCTCTTTCTTCGTCGCGCAAAGTTGGGCGAAAGCGTTGGAAAAATTCAAGGCGATTTCTTCTGGTTTAATCGTGGGCGTCGGCGCGTCCGGGGGAACTTTTGGATTTGCCGACTGCAACGACGCGGTCGAAATCGGGGCGTTGACGGGGCTAATTAAAGCCTTGTTCTACGAATACGGTTCGGTTTCCGGATTCGCTTTTCGAGCGTATGCGATCGACTTCGCCAAAGAAGATTCCGTAGCCTATAAAGCGGACTGCGTTGCCAAGACGTTAAACGGCGCCGTTCCTCTTGAACTCGAAACGGGATTTTATAAAGGTCGTCGCATCTTGATTCGCAACGTTCCGACTCGCGCCAAAAAAGCATCGGAATCGTCCAAAAAATTGCCTAGCGGTCTGTGGGTTTTTTCGGGCGGCGCTCGAGGCGTAACCGCGTTTGTCGCGAGGAATCTTGCACGACGGTACGGTTTGAAATTGGCGCTCATAGGCAGTTCGCCTCTTCCAAACGTTCCGAAAGAGTGGCTTACGTTGGACGAAGCGGGATTGAGAGCGTTGCGTACGCAAATAATGCGCGAGACGACTCGTTCCGGTGGAAACGCGCGCAACGTGTGGAACGAGTATAAGCGCGCGATCGAGCTTGCGCGTTCGCTGGAAGATTTTTCATGCGCGGGCGTCGATTTCTCCTATTACCCCTGCGACGTAACAGATCGGTCGGCGCTCGACTTGACGCTCAAACAAATTCGTAAGGATCATCCTAACGATCCCATTTCAGGCGTTTTTCACGGAGCCGGCGTCGAACGTTCCGTTCCGTTTGTCAAGAAGGAAAACAGTTTCGTATGTCGTACGTTTGACATAAAGGCGGAAGGCGCGCGGAACCTAACCGAGTTGACGCGCAAAGACCCTCTGTGTTATTTTGTCGCCATGGGCTCGATGGCGGGTCGAATTGGAAATCCGGGACAAACAGATTACGCAATGGCAAACGACTGTATGGCAAAAGTATTGGATCGTTTCCAAGCGGAACGTTCCGATTGTCGTGTTTCCACTTTTCAATGGGGACCTTGGGACGAAATCGGTATGGCGATGCGACCAGAAACTAAGGTTTCGGCGGCGTTGAACAACCTGAAGTATTTGCCGATACAAGAAGCGTTGGAGTACGTATGCGAGGAACTGGAAAGCGATCCGACGGAGCCTGCGGAAAAAATGATCGCGCCGTATCGATTCGAAAAAGAATACTATAAATTGCCGTATCATATTCCAACGGACGACGAGCGACAGTCGAGCGAGAACGCTCGGCGCGACCTCGACAAAAAAGACGCGCCCGTATGGGAGCCGCCCGCAGTCGACTATGAATTAAATCGCTGGGAAGTTCGTCTCGTTGAGTTGGACGCGCCGCGCGACGTTCCGTTTGTCCCAAAGGGGCGCGCCGTCGTATACGGTTCAAACAAAGACGCCGACCAATTATGTATCGAATTGGAGTCTAGAGGCGTTTCCGTGTTGGCGCTCGACGAAACGACAAACGCGGAACGCGTCGTAGAAACGCTGAGGCGTTTCTGGAACGAAGAGGGAGACGTAAAGAGTTTGTTCTTAATGGCGTCTCGTTCCAATATTGGACGCGCGCCTAAGTCCGATTCTTTCGCCAAACGAAGGCAAGAGCAATACGACGTTCCGACGCTTCTATGTCGAGAATGGTTGCGTTTGCTCCATCAAAACGATTTGACGGAAGGCGCGGCGCTTGTCGCGGCGACGGCGCAAGGCGGAGGCTTTGGATTCGACGTCGACGCCGGATACGGCGCCACTTCCGACGCGGCCGTCGACGGAGCTATGATCGGCGGAGTTCTCAAAGCCGTTTATCAAGAAAACGGTTTTCCGGGTAAAGACGGTCTTATCGTGAGAATTGTCGACGCCAAGGACGACGCCAATCCGTTTGACGTCGCGCGAGCGTGTATTAACGAAATCGCCCTTGACGACGTTGGAATTGAACGTTGCGTCGACGAAGGCAAACGTTACGCGCCGCGAATCGTCCAGAAGGACGTAAGAAGCTATCCGCGCGTCGATCAAAGCAAAGAACCGACCAAAGGTTCGGTTTGCGTCGTCGCCGGAGGAGCAAGAGGCGTAAGCGCTAAGTTGGCTCTCGCTCTCGGCAAACGCTTTGGCGTCTCTTTGGTTCTTCTTGGCGTTGCGCCGAATCCAGACGTCCCGAACGAGATACTCGACGCCGACGAGGCGACCTTGACCGCGTTCAAACGACGCACAGTCGCCGCCGCCGTCGCCAAGGGGGCTTCCTACAAAGACGCGTGGAACCCGATGCGCAAAGCGATCGAAATTGCTCGTAATATTCGTGAGATGCGCGAAGCCGGACTTGAAGTCGAGTATCGTTGTTGCAACGTTTTGAACGCCGAGGAAACCGCGAAGGTTCTTGAAGACGTCAGACGTTCTGGAAAGATAATCGAAGGAATCGTTTACGGGGCGGGCATTGCGTCGGAAGTAGCGACGGTGCGCGGTATTCTTGATTCGCAACTTGGGTCGATCGGTAAGGTTGTCGCGACGAAAGTCGACGCCGCGTTAAATCTTTGGGAATCGACTAAAAACGATCCGTTAAAATATTTTGTCGGATTTGGTTCGATTAGCGGGCGTTTCGGCTCCGCAAGCGCTTTTGCTTATTGCGCGGCAAACGAAGGTTTGTGCAAATTGGTCTCTCTTTTCCGTAAAGAGCGTCCGAACGTGCGTAGCGTCGCGTTCCATTGGCACGGATGGGGAGAAGTCGGAATGATGATGCGTCCCGAAAGCTATGGATCCGTCAACGTTTTTAAAATTAAATTGCTCTCGCCCGCCGAAGGAACCTCGCGCGTCGTCGACGAACTCCTTGCCGGCGCGCCTTTGGCGGAAGTAATCGTTACCGATCGTAAATATTTCTCCGCTTATTTGGGAGAGGAATTGGAACTTGGCGTCGGCGCATCGAAGAAACCTGAAAAACGAGACGATAAAGTTCCGCAAAAGAAGCGCGCGTTTCCGCTTGTCGAAAAAGCTAATATTACGGACGAAGAAACGGGCGCGTTCGAGGCGTCGGCGACTTTCCGTCCGTCGGTCGACCCGTTCCTACAACATCATCGCTTGAGAAATCGACCGCTCTTGCCCGCCGTTATTTCGATGGAAACGTTTTGCGAAGCGTTTGCGACCGCGCATCCTGAATTCAAAGTCGCCACGATCGCGAATCTATCCTTTAAAAACGGTTTAAGATTCCTTACGGACAAGGACAAGCAAGTTAAGATTAAGGCTAGTCCGATAAATGGTTTGGAAAACGTTTGGAATATGAGTCTGCATTCCGATTTTTACAATTCGAAGGGCGCGTTAGTCGCCGCAGATTCTCTGTATTCTCAGTGCAACGTTAAAGTTGTGAAACGCGATCATCCGATCGGAGAAACGCTTGACGCGTTGTTGGCGCAACCGACTTTCGACTGGACTAAACCGCTAGAAAAAGAACCTGAAAAACACGTGGTCAAATATTTGCCCGAAGGCGCGCCGATGTGGCATGGACCCGTGTTCCAACAGTTGCAAAATTGTTCCTTCTACAGTTCGCCTTACGGTCGCGTCGCTGCGGGAGAGATTGTCGCGTTCTCGATCGACGAGTTTGCTAAAGACCGAAGCGGACAATGGTTTGTCCCGGCGGCTACTCTGGACGCGTGTTTGTACTTGAGCGGGGTCTTTTACTCGGTTGAAAACGATGGAAAGATTAGTTTGCCCGCTTCGTTGGGAAGCGTCGTCTTTGCGCGTTCGCCTCGCCAAGGAGAACGATGTCGCGCCTTTTGTTTAGCGATGCGAGGCGTCGACGGAGGCGAGGTCTTGCGCGTCGCGTTACGCGGAGAAGACGGGCGCGCGTTGGTCTTAATCGACGGTCTGGCGCGTCAGGTCGTCGGAGTTCCCGACCGCGCGTCGATAAAAAAATAAAAATTCGAAAGCCAATACGAGAAAGCCAATACGAGAAAGCCAATACGACGCGCGGAATAAACGCGTCTGCAACGGAGGAGATAAACGTTATGAATATTGATTTAACAGGGAAGGTCGCCTTGATCTCCGGCGCTTCGCGAGGCGTGGGGCGAGCGATCGCGTTGAAATTTGCCGAATCGGGCGCCGACGTCGTCGTGAACTACGTTTCTTCGCGTAAAAACGCGGAAGAGGTCGCTAAACAAATCGCGTCGTTAGGGCGTCGCGTTTGGGTCGTTAAGGCGGACGTCAGTGAAAAAGACGACGTCGACTCGATGTTGGAGTTTGTGGAACGAGAAATCGGTCGTTTGGACATTCTTGTCAGCAACGCCGCCTCGGGCGGTTTTCGTCCGATGCTTCAAGCGTCCCACAACAATTTCCGCGCGACGTTCGAAACGAACGTTCTGGCGTTCCTTTGGCTTGTTCAGGCGGCTACTCCTTTGCTTTCGCGCAACGAAGAACGAGGCAAAGCGCTTACGATCGCCAGCCACGGCGTAACGCACGCGATCGCGAACTACGGTCTTGTCGGAGCTTCCAAAGCGGCGCTTGAAGCGGTCGTTCGCAATCTTACGCTTGAAGTCGGCGATAAAATCAACGTCAACGTCGTTCGCGCGGGTCTTATCAAAACGGACTCGACCGCGCGTCTTCCGGGTTCGGAAGGCATGTTCGCCGTTCAAGTCGAACGCACGCAGGTCGGCGACCGTATTCTGCAACCCGAGGATATTGCAGACGCGGCGCTTTTCCTGTGTTCAAAATATAGCGATATGATTCAGGGCGCGACTTTGGTCGTCGACGGAGGGGGCGGTTTTCGCGCTTAACGTCGATTTGACGCGGGGAAAACGCGCGCCTTTTTAACTGGATCGGATCGTCTGCGCCAACGACGCGCGTAACGTCTGAACCTGCGCTTATGGAGATTTTTTATGCGCAATTATACATTAATTACGGGAGCGACCGGGCTCTTAGGAGCTTATCTACTTCGAAATTTCCTAATGAACGACGACCGATGCGCCGTATTGGTTCGTTCTAGTCGTTCGGAATCGTCGATCCAACGCGTTGAGACGATTCTTGCTCGAACGGAGAAAGAGTTGGGGATTACGTTGGCGCGTCCCGTAGTCTTAGAAGGTTCGCTAACGGAAAACTTTGGGCTTGATTCCGAAAGAATCGAATGGGTTAAGCGACGTTGCGCAAGAATCGTCCATAACGCGGCAAGTCTGACGTTCGAACGCGATCCCAAGACGAACGAGCCGTATCGTTCCAACGTCGAAGGAACGCAATGCGCCGTCGATTTCGCGCTTAAATGCGGAATCCCGCAGTTCCATCATATCTCGACCGCCTATGTTTGCGGTTTACGCGAAGGCGTATGCAAAGAAGACGAACTCGACGTCGGGCAACAATGGGGCAACGATTACGAAAAAGCGAAAGTCCAAGCGGAAAAGATCGTGCGTTCGGCGCCCTTTTTAGAGCCTCCGACTTTCTATCGTCCGGCGATCATAACCGGCGATTCAACGACGGGATACACCTCGACTTATCACGGTTTTTACACGCCCTTGCGAGTTGTCGCATCGATCCTTCAGTTGCGGGATTTTCACGAGTCGTTCGACAATATGATAGAAGTTTTGGGCATGCGAGGATTCGAACGAAAGAACTTCGTGCCGGTCGAATGGATCGCGCAATGCGTAGTCGCCTTGGCTTCGAATCCTAAAAACGTCGGTCGAACGTTCCACCTCGCGCCTAGAAATCGCGTAACCGTCGGGCAAATGTACGACGTTTTTGTTAGGGCGTTGACTCAGTACGCCGAACGACACGCCGATGAAATAAAGGCGCGAGAGGCAAAGCGCAACTCTTCGGTCGTCGCGGAAATGTTCGGGTCTAGCCTAACAAGTTTCCGCGATCAGATGAAGGTTTATCGTTCGTATTGGAGAGACGATCCCATTTTTGACTCGTCGAATAGAGACGGCGCCTTGCCGCAACTTCCTTGTCCTGAAATGAACGAAGACGTTCTGCTACGGCTTTCGACGTTTGCGCTTGAAGCGAACTTTGGCTGGCCTAAACCGAAGCCGATTTATCCGAATTCCTTTGTTCGAGACTTGCTTCCCGTCAAGCCGTCGTTCCGTTGCGACGTTCCGTTAAGCGCCGCGCCCAAGAGAGTCGTCGTCGAAGCGCGAGGAGCAGGCGGAGGCGCGTGGATCGCAACGTTGCGCGACGGACGAATAGAGGCGATGGAAGAAGGCGCCACGACAAAACCTGACGCGTCGTTGACGCTAAGCGCCTCCGTCCTTGCAAAAATTCGCGAAGGTTCGCTCGCGCCGCGCAAAGCGCTTGAATCTGGCGCGATCCTTTGGCAAGCCGACGGCGATATGCGCGAGAGCGGTCAAAACGTTCTGCTCTTTTTAGACGCGTTGTTGCAAAAGAAGAGCTAGGGCTCCTTAACGTTTTATATATTTTTTTATTAGAAGTATAAATATTAGCCGTATAAAACAAGAAAAGAATTTCGGGAAGGATTACGAAGATGACGCCGTTAAAATGTAATCAAATTCCAGTCGCGATCGTCGGGATGGCGTGCCGCTTGCCCGGCGCCAATAATCTCTCCGAATATTGGGATATGTTAAGAGCCGGACGTTCCGCGTGCGGACCGGCTCCAGCCGAACGATTTAATCGAGATTTGCTTTACGATCCCAATAAAGGAACGGTCGGTCGCTCTTATACCGATTTGGCGGCGGTTGTCGACTATTCTAAATTGGATATTAAAACGATCGGCTTAACGGAAGCGGATCGAAATCGTTTTGACTCGTCGCATTTAGCCTTTTGCCAGACGGCGGTCGAGGCCGTCCGTTCGGCGGGTTATAAAGACGGAGCGCTAAAGGGGAAAAATTACGCGGTTTATGTCGGATACGCCACCAGCGCGGGTCCTGGACCGGAAGTCTCGTTTGGCTCGCTTTTCCCTCAACAAGCGGGTTTGTTGCGCGACTTGCCTTCTCTTTCAAAGCTGTCGGACGACGAAAAAGAAAAGCTAACGGCGTCTCTTATTAAGGACGTGCGTTCGCGATCGCCTTTGAGAACGCCTTCGTATAACCCAGATTTTACTCATGGTAGAATCGCGACGCTGACGGCCTCCGTTCTGGGAACGGTTGGACCGGAAGCGACGTTTAACGCCGCTTGCGCGTCTTCGTTGCAGGCAATGGGACACGCCATTAAGTCGATTCAACTCGGTCGAGTCGACGGAGCGATCGTTGGAGGCGCGTCGTTCTTCTCGGGCGATCTACTTGTTATTTTTTCGGCCGCGCGTTCATTAACGGCAAAAGGATCGCGTCCGTTCACGGCGGACGCCGACGGATTAGTCATCGGAGAAGGCTACGCCGCTTTGGTTTTGAAACGTCTAGACCGCGCCCTTGAAGACGGAGATCACGTTTGGGGCGTCGTTCCATCCGTCGGTCTTTCAAGCGACGGTCGAGGGAAAAGTTTATGGGCGCCGCGAAAAGAAGGACAAATAGAAGCGATCGAACGCGCTTATCGAAACGGCGTCGACCCTGCCTTAGTTCAGTACTTTGAAGCGCACGCGACTTCTACGCGAGTCGGAGACGCAAGCGAATTAGAGGCTTTGCAGGAGGTCTTTGGCAAATATTTCAACGGACGCAAAGTTCCGATCGGAAGCGCCAAGCGAAACGTAGGGCATACCTTGGAAACCGCCGGCGTTTGTTCGTTGGTTAAAGCCGTTTTGGCGATGCAAAACGAGACGATTCCACCGACGATCGAAAAAGGTTGCGAACTGAATCCAAACTTTGATTGGAACGCCTCCTTCTTGTATCCGCCGTCAGAAGCGGTTCCGTGGCGTAAGCGAAACGACGGTTTGCCGCGACGCGCCGTCGTCGACGCCTTCGGAATTGGAGGACTTAACGCGCACGTTGTCGTCGACGCCTTCGATTGTTGCGATTCGAAACGCCTTAAGGAAATATACCCCGCGATCGATTACTATCGCGCGAAAGAAAATTCCGTCTCTTTGGCAAACGCCTCGGCGCAACCTGCGAAAAAACAAACCGGCGAAGGAATCGCCGTGGTCGGCGTCGGCACGATTATACCAGGTTCCAATGATCGAAAAGTTTTCTTCGACGCTCTTGGAGACAAAAAAAATCGTTGTCGTCCCTATCCCGAAAGCCGTTGGACTCCCGAATTATTCAATTCGCCTCGTTTGTCCGCCGGATATCCCATTCGTCTACCTGAAGCGGGAACCGTCGACTTTGAATTCGACTGGAAACGTTATAAAGTTCCGCCGAAGCAGGTTAAAGAAGGTAATCCCTTACAATATATGACGTTGGAAGCCGGAACGCAAGCCTTCGGCGTTTCCAAACCGCAAGACGTCGATGCGGAAGTTGGACGACGAGTCGGCTGTATCGTGGCTTCCGTCTTCGCAAGTGAATTTAGCGCGCAACTTTCGTTAGGTCTAAAGTTGCCCATGACGATTCAAACGCTGAAGGAACGTTTGCGCGCCTTCGGATTTGATCAAAAATCGATCGACGAAGTCGCCGAACAATTTACGCAGGCGACTTATAAGCGCTTTCCCGCGCTAGTCGACGAGTCGGGCGGGTTTACCGTCAGCGCTTTGGCCTCGCGTATTACGAAAACCTTTAATTTGATGGGCGGAGCGGTCGCCGTCGACGGAGGCGTCCAGTCGTTTGGACCGGCGTTGCTCTGCGCCGTCGACCAGCTGGAATTGGGAGACCTCGACGAAATCTTACTTGTCGCAAGCCAGCAAGATTTGTCGCCGGAAAAATTCAAACAGGCCGAGCTGGACGGGTTCCTAGAACGCGAGCCGAACGCGCCTTCGCCGCTCGACGACAAAGCGCAAGGCGTCGCGCTTAGCGAAGGTTGCATCGCCTTGGCGCTTAAACGCGCGGAAGACGCGCGACGCGACGGCGATCATATTTACGGCGTTATTCAAGGCGTGGGCTTTTGTCGCGAGCTAAGTGAAAACGACGATCAAGCGATCGGAACGGCGGTCGATCAAGCGTTGGAAAACGCGCGAACGACGATCGATTCCGTGCGCGTCGTCGAGGTTTCCGGCTCTTGTCAGCCGGTCAAGGATCGCCGCGCGTTGAGGCTCCTCGCCAAGAGGTACGATCAAGGCGCGAAGTATGGAACGGACGACGACGTCGTTCCATTGGCGACTCGACTTGGCGAATACGGCATAGGGGGCGCCACGACCGGCGCTTATGCCTTGCTTGCCGCGTTGGTCGATCTCGAAAGACAGGAGGCGGCGGCCAATTACGGTTTTACGAGCGCGTCTTATTTGTCGGAGTTCAAGACGTTGCGTCCTAACGCCGCGCCCTATCCTTTACGAACGTTCCGCGAAGACGGGCGACTGTTCGCCGGGGTTGACGTCGCTTCGATCTCTGGAACGCGTTATCACTTGATCGTCGAACGCGGTTCCGCCGTCGCGCCCTCGACTCCCCAATATGCGAAATCGGAGTCTAAAATGAATCGTCCTTCGTCCCTAGAGGAAAACGACAAAATAGCGTTCTTCGACGCGACTCAACGTCGCATTGAGAAAAAACGTCGACAGGCGTTGGCAAGGAAAACGGAACTTTCCGAAGGCGTTTCGTCGTCGCGCAAGTCTCCGTCCAACGTAGGCGTTGCGGAATCCATTGCGAAATCCGTTGCGAAAATCGAACAAGTCGAGACGATTAAACCGGTCGTCGTTTCCGCGACGCCCGACGTTGCGTCGCCGATCAAAGAAGCGACTCCCGCCGAAATCGCCTCGGTTAAAACAAGCGTCCAGACGGAATATTCGTTTGCCGATATTCTTTTGCCTCGATCGATCGCGCCCGCTTTTACGGATATTGATCTTACGAACGTCAAGTTTAGCGTCCCGCGCGCGAATAACGTTGCGGAAAAGCCGATCGCAGAAACTGCGTCCCAACCTGTCGAGACGGTCGGTCCTACGCGCGAAGAGTTGGAAAAGTATATGATCAACTTCGTCGTCGAACAGACGGGTTTTCCCGAAGAAATGATCGAACTTGACGCGGATTTGGAATCCGATTTGCAAATCGACAGCATTAAGAAAGGTCAGCT
>JAZRWW010000141.1:0-1668 GCA_045599865.1 Thermoguttaceae bacterium
CGTCGGCTGGGAAGGAGCCGTTGCCAACGAGCAGGTTCCATACGGACCCGAATTTCGCGTCGAGGGTGAACGCGCGGAAAAGGGTATGATCGACTTGTCGCCCGTGCAAAACGAAGACGCGCCGCTCGTTACGACGGAGAACCAATATTGGACGGTGACGAATACCGATAACGAGGGCTCAGGCTCTCTTCGCGAAGCGATAGGCAACGCGTCCTCAGGCGATACGATCAAATTCAAATTCGAAGACAGTTTGGTCGGCAAGACGATTTACTTAGACGATAGTATTCGAATTAGTGGCAAATCGCTGATTATCGACGCTTCCGATGCGCCCGGAGGAGTTACGATCTGCGGTACCAGAAGTGGGAATGTTTTCAATCTCGATGGAAACGCAGATATTGAATTTATCGGCGTGATAATAACCGGCGGCTTGCGCGGTTTTCATGTGGTAGGGTCGACTTTAACCCTGAAGAATTCGATCATTACTGGAAATATTTACGACTCCGGCGGCACCGGCGACGGCATCGGTAGCGCTATTTTCGCATATAACGGCGCGACTGTAAAACTCTTCAACACGACCGTTGCCGGGAATTACGCTTCTGACCTCGGCGGCGCGCTTTGCATTTACAGCAATAGTATGTTAACTAGTACGTTAACGATGCATAATTCGATAGTCGCGAATAATCGTACCGGGTGGGGGGGCAGTAACAACGTCTACTACGACGGCGATTGGTCTGGTTTTGACGACGACAATTTGATCGAAAAAGACGGCGAGAGTCTAACCGGCATATTTCGCGAAGCGCCGGAATTTGGGGACGGCGGAGAGTTGACCAACCCTTCCACAATGAACTTGCGCTTGGCGGACGGCTCGCGTGCGATCAACGCCGGAAACAACGATTACGCCAAAGGGCTTGAAACCGATATCGACGGAAGCCAACGAATCTGTGATGCGGACGTCGACTTGGGCGCTTATGAACGTTTTGTGGAAGACGAGTCGACGATCGTTACCACGTCGGAAGACGTCGTTGACGAACAAGACGGTTTAATTTCGCTCCGCGAGGCGATTACCTATGCAAAGAACGGCGCGAAGATTACTTTTGGCGCGCTTCAAAGTCAAACGATAACGCTCGACCTAGGCAAGATTGTAATTGATAAAAATCTTACGATCGACGGAACCGGGGCGAATATCGAATTCGTCGGCAAGGACGCGCCTTTGGCTTCCGCGCCTCTCTTTACGACGGGCGACGATTACGACGGGGAAGGCGCGCGTCGACTCTTTGAAGTCGAAGCCGGAGGTTCTTTGACGCTGATCAACGTCGCTCTTAAAAACGGTTACGCCGATTACGGCGGCGCGATTAAAAACTCCGGGACGTTGACGCTTAACGGAGTTACGTTCGAAGACAACGTCGCGACGAAAAACGGGGGCGCGATCTTCAACGACTTCGGCGCGACGTTGACGGTCGACGGCGGTTCTTATCTCCGTAATACGGCGCGTAGCGGCGGCGCGTTTGCAAATTACGGCGAGATGAAGATTTCGTCGACCGTCGCGGAGCCGTCGATCTCGTTTAATCACGCGGACAAGTTCGGGGGCGCTTATTTTGGTTGCGGAAAGTTGAACGTCCTTGGAGCCGCGTCGTTTACGAATAACGAAGCCTATTCGACCGTCGACGG
>JAZRWW010000142.1:0-6357 GCA_045599865.1 Thermoguttaceae bacterium
GGCAAAGCGATCACGGACGTCGTAAACGACGGCATCGGCGGTTCCGACCTTGGTCCCTGTATGGTTTGCGAAGTTCTGACGCCTTATCAAACGAACGTAACGCCCCATTTTATTTCTAACGTCGACGGAACCCACGCCGTAGAAATTCTCAAAAAGCTGAATCCCGAAACGACGCTCTTCATTATCGCCTCTAAGACTTTCACGACGCAAGAGACGATGACGAACGCAGAAACGGCGAAAAAATGGCTTTTGGAAAAGGCAAAAGACGAAACGGCGGTCGCCAAACATTTTGTCGCGCTTTCCACCAATCGCGAAGCGGTTGAAAAGTTCGGAATCGACCCGGAAAATATGTTTGAATTCTGGAGCTGGGTCGGCGGTCGTTATTCGCTCTGGTCCGCGATCGGCTTAAGTATCGCGCTCGCCGTCGGATTCGACAATTTTGAAGAACTTCTCACGGGCGCGCATGAAGTCGACGAATATTTCCGCGCGACGCCCTATCGTCAAAACATTCCCGTAATTATGGCGTTGCTCGGCGTCTGGTACAATAATTTCTGGAACGCCGAAACGCAAGCGATTTTGCCTTACGACCAGTATATGCGTCGTTTTCCCGCTTTCTTGCAACAGGGCGATATGGAAAGCAACGGCAAAGGCGTCGACCGCGAGAATCAACGCGTCGATTATTCCACTGGTCAAATCGTCTGGGGCGAGCCGGGTACGAACGGACAACACGCCTTCTATCAGTTGATTCACCAAGGCACGAAGTTGATCCCCTGCGATTTCCTCGCGCCCGCGCAAACGCAGAATCCCATCGGCGACCATCACTACAAATTGATCGCCAACTTTATCGCGCAAACGGAAGCGTTGATGAAGGGCAAGACGGAAGAAGAAGCCTTCGCCGAACTCGTCAAATCTGGTTTGGACGAAGCCGAAGCGCGACGTCTCGCCCCTTCCAAAGTCTTTACGGGCAATCGTCCGACAAGCGCTTTCTTCTTCGACAAACTCACTCCAAAAATGTTGGGAAGTCTGATCGCGTTGTACGAAATGAAAATCTTCGTCCAAGGTATGATCTGGAACGTCAATTCCTTTGATCAAATGGGCGTCGAACTGGGCAAGCAACTCGCGAAAGCCGTTTTGCCTGAACTGACGTCAAGCGAACCGTCGACGAAACACGACGCTTCTACCAACGCGCTCATCGAGTTCTTCAAAGCAAAGAACGCAAAGTAACGAAACAGTCAAATAGACCGACGCAAATAGACCGACGTAAAAAACAAAAACGCGAGAACCTCGAATCGAGTCTCGCGTTTTTATTTTCTTTGTTTGCTTAAAAGAAAGCTCGTAAAAGCGTCGTTTCCAGCCGCTATTCAGACGCGCCGTTCATTCTGTCGTCTAACGGAAAAGCGCCGTAATCGGGAAAAGCGGTAACGCACTTCAATTCGTCGTCGACGCGTTCAACGACGACGCGAATCGGCACCCCGTATCGTTCTTCAACGCAAACGTATCGTTCGGGCGTCTCCTGTGTTTTTTCGTCTTCAGTCGAGACTTGCAAACGCCATTTTGAATTGACGTCGGAAAGAATATCCGAAACTTCGTACATAAAACGATCGCCGGTCCAAAATTCTGGAATCTGCGTTTTTCCATATTTTGCCGCGTCGGGATTGGCGTGTCCGCCGGACCATCCGCGCGCCGTCGAATACGGGGAAGAATCTTCTTCAAATCCCTTGTTACGAACGCTCCGAACGATCGGTTCTCCTTCCAAAATATGACGCGTTCGCTCTTCGTCCACAAGGTTGGCGCCGCAACGAACTCCGTTTAAATCAAGTTGTTCGCGCAAGTATAAATATCGCGCGTATTCTTCGCAAGCCTCAAGGAACGGGTTGCTCGTTGAAATTACGGGATGATAGGGCGTTTCCTGAAGATTCCAGCCCTGTTGGCAAATCACTTTCCCCCCGTCGATAACCCTCGTTTCAAGCAAAACCCCCTGCTTGCTCCAATTTCGAATAGTCGTCGCCAAATCGTCGTCCCCCTAAAGCGGTTCATTTTTCTCTATGTCGCTCAAGAGCGACGCGTTCCTTTATTAATTATGCATTTTACGCGCCAAATGTTCCCATAAAAAAGAAAAAGCGTCAAGGAAATATTTCCCTGACGCGTCGGTTTGTTCACAAAGCGAAATCGCCTCAAACGCGCCCCAATCCAACGAGACGTCGCGCCTTATCGTAGGTTTGCGCGGCGACTTGCATCGCATAGTCGCGTCCACGATCAAGCGTCTCGTCGACCTTGCCCAACTTCTCGACTTCAAGCCTTCGTTCTTGCAAGTCGTTTAGAAACGCGACGACGACGTCTGCGACTTCCTTTTTTAAATCGCCGTATCGAGCGCCTTCAAAATGTTTTTCCGCTTCGCGTATCGTCGTATGAGCAAAACTAGCGTAAATAGTGAGAAGATTTGACACGCCCGGCTTGTTCTCTTCGTCGAAAACCACGCCTTCCCCGGAATCGGTAACGGCGCTCATAATCTTCTTACGCGCGACTTTTTCGGTATCCGTCAAGAAAATAGACCCCTTGGGATTCTCGGCGCTCTTGCTCATTTTCTTATCGGGATATTGCAAGTCGCGAATCTTAGCGCCAAGTTTCGGAATAATCGGCTCGGGCACGACGAACGTTTCGCCGTATTTCTTATTGAAACGTTGCGCGAGATTACGCGCCAATTCGACGTGTTGCTTTTGGTCGGCTCCGCACGGAACGACGTCGGCGTTATACAAAAGAATATCGGCCGCCATCAGAATCGGATAGGTAAACAGCCCGCAACCGATCTCTTTTTTACCTTCAGTCTTCGCTTTGAACTGCGTCATACGCGACATCTCGCCCATATACGCGTTGCAAGATAGAATCCAAGAGAGATTCGCGTGTTGAGGCACTTCCGACTGAACGTAAATATGACAATCTTCGCCGGATATTCCGCAGGCAAGATACAGGGAAACAAGATCGCGAATACGTCGTTGCAAATCTTCGGGAACCTGCGGAACGGTAATCGAGTGCATATCGGGCACAAATAGAAAGACTTCGTATTCCTTCTGAAATTCCAACACTTGCTTGATACTGCCGCAATAATTTCCGATCGTCAACTCGCCGCTCGGCTGAAGACCGGTTAAAAGTCTCTTTTTCATCTGTGCCTCGACCTACTCGCTCGACGCGTTCGCGCGCCGTTTTTATGGATAACGCCCGCGTCTCCCGACGCAAAAAAGCCTCCGTATTATACGTTTTTTTTGAGGCTCGACAAGAGCGTCGCGCGACAAGTCTAAGGACGCGCGACAAACTCAAAAAAGAAAGATTTCAACGGCGCTACCTAGACGAAGGGACGGAAATAGGTTAGAATTATAGAAATCGGCGCGTTTGGATCAAAACCGCGCGCCCTTGTTCGACGAATAACAGCGCGATGAAAACGCGTCGTAAAGGCGAGTCGGAGCGCGCTAAAATTGAAGCGATTTGAACGAAAGACAATATAAAGATGGAATTGCACGAACTGATCCGATCATTGAAGGTCGACGAAGGCGGTAAAATCGTAATGGTCGTTTCCGACGGAATCGGCGGTCTGCCGTTGCAACCGGGCGGACCAACGGAACTTGAAGCGGCTAATACGCCGAATCTTGACAAACTCGCCGCCAAGGGCGTGTGCGGCATGTCCCTCCCGATTCTTCCCGGTATAACGCCCGGTAGCGGACCGGGGCACCTTGGGCTCTTCGGTTACGATCCGCTGGTCTTCCAAATTGGTCGCGGCGTCTTAGAAGCGGCTGGTATTGCGTTCCCGGTCGGTCCGAACGACGTCTGTATGCGTTGCAATTTCTGTACGATCGACGAAAACGGTCTGATCACCGATCGTCGCGCCGGTCGTATTCCGACGGAAGAAAGCGCCGAAGTCGTTAAATTGCTTAAGAACGTCAAGATTCCCGGCGTCGAAGTTTTTGTCGAGCCCGTTAAGGAACATCGTTTCGTCGTCGTTTTCCGCGGCGAAGGTCTTGGCGGAAACGTCGCCGACACCGACCCGCAAAAGACCGGCGTCAAGCCGCTTGACCCCGTTGCGACGAATCCCGACAGCGAAAAAACGGCAAAAGTCGCCAAAGAATTCTACGAACAAGCCGTTCAAATTCTCAAGGGACAGCCGAAAGCCAACTGCTTGACGATGCGCGGCTTCGCCAAAAAGCCTTCTTTGCCGAGTTATAAAGAGCTTTACGGTCTCAACGCCGCCGCGATCGCCGTTTATCCGATGTACAAGGGACTCGCCAGCCTCGTCGGTATGGAACTTGTCGGCAAGCCCGCTTCCTTGCAAGAGGAAGTCGAAGTTTTGAAGGAAAACTGGAACAAGTACGACTTCTTCTTCCTTCACTTCAAGTATACGGACAGTCGCGGCGAAGACGGCGATTTTGACGCGAAAGTCAAAATGATCGAAGAACTCGACAAAGTTATGCCTTCGATCGAAGCGTTGCTCGGAGCGAAAGACTGCCTCGTCGTCACCGGCGACCACAGCACGCCCGCCAAGATGGCTTCGCACTCGTTCCACCCTGTGCCGACGCTGATCGTCGCCAACAACGCTCGCGTCGATTCTTGCCAAAAATTTGGCGAAACGGAGGCGAACAATTTCGGCGGTCTCGGTCGTTTCCAAGCGCAACATTTGATGCCCTTGGCGATGGCGCACGCCGATCGTCTTGGTAAATTTGGCGCGTGATCGAGACGATCTCCACGTCGGTCGGCGTCCTTAATCTTGATTAAGGGCGCCTTTTCGCGCGACGCGACGTCGCCGCGCGGACTCGTTTTGTTTGTTCGTTCTTTTTCGAATTCGTCGCGTCGTTGCGTTCTAACGTCGTCGTTCCTAGGAGTCGTTCCCATGAAACGCGTCTTTCCTTTAACGTCGTTCTTTCTTCTCTCCGTTCTTCCGTTCTGTAGTTTTTTCGGTTGTTCAAATTCGTCGGACGAATCGGACCAGGCTTCGGAAACGACGCCGACGTTCGTCGACTATTCGCTGGCGCAACCTCTTGAAATTCCCACGTTGAAAACGGAAAAAGAATTTGAAGATTTTATCTCAAGTTGCGAAATAGCCGTCGTAAAATTTGGCGCGGAATGGTGCGGTCCTTGTTGCGAACTTTCGCCCGAATTGCGCAAACAAGCGGGTTATTTCGAGACGGAAGACGTCAAATTTGCAGAAGTCGACGTCGACGTTCTTGATTCTTTAGCGACTCGTATGCGCGTCGGTTCGATTCCCGATATTCGCGTCTATTACGAAGGGCGTCCCTACTCGCAGATCATCGGAAACTATCCCTACGATTTGGCAAATCTTGTGGAAAGTTTGTGCGCCAATAAGAAAGCCGTTCAAACCGCGCAAGAAGGTCGGGCGTCCCAAGAAAACGCCGAAGACGAACAAGACGCTCTACTTCCGACGTTAAAGACGGAAGAGAGTTTTCGTAACTTTGTAAAAAACGCTCGGTTTGCGGTCGTAACATTTGGCGCCGATTGGAATCCGTCTAGTAGAAAGTTGATTCCAGAACTACGCAAACAGGCGGAATACTATCGAGACGCCGACGTCAAATTTGCAGAAATTGACGTCGACAAACTTCCCCAACTGTCGGAAGAATTTAAAATTGACGCCCTTCCGCTCGTCCAAGTTTATAAAGACGGGGAACTTCAAAATTCGATTACGGGTTACGATCCCGACGGCGCGGCGCGAGAGATTTCCAAGGCTTGCCAAAAAGAAGCGCCCTTAAGCGGAGAAATCGACGACGACAAGCCTCTTGAAGACGAATTGTGGCCGGAAGACGCCAAATCCGACGATTCCGAAAAAAACGCCGAATAATATGACCGAACTCCATATCGACAAAGAAACGCAAAACGAAACGTCCGCGCGCCGTTGCGCGTCGTCTTGTGAAAAAAAGCAAGAGCAAGGCGCCTTTCGTTTCGACGTCGCGAAGCGAATTAAGCTCGAACGCGATTTTGCGCGCGTTTACCAATTTCGCGCGCGCGCGTACAACGAGCGTTTGACGGTTTGTTGTCGTCCGACGAATCGCGACGCGCCCTCAAGACTAGGGCTTTCCGTCTCGAAAAAAGTTGGCAAGGCGCATATTCGTAATCGCTGGAAGCGTCTTATTCGAGAAGCGTTTCGACTTCAGTATGCGGAACTGCCTCAAGGGTTCGATTACGTCGTCGTTCCCAAAAAACAAGAGCAAGTTCCTTCATACGCGCAAATAGCCGCCGATCTTGATTCGTTGACGCGCCGCGCGGTAAAAAAAGCGACGCGTTTCCTCGAAAAAGAAAAACTCGCAGAAACGACTCCGCTTGAAAAATGATCGACGCGTTCCTCGTTGCAATTCGACG
>JAZRWW010000143.1:0-4591 GCA_045599865.1 Thermoguttaceae bacterium
CAACGACGGGCGGATCGGCGTTTCGCTTGACGTTGCGCAAACGATTTTTTGTTTTTTACAGTCGCCGCGTCGTTTGAAAGTTCGTATGTTTTTCGCAGAACCTTCAAACGCTAATTCTTCCGATAAACTCGGTTCTCCGTAAACGGGAGTTTTTGGGTTTGTCGGATAATTTCGCTTTGATAACGGACGCGTTTTCGGCGGCGCCGATCCGCCCGTCGTTGGCGGGCGGCCTATCGCGCGACGGCTAGCGCCGTCGATTCGAACGCAAACCTTGGTCGGCATATTGCGTGAACGATTACTTGAAATTAGAAGTTTGCGATTTCGTCTTGGATATACTTCAATTTGAGCAACTTTTCCTTGACTTGTTCGACGTCAAGCAGTTGCGTGTTGCTCGAATTGAACTCCGTCAGGACGTTTCTTTCGACGTCGCCTTGTCTAAAATATTTGTCGTAATTGAGTCCTCGTTTGTCGCAAGGAACGCGGTAGAAGTTCCCCATATCGATCGCGTTTGCGCATTCTTCGTTTGTTAGGAGCGTTTCGTACATTTTTTCGCCGTGCCTGATTCCGATGCAACGAACTTCGTGATTAGGCTTTCCGAAAATTTCTTTGACGGCTTGCGCTAGGATTCCGATCGTACACGCGGGGGCTTTCTGCACCATAATGTCGCCCGAATCCGCGTTGTCAAAGGCGTATCGCACTAAGTCGACCGCTTCGTCTAGGGACATAATGAATCTTGTCATCGTAGCGTCGGTGACGGTAAGCGGGTCGTTTTTACGCATTTGATCGATGAAGAGCGGAACGACGGAACCGCGCGAACATAGGACGTTGCCGTATCGCGTGCAACAGATCGTCGTGTCCTTGGGATCGACGGTTCTACTCTTCGCGATAATGACCTTTTCCATCATCGCCTTGCTCGTTCCCATCGCGTTTACGGGATACGCGGCTTTGTCGGTGGAGAGACAGACGGCTTTCTTGACGCCCGCGTCGATCGCGGCGGTAAGAACGTTTTCGGTTCCGAAGACGTTTGTTTTTACGGCTTCGAGCGGAAAGAATTCGCAACTCGGGACTTGTTTGAGCGCGGCGGCGTGGAAGATATAGTCGACGCCTCGCATCGCGGGTCGAATACTCGGCAAGTCGCGGACGTCTCCGATATAGAAGCGGATTTTTTCGCTAAATTGCGGGAATTCCGCTTGATAGAAGTGACGCATATCGTCCTGTTTTTTCTCGTCGCGCGAGAAGATGCGAATTTCTCCAAACGCGTCGGAAGTAAGGAAACGATTCAAGACGGCGTTTCCAAAGGAACCCGTGCCGCCCGTAATCAGTAACGTAGACGCCGAACAACTCATTGTTTTCTCTCCTCTATGAAGGGTTCGCGCGCGCATCGGTCGACGCCTCAAACAAATATGCGTCAAAGGTCGGTTTCTTTCTCACGCGTCGCTCAATTCCCTTTGCTATGATCGTTATGATAAGCAAGAAAATCAGATTTGTAACCCCCCCGGCGCGTTTAAAAGGGAGGTTTATTTGATAAATTAAGGTCTTTTAACGGTTTTTGTCGTTTGTAAAGTTTACGTTTGACTTTTTATCGTTCTTCGCCTTTGACGAAACATATTTTCCAAGTTACGAGCGCCTTCTTTCGTTTACGAATTTGAAGTCGATTTAGCGCCTCTAGTCGTTCAATGATTTTTCCAGAACGTCGGCGATTCTTTCCGCCGCTTTACCGTCCCAGTAGGGCGGGATTTGCGGTTCGGATTCCTTGCCGGATTTTATTTGCTCGTATGCTTCGAGAATCGCTTGCGGGTCTAGTCCGACCAAACGATTGGAACCGACTTCGCACGTGCAAGGACGTTCGGTATTTTCACGCAGAGTAACGCAAGGCGTTTTTAGAATCGTCGTTTCTTCTTGGAGCCCTCCCGAATCAGTGAAGACGAGCAAGGCGTTTGCGTTCAGCTTGAGAAATTCCAAATATCCTTGCGGTTCGAGTATTCGTATGTTTTCCATTTTTTCAAGCCGCGTCGTCAGTCCGAACTTGTCGAGATTGTTTTTCGTGCGGGGATGAACGGGGAAGACGATCGGCATGTCCCTTTGGACGACTTCGAAAGCGTCGAAGAGACGATTTAAGACGTCGGCATTATCGACGGCGGCGGGTCGGTGCAGAGTGAGCGTCGCGTATTTTTTCGCGCGGAGTCCTAAATCTTCGAGAATCGAGAGCTTTTCGGCTTTTTCACGATTTTTTAGTAGCGAGT
This sequence comes from Thermoguttaceae bacterium, assembly GCA_045599865.1. Classification (GTDB taxonomy): domain Bacteria; phylum Planctomycetota; class Planctomycetia; order Pirellulales; family Thermoguttaceae; genus RUG369. The sequence goes on from JAZRWW010000143.1 coordinate 2,244, forward strand.
CGATCATCACGTTTCCGACTAGAAAGACTTTTTCGTCGGGCGTTCCTTCGCGTTTCAAATTTTCTAGGCCGCTTTTTTCAGTGCAAAAGAGGAAGTCGCTAATCGAGTCGACGACGATTCGATTAATTTCTTCGGGCATAGTACGGTCGAAACTTCTCAAGCCCGCTTCGACGTGAATTAGTTTAATTCCCATTTTGACGGCGACTAGTCCGCAAGCGACGGTTCCGTTGACGTCGCCGACGACTAATACGGCGTCCGGCTTTTCCTGTTGACAGATTTTTTCAAACGCCGTCATCGTTTGCGCCGTTTGGACGGCGTGCGAACCTCCGCCGACTCCTAAATTGACGTTCGGCTTAGGAATTTCCAACTCGCGAAAGAATAAGTCGCTCATTTTTTCGTCGTAATGCTGACCCGTATGAACCAAGTACGGTTCAAACGCCGGTCGTCGTTGAAACGCGTCGATAATCGGGGCAATTTTTACGAAGTTGGGTCGCGCGCTTGCGACGCAAATAATTTTTTTCACGGCGTGTTTTCCTTTAAACGATCTTGACGACTCTTTTGGCGCTTGCGCAAACGTTTTTACGCCTTATTTTTTCTTGATTTCAAAGTAGCGCGTTCTTGTCGCTACGTATAGGGTAACGAGAGGACGTTTTTTTTCAAGGAGTCGAATAAAGTTTTTTGCCAAAGCGCCAAATCGAATTAAAAAACGCTTGATTTTTCTTTTGTCGCTTGTCATAATATTACTAGGAACTTTTAGACGACGTTTTACAAGCGTTTAACGGCTAAGGAACGGACGAAATGGACGAGGATTCGTTAGAATTATTAGAGACGCCGGAAATTGAGACGAACGACCCGACAAACGTCGATTCTGCGGAATCGCTCGAAGCGCCGTCGGAAAAGTCGGTCGAAATCGACGAGACGCGCGTCCTTTTGGAACGATCGATCAAACTGAGCGAACGTCTTGAGCGACGATTTGACGCGAAGTTAAAGTACGACGAACAAAAGAATCGTATGATCGACGCGCTTTACGCGGAGAATCGCGAGTATAAAAACGATCTTGTTTGGAATTTGAAGAAGGAACTTGTCGCGGGTTTGATCGAAGAGATCGACGACGTGGAGAAACGTTGGTCGCGCGAATTAGCCGAGTCGCCTTTGCCGACGGAACCCGAGGAATTGGAAAAACTCGTTCGTAAGTTGATTCGTTACGTTTGCGAGGAATTGCCCGAGAATTTGCGAACGCTTCTTGATCGTTTGGACGTTTTTAATTTCCGTTCCGAGGAAGGTTCTTTGTTCGATCCTAAGAGGCAACGCGCTTTGAAAAGAACGCCGACCGATTCTCCCGCGCAAGACAGAACGATTCGTTCTTTGCGCGCCGGTTACTATACCGCGCGTCAAGGGGTTGAGGCGATCGTTCGCCCGGAACTTGTCGAAGTTTTTCGCTTTGTTGAAAAGGAGCAGTAAGTCAAATGGAAAATAGAATCTACGGAATCGATCTTGGAACGACCTATTCCGCGATCGCTTACGTCAACGAGTACAACCAAGCGGAAACGATACGCAATTCTGAAAACGAGCAAACGACGCCGTCGGCGATTTTTTTTGAATCGTCCGACAATATAATCGTGGGTAAAGTCGCCAAAGAGGCGGCCAAGACGGACGCGGATTCCGTCGTCGAGTTTGTGAAGCGACAGATCGGAACCGATTGGACTTTCAATTTTAACGGGACGGAATACAAGCCCGAAGAGCTTTCGAGTTATATTTTGCGACGACTTGTCGAAGACGCGCGTAAGACGGGCGAACACGAAGTCAAAGACGTCGTGATTACTTGTCCGGCGTATTTTGGAGACGCGGAACGAAACGCGACGCGCTTGGCGGGCGAACTTGCGGGGCTTAACGTCGTTCAGATACTCGACGAACCGGCGGCCGCCGCGTTATATTACGGTTTCGACCGGCGCGAAGGACGCCGCAACGCGGTCGTTTACGACCTTGGCGGCGGCACGTTCGACGTAAGCGTCGTTTCGATCGACGGCGCGGAAATTCGTATCGTTTGCTCCGACGGCGATCATCGACTCGGAGGAAAAGACTGGGACGACGCTATTATCAACGATTTAGTCTCTGATTTCCAAAACGAAACGGGCGTCGAAGGAATTCTGGACGATCCTGAAACGTGTTACGATTTGCGCTTGTCGGCGGAAAACGCTAAGAAGACTCTGACGAATCGCGAGACTGCGCCCGTGCGAGTTTCGTTCGGCGGTTCGCGCGTCAACGTTCAGTATTCTCGCGAGCGTTTCGAAAGTTCGACGAGCCATCTCTTGGATCGAACGATCGAATTTACTCGTTCCGTCCTTGAC
>JAZRWW010000144.1:0-9286 GCA_045599865.1 Thermoguttaceae bacterium
GAGGTTTCTCTATTGAGATTGACCTCAACGGTTCTCACACTGTATGATTTGTCTTTACCTAGATGTCAAATATCGTTCGTCGTCAACCAGAAGTCCTTCAAAGGACTTGTCGCTAACGACGGAGAGTAATATACCAAAGTATTTCAATGCGTCAAGAAGGTTTTTTAAAAATTTTTATTTTTCCAAATAAACCCCGTTCAAACGAATCTAAACTGAACTTTTCTTAGAAGCGCAAACTTTTATTTCTAAGAGATCGCCAACGTTTTAGACGCCAATAACAACTTACGATTCAAGCGTCTCGTCGTTATACGTAATTCTCTTTTTCTATCGGTTCCAGTTTTCATTTTCATATATTTCTCGTAATTGCGTCCCTTTCGTCCGAAACAAAACGTCTATCGTCTTCGTTCCACGCCCTCAAAAACGTTTTAATTGAGTTTATCCACGCTAACCATATTCCGCCGTTTATTACGTAAAGATTTATCGATTTAACGTCGCTCCCCCTTGCGTCGGCTATGGGACGCTATATAATTTGGGGGGTTATGTTTTGAGGCGTCGCCCTTGAGTTTCGTTTGATCGCGGCGCGCGTTCTTGCGACAGAACGCAAAATCTCGATTTTCGAGATTTAACGCCTCGTGCGAAAACGCTTTTGGCGCGTCGCCTTTTCGTTTCCCAAGTCGCGCCCCAACCAAGCGTTGTCAAAGCCTGTTAGGCAGTATCGTTCACACTGAGAAAAATGGAAAATCTTACGTTATGATGAATTTTCTGTCTTCGTCGATCGGTAAAAAGTTCATAATGAGCCTTACCGGCTTATTTTTAATAGTCTTCGTCACGTTGCACGCTTGCCTCAATTTGACGGCGTTGGCTTCTCGCGAATCTTATGAAATGGCCTGCGAGTTTATGGGATCAAATTTGCTTGTTCAACTTATGGTTCCAATTCTTGCCGCCGGTTTTATCGTCCATATCCTTTTTTCGATCGCCATTGAGTTCAAAAACCTAGCCTGTCGTCCCCGAACGATGCAGTATGCGGTCTCCAATCAGACGACGTGCCATTGGTACGCTAAGAATATGTTCATTCTTGGAATCGTCGTTGTTGGATTCCTCTTCGTTCATCTTTTCCATTTCTGGGCAAAGATGCAGTTGCAAAGTTGGCTTGGAGGCGAAGAAGCCAATCCTTACGAACTATTGGTAAGCCTTTTCTCGAATTGGGGATACTGCGTCTTTTATATCGTTTGGGTTACGGCGCTCTTCTATCATATTAGGCACGGTTTCTGGAGCGCGTTCCAAACTATCGGACTTTCCAATTCCATTTGGCTCCCGCGTCTACAATTCGTCGCAAGAGTTTATGCGACTGTGCTTTACATCGTGTTTATTTCGATCCCCGTTTGCGTCAAATTGTTTTTGCAAGGCAATTGAACCTAGCGTTGCAGGCGAGTCTGCGGTTAACTTCTCTGCGGTTAACTTCGTACTTTGTCCGTCATAGTCTTGCTTTTTTGTAATTAACGTCGACGTTTCGACCTCAACATTAAGTTATTAAAGAAAAAAAATGTCTGACCCTAGGTTGCAATCAGGAGTTCCAGAAGGGCCTATAGCCGAGAAATGGACTCGTTACAAGGGACAAATCCACCTCGTCAGTCCGGCGAACAAACGCAAGCTGGATATTATCGTCGTCGGGACGGGATTAGGCGGCGCTTCCGCCGCCGCCACGCTTGGCGAGTTGGGTTACAACGTCAAAGTGTTCTGTATTTCGGACAGTCCGCGTCGCGCGCACTCGATCGCCGCGCAAGGCGGCATCAACGCCGCGAAGAACTATCGTAACGACAACGACTCCGTCTACCGTTTGTTCTACGACACGATCAAAGGCGGCGACTTCCGCGCGCGCGAAGCGAACGTCTATCGTTTGGCGGAAGTTAGTTCCGCGATTATCGACAAATGCGTCGCGCAAGGCGTCCCCTTCGCGCGCGATTACGGCGGATACTTGGCCAACCGTTCTTTCGGCGGCGCGCAAGTTTCCCGTACTTTCTACGCTCGCGGTCAAACCGGTCAACAATTGCTATTGGGCGCCTACGCTTCGATGAATCGCCAAATAGCCCTTGGCACGGTTAAAGCCTACAGTCGGCGCGAGATGTTGGACTTGGTCGTAATCGACGGCAAAGCGCGCGGAATTATCGTTCGCAACCTCGTTACGGGCGAAATCGAGCGTTACGGCGCGCACGCGGTTATTCTTGCGACGGGCGGTTATGGAAACGCGTATTTCCTCTCGACCAACGCGATGAACAGCAACGGTTCCGCGTTGATCCAGTGCTACAAAAAGGGCGCGTTCTTTGGCAATCCGTGCTACGTTCAGATTCACCCGACTTGTATTCCGGTTCACGGAGATCAACAATCAAAATTGACGTTGATGTCCGAATCGCTTCGTAACGACGGTCGTATTTGGGTTCCGAAAAAACTCGAAGACGTTGAAAAATTGCGTAAAGGCAAAATTAAGCCCTCGCAAATTCCCGAACAAGACCGCGATTACTATCTTGAACGTCGTTATCCGGCGTTCGGCAACCTCGTTCCTCGAGACGTCGCGTCGCGCGCGGCTAAGGAACGTTGCGACGCCGGTTTCGGCGTCAATGAAACCGGTCTCGCCGTCTTCCTTGATTTTGCCGAGCCGATCAAGCGTCTTGGGAAGAAAACGATCGCGGAACGTTACGGCAACCTTTTCCAAATGTACGAAAAGATCACCGGAGTCGACCCGTATAAAGAGCCGATGCAAATTTATCCCGCGATCCACTATACAATGGGCGGACTTTGGGTCGACTACTCCTTGATGACGACGCTCAAAGGTCTTTATGCGATCGGCGAAGCAAACTTCAGCGACCACGGCGGCAACCGTTTGGGAGCTTCCGCGTTAATGCAAGGTCTAGCCGACGGTTATTACGTCGTTCCTTATACGATCGGCGACTACCTCTCGCACGAAATTCAGACGCCGAAAATCGATACCAACGCGCCCGAATTTGACGAAGCCGAAAAAGCGATTCGCGCCAAAATTAAGAAGATTCTTAACGTCAAGGGAACCAAGCCGGTCGACGAACTCCACAAGAAATTGGGAACGATTATGTGGGAGTACGTCGGTATGGCTCGTAACGACGCCGGTTTGCGTAAAGCGTTAAAGGGTATCGAAGAAGTTCGCGAAGAGTTCTGGAAAGACGTTTGCGTCCCCGGTACGAACGCCGAATTTAACCAAGAACTGGAAAAAGCGATTCGTCTAATCGACTTCCTCGACATTGCTAAATTGATCGCGCTCGACGCGCTCAATCGCACCGAGTCTTGCGGCGGACACTTCCGCGAAGAAAGCCAGACGGAAACCGGCGAAGCGAAACGCGACGACGAGAACTTTATGTACGTTTCCGCTTGGGAATATCGAGGCGAAAAAGAAGACCCCGTGTTGCATAAAGAGCCGTTGAACTACGAGACGATCAAAGTTCAAACGAGAAACTACAAAGATTAATTAGGGATCGGCTTACAGATTTGAATTCCGATCGTTCCCCGTTCCTCTAAATAATTAAATATAGACGTAAAAATGAAATTCACATTAAAAGTTTGGCGTCAAAAAAACGCAAAAGCGAAGGGGCGTTTTGAAACTTACCGCGTCGACGGTATCTCGCCCGACACCTCCTTCCTCGAAATGCTTGACATTTTGAACAACAACCTTATTCGCGAAGGAAAAGAGCCGATCTCGTTCGACCACGATTGTCGCGAAGGTATTTGCGGCGCTTGTTCGCTCTATATCAACGGCAGAGCCCACGGTCCGGACGACGAAGTTACCACGTGCCAGTTGACGGCGCGTCGTTTCGACGACGGCAGTACCATCACCGTCGAGCCGTGGCGCGCCGCCGCGTTCCCCGTCGTTAAAGACTTGGTCGTCGACCGTCGCGCGTTCGAGAAAATTCTTCAAGCGGGCGGATTCATTTCGAACGACGGTTTTGTTCCCGACGGCAACGTCATTCAAATTTCAAAGAAAGACGCCGACGAAGCGATGGACGCGTCCGCTTGCATCGGTTGCGGCGCCTGCGTCGCGACGTGCAAAAACGGCTCCGCGATGCTCTTCGTCGCGGCGCGCGTTTCCGCGTTGGCGAAGTTGCCGCAAGGGCGCGCCGAAGCGGCAAAACGCGCTAAGGCGATGGTCGCAAAGATGGACGAGCTTGGTTTTGGCGCTTGTTCCAACACTCAAGCGTGCCAAGCCGAATGTCCCAAGGGCGTTTCTATCGCTCACATCGCGCGACTCAATAGAGAATTTCTGTTGGCGAAATCTCAAGACTAACGCCTTGTCTTAACGCCGTCTAAACCGACGCCGCCGGGCTTTGACAAACGTCGTTCGTTTAGAAAGCCCTGCGCGTCGCGTTTTGTTTAGGTTTCTATGCCGATAAATACAGAACATACGACAACGATTCAAGAAAACATAAATTTGTCGGAGACGTTTCCAGTGTTATCCAAATTTCTAAACGTTAAATATTTCGCGGCTATTCTTTTGGCGGCGTTATGCGCTTACGCCTGCCAACGACTTACGGTCGCGCAAGAAGCCGCCGCGCCCGCCGAACAAGCCGCCGCCGAAGCGACGCAAGTTGAACAAGCCGAAGCGCAGGGATCGGACGCAAGCGTGCAAACGGAAAAAAACGAAGAGGCTAAAGCGGAAAACCCCGCAGAAAATCCTACTCCGGCAAAAGAAGAAAAGAAAAGCGACAAAAAAAAGAAGTCTTATCTTGAAAAAGTCTTCTGCACGCCGTTCAATATGATTCTTTTCCTTGTCTTCTTGATCACCGTTCTCGGTTATCTTCTTGGAAGAATCGAAATCAAAGGCGTCGGCTTGGGCACGGCGGGCGTCTTCCTCGTCGCGTTGGTCTTCGGTCATTTCGCTTGCGCCGACGACTCGTTGTTCCACAAAATCGGACTTGTTACGATCGATATGAAACAAATGAAGTCGTCGATGAAGTTAATCAGCGATCTTGGTTTGCTCTGCTTCGTTACGAGCGTCGGCTTTATCGCCGGTCCGAAATTCTTCACGAATTTGAAGAAAAACTACAAGTCCTACGCGTTAATCGGGCTCATCATTATCGGAACCGCTTCCCTTTCCTGCTGGCTCCTCGTTAAATTCACCGACGTCGACGCCGCGATGCTTGTCGGCATTCTCTCCGGTTCTTTGACGACGACGCCCGGTTTTGCAGCGGCAAACGAAGTTCTTGCCAACGCCGACCAATCGCTCGTCGACGCTTATGCGAACGCGGGCGTGTTTGCGACGTATCTTGCCGAAAACGGTCTGGCAACTCTTTCGATCGAAGAAGCGCGTCAAGTTTTGGTCGATCGTTGCACCGTCGGGCACGCGATCGGCTATCCGTTCGGCGTCGTCGGCGTCGTTCTTTTCGTCCAACTCGTTCCGAAAATTCTTCGCGCCAATATTACCGAAGAACAAAAGAAACTTCACGCGGCCGACGAAACGCAAGCCGAACGCAAACTTCCTGAAAACTTAATGAAGCTCGATCCCATCGGACTTGGTCCTTTTGCTCTTGCCGTTGTTTTAGGAATCTTCTTGGGCAAGGTTAGCGTTCCTCTCCCCGGCGGGGCGAACTTCTCGTTGGGCAACACCGGCGGCGCGCTCATTATGGGTCTGATTCTTGGACACTTCGGACATATTGGTCCGATCAGCATGCGTATTTCCAACGAATTTTTGCGATCCTTCCGCGAATACGGGTTGGTCTTCTTCCTTATCGGCGCGGGTGTTCCCGGCGGCGCGGGATTCGTTCACGACGTCAAACAATACGGGTTTATTCTCTTTATTTACGGCGCCGTTATGGAAATTATCCCGATGTTGCTCGGCTATGTCTTTGCGCGTTACGTCGTCAAGCTCTGTATGCTAAACAATCTCGGCTCGATCACCGGCGGCATGACCTCGACGCCCGCGCTTGGCGCCTTGATCAACACCGCGAAGACCGACGACGTCGCCGCCGCTTACGCCGCGACTTATCCCGTCGCGCTGGTGTTGGTCGTCTTGGCGTCTCAATTCCTCGTCGCGCTGGTTTAGTCGCGCTGGTTAGACGGAACGCTTGACGTCGAGTCGTTCCGTCTAGTTGCGTTGAAAAACAAACGACTATGAACAAAAGATCTTTTGTTCATAGTCGTTTTCATTTCTACATTAAATCCAAACTTTCCCCGTAAGAGTTCGCGCAATGTTCGAAACGAGGTTTGTATTGGAGCAGACAAAAGCCGCGCAAAATTTTAGAAGATTCTATTTTGTTTTGGACAAAACGACGTTTCAAACAAGGAACGCCGCTCTTTTTGCGTCCCGTTCTCGAGTCAAAAGAACGTCGGACTCAAGCGCGTAAACCATACGATAAGCGTCTTCGTGCGTTTCGCCGTAATAATCGCGCGAAACCCATTGAGCGCGAAACCCAAAACTATGCAAAAAGAGTTGTCCTTCGACGTTTCTTTCACGCACGTCGCAGACGATCGACGCGCGCCGGGGCGTCAATTTCTCGGCAAGTCGACTTAAAAGAGCGGAGCCAATTCCTTGGCGTCGCTCCGATTCGGCGACCGCGCAACTCAACAATCGAATTTTACGGGCGCGCAATTCATAGAACAGATAGCCCAAAACGTTCTGTTCGCGTTCCACGACAAAACCGTCAAGACAACGACCCTCAAGGCAAAATTCGAACTCTTCGCGCGTCCATGGATAATCGAAAGAACGACGTTCGATCGCCAAAATCGCATCGAGGTCGCGCGAAACGACTCGACGACTACTCGACGCGTCGTCTCGTTCGCGTCTATCGATTCTTACGAACGTCTCGGGCTTGTTAAAAAACGATACTAGGGCGTCTTGCGTCAAAACGAATTCTCCTCGTTGCGAGCGTAAATATAGCGTCGACCGCCAACGCGACTCCAAAGTTCCTATATAATCAAAATTCCGATTCGACGCAATACCGTTTTCCAATTTCTGCAAAGCGTCGAATTCGCTCAATCTCTATGGAAAAATTCGACAAAACTAGTTTTTTTTAACGAAAAAAAGAAATATTTGCGCCTCGTATCCCTTGTCGACCTTGCCAAGAGGTTTATGATTATAAGACAATAGTCGAATAATGTTCAGACGAGTCCCCCCGCGCTAGGTTCGACCGCGCGCCTTGGGACGCGTCCCCTGTCGTTTTCGTTGAGGAACCCCGTATGTTCGATGAGATTGCCTACGCGGCGTTCGCGCAATGCGCGGCGCTTTTTGGAGCCGACGCTCCCGCGACCGCGCCCCAAGGCGGCGGAGCGTTTAGCGCTATTATGATGATTTTTTTCGTCTTGATCGCGCTTTTCATCCTGATTGTATTGCCCAATAAATCGCGCGACAAACAAGCGCAAAAACTCATTAATTCCTTGAAGGTCAACGACAAGGTCTTGACGACCGGCGGAATTATCGGCTCGATTTATTCGATCGACAAAGAAGCGGGCGAAGTCGTCTTGCGCGTCGACGATACGAACAACGTCAAAATAAAGTTCGCCGTTAGCGCGATCTACTTTGTCTACAATAAAGACGCCGCCGACAAGGCTGCGAAAGATAAAGCCGCGAAAGATAAAGCGTCAAAAGACAAGGCGTCCGCAAAAGAAAAGAAATAAAAACGCGGAAATTATAAAAAACGCAGAAGTTAAAAAAACTACGTCGGCGCGACTACGTTAAACGTCGCGCATCGTCGCGCGTTGCGCATACGTTAAGCGTTCGTCGTTTCACGCGACGCGCGTTCGTCCTAACTAGCGCGATTTACTTTGTTTGTTTGTTTTACCCCCGACTAACGCGGTTTTTCCGTTTCGACCCTCGCAACGAGCGATTCGGTCGTCCGAGGGCGCGTCGGGAAAACTTGAGTTAATTAAATAACGATTTGACCAAATGACTAACGAAAAACTCTCGTTAAGACCTTTCGTTTTAGGTCTTGCAACGCTTGTCGCGTTTGTCGTCGCTTCGTCGACCGCAACATTCGCGCAGGACGAATCGACCGATCAAGCGGCGATCTCCGTAGAACAAAGCGCCGTCGAACAAAGCGCCGCGCCCGTAGCGTCGGAAGAACCTGTGTCCGCCGACCAAACCGCGCCCGCCGAGAACGCCGAGTCTAGCGCTGAAACTAACGTCGAGCTGGCGCCCGTCGCGTCGGAAGCGCAAGTTAAGGAAGTAAATCCTAACGCTTGGACGGCTCAAGATTATCTTTTGCTCCTCCTTCTCGTCGCGATCGTCGCCGTTTCGATTCTTTTCTCCCAATTCTGCGCCAAAAAATTCCGACTCGAAGAATTTCGTTTCGGATATTTCGTTATCGCGTTCCTCTTTATCGGAGGTTTAATCTCGACGATTTCCGGGTTGAAGCAACATCGCGTCAATCTTGGCATCGACTTGCGCGGCGGTTCGATCCTTGTTTATCACGTCGATCCGGCGGATAATTCCGGCGCTACGACCGTCTCGAACGAGGATATGAGCCAGTTGAAAAACGCGATTATGAAGCGTATCAACCCGAGCGGCGTCCGTGAAATCTCGATCCAAGAACTTGGCGGCAACACGGAAATCAAGATCACGATTCCGGAAGCGGACGACGCCGAAGTCGCGCGACTCGAACGCGTCGTCAACGACACGGGTCAATTAAAATTCCGTATTCTCGCGTCGACGCTTTCGACCGACGAACGCGAAAAGGCGGTCGTCGCCCTTTCGCAACGCGAAGAATTCAAGAATTCGTGGAGCGTTTCGCTTGACGAATCGACGCCCGGCGATCCCGTCGTCGTCGCCGCGACTTGGTTGCCCGTCGACCCCACGCAAGAAGACGTCATTGTTCAAGGCGTCGTCGCTCGTCCGTCGCAGTATGAAGCGCGCGAAGACGAAGTCGCTTCCGCGCCTCGCTTCGACGTTCTTGTTCTTGAGTTGGCGACCGGCTTTGAAGTCGACGGTCATCACATTGATTTCGTTCAAGAAAGCGTCGGCAATATGGGCGAGCCGGAAGTCGTCTTTACGATGAAGGCGGACGGCGCTAAGAATATGCAACGTTTGACGGATCGTTACAAGGCGAATCCCGGTCGAGATCGCGGGCGTCAACTCGGCGTCGTCTTCAATAATCGCCTTTTCAGCGCGCCTAATATCAAGAGTACGATTAGCGATCGCGGCTCGATCACGTTCGGCAACGATCTTTCGCCCGAATCGCGCCAACGAATTCAAGGGGAAGTTAGCGACTTGATCGCCGTTATGCACGCGGGCGTACTTCCCGCCAAACTTTCGGCCAAGCCGGTTACGAAAATG
>JAZRWW010000145.1:0-2655 GCA_045599865.1 Thermoguttaceae bacterium
AAACGCTTGATTTGCCGACTGATTTTAAGAAAAGACGGCGTATGTTTCAACATTGGGAGACGATCGACTAAAATGACGACTTTATTTGGCAAAAAACGCGCCGTCAAGGCTTGCGCCGCGAAAAATATGCAATGGAAATCCCGCTTATTGAGACTGGAATCGCTGGAAAATAGAGAGTTGTTGTCGGTCGACCCCGCGTTTGTCGGTCCGTTAATGGCAAAAGCAAATAGCGAAATTGTCGTAAACTCGCTTGAAGACAATATGATCGACGACGAGTTTACGACCTTGCGCGAGGCGATTAACCAAGCCGACGCGAGCGATACGATTACGTTTGACGCCTCGCTTCAAGGCGGAACGATCGCGTTAAACGGTTCCGAAATCGCGATTAACAAAACGTTGACGATCGACGCGTCGTCCGTCGGCGGAATTACGCTCGACGCGCAAAGCAAATCGCGCGTTTTTCATTCGTCCGGCGGTTCAAACGACGCGCCCGTTACGTTGAAGGGCTTGACGTTGAAAAACGGCTATACGACGGGGCAAGGCGGCGCGATTCTTCAGGACGGAGGTTGCGTAAACGTCGAAAGTTGCGTCTTCCAAAACAACGAGGCGGTCAAAGCGGGCGGCGCGATTAGTTATTCAAGCGAAAACAAGCCGTTCGTCGTCGATTGTGAATTTAGCGGCAATAAAAGCGGCGAATGGGGCGGCGCAATTTACACGGGATTCAAAGGTGGAAAACTTACGGTAAAAAGGTCAACGTTTATCGGCAACGAAGGCGCCGTTGTCGGCGCGATTTACCTTAACTGTTCGATTTACGCCGCCGACTCTCTTTTTATCGGCAACGTCGGCGGCGTCGGCGGTCCGAATCGTCCGTGCGGAGGGGTTTTTACTTACGTCAACGGCGGAGAAATTGTCAATTCGACGTTTGTCGACAACTCGGGCGGCGGATTATACAGTTTTAACGGCGCGGCGGTCGTTAGGAATTCGATTTTCGTCGGCAACGGGACTGATTGTCGAACTGAAGGCAGCGGTTCAATTTCCGGAGATTATAACCTTTCCGAGTCCGAATGGGGAAGCAACGCGATCAAATACGACGCGTCGAAGCCGTTGTTTGTCGACGCGGCAAACGGAGATTACAGACTTGCGGAAAATTCGCAGGCGCTCAACGCGGGAAATAACGCCTATGTTTCGACGGAAACTGATCTTGCGGGCAATCCGCGCGTTAACGGCATAGTCGACCTCGGCGCTTATGAAGACCAAACGCCGACAGAAGAAGTTTCGTTGGTCGTTACGACGCTCAACGACGTCGTCGACGCATACGACGGCAAGATTTCGCTTCGCGAGGCGATAACGCTCTACTCCGACGCAGGCGACACGATTACTTTTGACGCCTCGCTCCAAGGCGGAACGATCACGCTAACGCAAGGCGAGATCGCGATTAACAAAACGTTGACGATCGACGCTACTTCCGTCGGCGGAATTACCGTCGACGCGCAAAGCCAATCGCGCGTTTTCCATACGTCCGGCGGTTCAAACGCCGCGCCCGTTACGCTGAAAGGCTTGACGTTGCAAAACGGCTATACGACAGGTCAAGGCGGCGCGATTCTTCAAGACGGCGGGTGCGTAAACGTCGAAAGTTGCGTCTTCCAAAACAACGAGGCGGTCAAGGCGGGCGGCGCGATTAGTTATTCAAGCGAAAACACGCCTATCGTCGTCGACTGTGAATTTAGCGGCAATAGAAGCGGCGATGGCGGCGGCGCTATTTACACGGGATTCAAAGGCGGAAAACTTACGGTAAAAAGATCAACGTTTATCGGCAACGAAGGCGCCATTGCAGGCGCGATTTATCTGAACTGTTCGATTTACGCCGCCGACTCCCTTTTCGTCGGCAACGTCGGCGGCTCGTATCGGTCGTGCGGAGCGATTCTTACTTATGTCAACGGCGGAGAAATTGTCAATTCGACGTTCGTCGACAACTCGGGCGGAGGATTATACAGTCTAAACGGCGCGGCGGTCGTTAGGAATTCGATTTTCGTAGGCAACGGAACCGATTATCGGACTGAAAACGGCGGCTCAATTTCCGGCGATTATAACCTTTCCGAGTCCGGGTGGGGAAGCCACGCGATTAAATACGACGCGTCGAAGCCGTTGTTTGTCGACGCGGCAAACGGCGATTACAGACTCGCTGTAAATTCTCAGGCGCCCAACGCGGGCAACAACGCCTACGTCTCGACGGAAACCGATCTAGCGGGCAATCCGCGAATTTTCAACGGCAACCGCGTCGACGTCGGCGCGTATGAAGCGCAATTCGAACCTTTGACTAGCGTTGCGATCAGCGGAACCGTCGTACTTGGCGAGACGCAGACGGCGACGGCTTATTCGGCGGAAAAGGTCGCCGATACCGTCGTCTACGAATGGCGCAAGGGCGACGTTTTGAAGGGCGTCGGCGCGACTTTTACGCCGGATGCGCTTGGAAACGATTGGAAGCTCGTCGCGAGTGGAACGGGCGTCTTTTGTGGAACGCTCGAAGCGACGTTTGTGGTGGTTGAAAACAAGTCGACCGTCGTCACGACGCTTGACGACAAAGTCGACCTATGCGACGGCGAAATATCGTTGCGCGAAGCGATCGCTTACGCCGACGCGAGCGATACGATTACT
>JAZRWW010000146.1:0-25541 GCA_045599865.1 Thermoguttaceae bacterium
AAACGCGTCCGTTATCAAAGCGAAATTATCCGAAAACCCAAAGACTCCCGTTTACGGAGAACCGAGTTTATCGGAAGAATTAGCGTTTGAAGGTTCTGCGAAAAACATACGAACTTTCAGACGACGCGTCGACTGTAAAAAACAAAAAATCGTTTGCGCAACGTCAAGCGAACCGCCGATCCGCCCGTCGTTGACGGGCGGCTTGTCGCGCGCCGCTTTTCCGTGAACGCTTACCGTAATTATTTAATATGACGTCTTATGCGCCTGCGAACGACGGGCGTTCTATGGAGAAAACGTAAGTCTTGCGCGCGAGATAGAAAAAGAGTACAATAGAATCTTAGAAATTAAATTCGCGAGTTTTAGAAAACGCGCGAGAAACCTTTGCCGACGAACAAACGAAAATGGCGTTTTCCACCTCAATTACCGTCGACGCGTCCGACGCGCGGAGAAATAAAATCGCTTGCGACGCGTTCCCAAATTCGCGCAAGTTGACGCCTTTTTTTGCCGACTTCGTTGCTTTCGAAGCGCTTGAAGAGCAAGTCAAACGCGACGTCCGCGCCTCTTTCTTCGCGACGTTCGAGCGTCGATTTGAAGAGGAGTGCGCGCGATTATTTCGATCGAACGCGGCTCGCGTTTCGTTTTCGCGTTTCGGATTCGCGCGCGAGACGCCCGTAGAAGCCCCCTTGATTTTATTGCAAAGCGCGGACGCGCGTTTTGGGGTCGTCGCGCCGCGCGAAACGTTTCTGTTGTTTTTGCGCGCGTCGTTAGGATTCGACGTCGAGCGAATCTGTCAAGACGAGATTCTTTGGCGCGATTTGACGTCGAGGCGGGGCGCCGATTTTACTGAATTGGAACAAGCGGCGTTGAATTTCGCTTCGAGTCGACTTGGCGCGTTGTTTCCAAGCGACGCGACGAACGAAGAGTCGGGCTGGCGCGGCGAGTTCTTTGAACGACCGACGCGAGAAACGCTTGAGACCTACGGAGCCGAACCGTGCTATTGGGAAGAGCGCGTCCTCGAAATAGCCGCGAGAAGATTTCCGTTCCGGCTCTGCTTTCCTTTTTCAAATTTTCTAGGAAAAAACGCCCGTTTTCCCGTCGAACTCGACGCCGCGCCTTCCACGCGCCAGCCCGACGAATCGGAACGAGTCGAAGTCGCTGTGGAAATAGCGCGAGGCGACGTCGACGCGCGACGTTGGGAAAATCTCAAGCCGGGCGACGTTTTAACGACGGACGTTCCGGCAGACGCGTTGTTTACCGTTTTTTTCGACGGAAAACCGACCTTTCGCGCGCGTCCCGGCGTTTTTCGCGGCGTGACTTCCGTGCAACTGAAAGAACGTATAGACGAATAAAGAAGAGAAACTTGCCAAGAAATTTGAAAAATGCTCTTTACAAATTTAGACGCGATGTTAGAATAACGTCCGTTGAGTTTGCCGCGCGGTCTTGAATCGACGCGGCGTCAGCTGGCTGAATAGCTCAGTCGGTTAGAGCGACGGCTTCATAAGCCGTAGGTCACAGGTTCGAGTCCAGTTTCAGCCATAGGCGTTTTACTCGTTTTTGGGTAAAACGCTTTTTTCTTTTCTTGTTTTTAGCTTCTTCTCCTTTTCTCGCTGGCAAAGCGACGTAAGCGTTTGCGAAAAGTTATACAAAGTATCCGCCCGACGCGTTAATTTCAGAATAACCGTCTCGTAGGAATCGGCGTGCAAGCGGCGCGCGACAATCCGCTCGTCTTTAGACGAGCGGATGGAACTTCGCTTGACGTTGCGTCGAACGAAATTTTTACGGACTTTTACAGTCGACGCGTCGTCTGTAAATTCGCATTTTTTTGAGCCCTTTACAGACTCAAATTTTTCCGATATGCGCGATTCCAACGCAAACCATAGTCAAAATATTCCGTGAACGGTTGCTATTCAATTATGCCAAGAATCTCCGAAAAAACGTAACCTTTCCTGCAATTAACCTCAGCAAATCGAAAAAGGCTTCCGTTTTGAACAAATAATTCAAAACGACATATAAAACGCACCCAACGAGAGCGCCGCCAACGAATCCGCTCCAAGGCGACAGCGAATAAATAAGTCGATAAAATCCCCAAGCTCCAAAACACGCCAACCCCGACAAAATCACATATATCGTAATATCGCTTATTTGCGCCGAGAATTTGTAACCTATTTCTCTTCCAACATAGCGCGATTCTATGTAGGCGGTTAATAGCGACGTCAAGATTTCTAAAACTAACATTGGGTATAATCCCCAAAAAATCAAAACGATCAAAGAAACGACGGTAAAGCCTTTTCCTATGACGTCTAATCCAAAATAGAGGTCGGAACGTCCGCGTGCTTTCAGTAATTGAAGGTTCATTTTGTGTATCGGCCAAAAAATGATCGTTCCAGTAAGGAGTTGCCATATTGGAACGCAAGGAAGCCATTTAGGCGTCAATATTAATACGACAAAAGGATAAGAAAGAACACAAAGTAAAAACGCGGGAAAGATCACTACAAGAGCGGAAGAACAAAGAGCGCGTTTATACGCTCTCTTTAGACGAGGCAAATCGTCTTGAATCTTTGCAAACGACGGAAAAAGAACGGAAGAAATGGAACGTTGGATACTACGCGGCCATAGGAGAGAATAACTACGCGCCCTAGTGTAATATCCAAGCGTTTCCGTCGAGTAAAACTTCCCAATAACCGCGTCGTATACGTTCTCAAAAATGGCGTCGATCACTCCTGTTATCATTAAATATGAACCAAACTTAAACAGAGAGAATAAAGATTTCCAACTAAATAGAAGTTTGGGAATCCACCGAGTAAACATAGAAACGAAGAATGTTGAAAAAACGTTTAAAGCAAAACTTTGCCAGACAAGCGCCCAGACTCCGTATCCTCGCCAGGCGAGAAAAAGAGCTAATATTCCACTAAGAAGAGCCGATACTAAGTGAGACAACGTAATGAAACGTTGCTCCAGTTTCCTTTTTAAAATAACCCTCTGAACAGTAGCTAACGCATTGATCGGTAGCGTCCAAGCGGACGCTAATATTGTTTGGCGCAAAATTGGCTCGCGATAGAAGTCGGCTATCCATGGAGCCGATAGTATCATCAAGCCGCAACAGAGAAGAGATAAGAACATATTGTAATAAAAAACAGAAGAAAGATCGACGTCCGTAATCTCTTTTCTTTGAAGAAGCGCTTCGGCGAATCCTCCTTGGATAAAGACGGCGCTTAGAGCCCAAAAAATCGACAACACTCCGAGAATACCGTAGTCGCTTGGGCTAAGCAGCCTCGCCATACAAACTCCCAGTACGAGAGCTATTCCTTGATCGGCAAATTGAAAAACAACAACCCAGCTTGCCGCTTTTAACGAACGTTTAGCTAAATTACTATCGTCTGACATATGTTCTTAGTACAAAACAACTTTTTACAGCGTGTTATTACTGCTTTAAAACGTTGAACAATGTGATGAAAAATAAGGAAAGCGTTCAAAACAAGATCAGACAAATATGATCAAAAGATTTGATCGGAGCCGAGTGATTAGCGTCTGATCGGTTGGTTACACGATGGGAAATTCATTCTTTGTACAAGCATAAAATCCAAAACGTTTTCCTTTGATTCTGTTGACGGTCTTACTGGAGGCGATGAAATTAGCGCCGTCTTTCTTAATTGGCGAATTCTTTGTATTTCCTAGAGGCGTCTCAAGATTGAAGACGCGATAATCGGCTATTTGCAAAACGTCAAGTAATTCTTTGCCAATCAGAACGTTCGTATTTCCTTGTTCAAAAATTGGGAATACTTTTGGACGGAACAATATCGGCTCCTATAATAATAATAGACGTCGAAAAACCTTTGACTTCGTTAATTAGTTTTGGGAAGTTGTAATAAGTCGCCCATATCTTTGCCGTCTATTAAAGTCTCTGAAACATTACAACAAGCTGAAGGCGTGAAAGTCGTTTCCCCGAAAATCGCTTTTCCTTTATAATCGTACCAATCGACTCGCACAAACGGAAATGGAGACGCTAGTCTGCGTGATTTTTCTATCATTTGCGTAAGAGACTCGGGTTTCTTTGGAATTTGATCAAGGGACAAATTAGCGTATTTCTTTCTTTGCGAAAAACTGATAAAGCGCCATTCGGGAGTCATAAAACAAGCCTTGATATTCGCGCCTCTATCCCACATAACCAAAATACATTTCGGTTCTCCGTTAAAACAATATACTTTATAGTCGTAAGGCAGACTGTCGAGCGTATCAAGATATTTTTCACAGATTATTTTTTTGGGGGCGTACTTATACTGTAATTCCGCGAATAGAAGCCACGGTTTTGCTTTTTTCCAGCTTCTAAGTTTCTTCAAAGCCTGGGATACGTTGAAATTTTTTTTGTCGTTGCATACGATAACGTATCCGCTTCCGAAATTCCATTTCAAAACAAACTGATCGGGAAGTTTATCCCAAGGGATTTCTTTAGGATCGTCCCACGCGCCGTAAAGTTCGTTCAAAGAATCTGCGCAGCCCATTTTTTCAACAAAGGAACGCACCGCATATTTATCGGCGCACTGTATGACAAGGGGATTCTTCATATATAGGCGTAGTTTCAACCAACACAATTTTGCCGGAAAATCCCTTGGGTTTTTTAAATCCAACTTTCGATGAAGCGCTTTACGATATCTTACTTGGGTATTGAGTTTTGGAGATATCGAAGACAGGACGCAATAATATAAGTTGGCTATCCTTTTATTCAACGAGGATGACGCCTTGCGAAGGTTAAATAATTTTGAACAGTTCCGATTCATACCCTTTTCCTTTCGGATTGAGAAAGGTAAATATCTTTATTGAAAAAAGTTTTTAATTTTGACGACTCGAGGGAAATCATACGCGAAACATTGTCCTGCGTTTTGAATTTTATCGCTCTTTTGTCAACGTCTATTTAAAACAAGTATCATTTATGCCGAATGTTTGCGTCCTTTTGTGAATTTCTTTGATAATATTTCGAACAATTCGTAAATCAATGAAACGCAATTGGTTTTCAAACAATCCTTGTAATATTCGTCTTTTAGACATTTTTTTACATAACTCGCTTTATCGCGCAATAAGACGTCGCGTCTTAAAACAGCGTTTACTACTCCAGTCAAATACAAATTTCTCATATGCTTACGATAAATAGCGAACTCTTCTTTTGAAAAAACGTTTTCGCTTTCCAAAAACCTCCAAACCGCCAAACGAACGCGATTGTCAACTATGAGCGTTCCCTTTGCCGCATTGGCGGAGATTCCTTGATCGTTTCTAGAGTACCTGTATAAGACGTCGGGCAAAAAAACGCAACTTGTAATATTATGATAAATAGGTATGCTTTGAATTAGGTCTAAACTCCTGCGGCAACCTTTAAAATCGTCAAAATTTAAAATCTTATTCTCCAACGCCTCGCGTTTTACGGCTTTGAGCGTCAAATTGTTGTATATAGGCGACAGAAACACCTTTAGAAAAAACTTATTTTTCTCGCGGAAAAGAACCCCCGCGTCCGGCTCCGAAAACGTTTCGATAATTTTCCCATTTTGAACGACGGAATAATTGAAATAGACGCAATCGCACTCGTACTTTTGAAACGCCTCGTACGCAACCTGCAGTAGGTTGGGTTCCATCATATCGTCGGAATCCAAAAAAACAACGTATTCTCCGATCGCTTTTTCTATCCCGTCGCGTCTTGCTAGGAGCGCTCCTTGATTTTTTTGTTTCCAAAACTTGACGCGAGAATCCCGACGTTGAAAACATTCGCATATCGAAGCGCTTGAATCGGTCGAACCGTCGTCGATCAATATTAATTCAAAATCCTGATAGGTCTGAGCAAGAACAGAATTCAAACAGTCGTTAAGATATTTTTCAGCATTATATACGGGTACGATTATACTAAACATTTCAGACCGTTAGTCGTTATTCTCGTTGAATATATTTTACTGTTGCTTTCCTGAGCGAATCGCCGCTAACAACAACTCGCAATGGGTTTCGCATTCAACATAATTGAGTATTGCCAATTTACTTTGTAGACCATACTTCATTCTAAACAATAAACGTCTCAGTCGTTCCCTACCGAGCGCCTTATTGAGGGCTCGAAAGAAGAACGACTTCTTTCCAGATAAAGCGTCGAAATACATATAGAACATTGATTTCGCAAGTTCTTCGTACTTTTTTTCGACAAAACCAGGAATTTGAATTTGTTCGCTTCTGTTTCGAAAAGCCTTGAGAATTTCCACTGTTTCTTCTTCCGAAGCCAATCTGACGCAAGCGCCGTTTTTGCAAATTGGAACGAACGAAACGGAAAGATCGTCGTCGACAAACACAAGCAAACTTGAATTGAGAAAGTCGTTATTCCCTATGTCAAACAAAAAATTACCTTGTCCGTAAAGAACCGTTCCGCCTTGATATTCTTCAAAACATCCTATGCAGTGCGAGTGTTGGCAAAGAACTAAATTAGCGCCTTTGTCGACAAACTTACGACAAACGCGTTGCAACCGAGGGGAAGGGTAACGGTAATATTCTTTTCCCCCGTGATAAAGGACGATTACATAGTCGCAACGCTTGCGAAGTTCGGTAATATGATCATAGGATTCGAGAGGATCAAAGGGGTTGGCGCCCGGCTTGTTGATTTGCGCGACAGAAAATTCGTGTTCCGCGCAGGCGTAAACGCCGAATCGTTTGCCGTTTTGTTCGAAAACAAAGGGACGCGCCGCTTCAGAAAGATTCCTCCCTGCGCCGACGTATTTAATCGACGCGTCGTCTAAAACACGACAAGTCGAACATAAGCCTTGCTCTCCCTGATCCATAACGTGATTGTTGGCGAGCGTAACGAGGTTGACTCCAACGTCCCTGATTCCTCGGATTGACGCCTTCGGCGCGATTAAGTTTGGTCCGTATTTTGGAATCGGCGTTTCTTGATTCGCAAGGGGCGTTTCGAGATTGCAAATTCGATAATCTGCTTTTGCCAAAGTCTCGAGCGCCTCTTTTCCAAACAAACTTTGGACGTTTCCAGAAGCGAACAGGTTAGCGTTGCTTTTCGTTGGGACAAGATCGGCGGCTATGATAATCGACATTTTTCTTTACCGTTTTTCAAAAAGACGACCTGCGTAAGCCAATAACTTTAACTTCTTAGCGTATTACTTTAGTCTTCTGAACAGGCAACGTAATTAACCGTCCCAATTTACAATCCCATTCGTCGGGATAAAATTTTTCAAGACCGCTCCCCGGAAAGAAGGTCGTCTCGCCAAAATAAACGCGATCGTCAACTTGATAAAGATCGACGCGAACAAAAGGAAACGAACCGCTTAGTTTGTCGGCCAAGTTCAACATCTCGTTAAATAGACGAGGGCGCGGATAATCAGTATTTGTAGGAAATCGACGTGAAAAGGGCGCCGGACGCCAATCGCGATCAAAAAACGTTTCGCTTTTTTGATTAGAAAATCGTCCCGATATTACAAGACAATATTCTGCTTTCCCATTGAAACAAAAAAACTTATAGTCGGTAAGTTCCGAATCGTTCCGACCGTCTGAAACGAATTCTTCCGCTACTATTCTGGGAACGACGTTTTTATAGGGCCATTCCCTTCCGTAATAGAAGGCGTTTCTCTTCAAACAGGAACTTAAACTTTTTCTTGCCGCATTATAATCGAAGTTCGTCTTATCTTTACAAAGGACGACGCTACCGCAATCGTGCGTACATTTCAGGACAAACTGATTCGGCAATTTAGAAAAGTCAATATCGTCGAACGAGTCCCATACGCCTAAAAGCGGAATTAAGTACTCTTTGCCTATTGTTTGAGCGACGAAGTTACGAACTTTATATTTGTCGACCATATCCGTATATTCAGGACGACGATCATACAATTTGAGCCATTGTATCTTTTCGTTGAACGTTTTAGGATTATCGAGATCTAATTTTTTGCCAAAAAATCCTCGAAAGACAAGTTTCAAAAACGTATCGTCTTGCATCCAGTGCAAACGATCATATTTCATAGCAAGAACATAGAATAGATAATATGGATTTATCGCCGCCTTCAAAATATGCTCAATCATCACTGAATCTCTTTCTTATTACCACGCTAGAAACTAGAGACGTTACGCTAATAACTCTCCGATATGTCGGGGTATATTTTTTGAAATCTTATTCCGTCGTCTTGCACGTCGGGAACCCAATATTACGTTTTGTCTTTCAACATGGACTTGGGCAAAACAAAAATAAAACGTCTGCTAAACGCCCCGACTTTTTTAAAGACGCGGAAAGTCTAGCGCCGTTGTCAACAATCGGCAGGAACACGCGGTCGTTCGCGTAGGGAAGCGTAGTACAAAAACACAGGGAGGGACATAAGCGTTACGACCTTATTACTATAAGTTACGGCTCCCATTTTAAAAATCGCAACTAAAACGAAAACGATGAAACTATAAACGAACAAGGCGTCGTTTTTTTGTCTTATATTACTCAGTAACGCTTTAATAAACGCCGAACCAATCCTAAAAAAAATAGAGTAGTAAACCAAAAAACCTACCAGACCGCATCCTGCTAAAATTTCGATAAAGTCGTTGTGAAGATAACAATCCATACCCAATTCTTTCATATTGACGACTTGAGGACAAGCAATGCCGCAACCTACCAAAGGACTCGATAAGAATATTTTCCAACCGAGCCTTAGCATATCCAATCTTTCAAGAGTGGACTCGTCATTACGTTCTAGAAGTTGGTCAAAACGTCTACTCGAGACTCCAATTAACGACGAATAATCAAACTGCGCTATTATTAATAATAAAACCGATGTTACAGACAAGATTAAAAAAAACTTTCCTTTCTTTTTAATCTTCATCATACACAACGCATATGCGAGGATAACGACTGCGCATAGACCTACAAGTCCCTTTCTTGATCCGCTTGCAAGTATTAATAAGACGATCGGAATGAAAAATAAATGCCGTAGTTCAAAACCTTTGCTCAGAAGGGATATAAATAACGACGCAAACGGAATCAACAATAACATCGCAATTAGGTTAACATTCGCTTTTTGATCGTTTTGATCTGCGACTAACAACAAGCGTTTTTTAACCTCAACAGACGCTTGGATGGCGTCGATTCCAATGGAGAATATATAAACAAGCGCGATGATAATTCCAGCGTACTCTATTACTTTTCGAGTCCTATCTAAACCGTTGCGCTGTCCCCTGTAATATACGTAGAATAGGGTTAGCAAAATAAATATTTTTTCAACCTTAACAAATCCTTCATACGCATATCCTACGTCTAAAGCCCAACCTACGCTCAATAACGAGTATAATCCAAACAAATGCATCAACGCGATACATTCTTCGGTAAAAAACGAATAACTAACTATAAGCGATTTCTGAAAGGAAAAAGCGGCAATAAGAATTACAATAGAAGCTACGTCTATATATCTTCCATAGTAGACTAAAGGCGACACAGAGTTAAATACTAACAAACATAAGAATATAAAATCAATAAATTGGTCTATCCAACGATTCTTTTGCAAGCAAACTCTACCCGCTCCGTCAACGTAGTAAAAACGAAAGGAGGAGGCGTCAGTAAAAGAAGCGTCAATCTTAGTTTTATTAAATATTTTCATTATTTTATCGACACTGAATTGGATAGACGTTTTTAAACGTTTACTATAACTTATTTTTCAAATACTTCTTCCTGAAACCAATTTGCAATGCGTTTAACGTCGTACTTCTCTTTGAACGCGCTCATATCAATCTTATTGCCATTGAGTTCTTTTACCAAATCTAAAGTCGCACTCGCCCATTGTTTAGGACTTTGTATTAACGGAAGCTGTTTAACAAGAGGCGAGTCGACAACCTCGTTTGTGATGGAACTTGAAATCAAACACGGAAGACCGGCTGCTTGCGCCTCAACGACAACGTTGGGGAGTCCTTCGTACAAGGAAGGAAAAACCAACGCGTCCATCGCCGAATACAACCTGTTTACGTCCCTCCTTTCGCCTAGGAATAAAACGTCCTTCGACAGTCCGTAGGACTCTACCGCGTTGGCGACTTGTTGATATAAGTACTTTTTCTCACCGACTAACAACAATTTAGCGTTTTGGTGAATTTTCCGAATCTCGTTAAAAACGTCGATCAAAAACAAATGGTTCTTTTGTTTTTGAAAACGACCGACGTGTCCGACGACTAACGAATCGCCTAGGTTATTTTCTTGTCTAAAAGTTCTTCTAAAATCTTCGTCCCTTTGATATTGTTCAACGTTCAGTCCGTTACGAAGTAATTTAACGGCGCCTCGTCGGACGTTCGACTTGCCAAAAGTATGTTCGCCGCATTCGCGCGAAGGCGCCAACATCAAGTCGACGTATTTCAGATACCGAATCTTTCCAATACGATGAAGAACTTCCTCCGCTCGACTCTTTTCTTTTGAATTAGTGGAGCGAGCGACGCACTTACGCGCTCCGGCCTCTTTCGCGTATTTCAAATCCATAAAAGCGATCGCCGTCGACGCCATACGGAAAACGTATTGATATCCTTCGTCGGACACTATCTTTTTGAGTCCTCTTTTATACTCGCTAAAATTTTCCGTTTTTAATGGAATACGATGAATTTTTCCTCCTAAGCTTAAAATTTCATCGTCGTAATAACTAGGGATCAAAGGCTCGCAAAAGTCAAACTGATACTTTGCGCGGTCTATGTTCCGATACAATTTCATCAGAAACGTTTCCGCTCCGCCAAAATTCATTGCTCCGACGCACAACATACGTTTCATTTGACGACGCCCCCGTAGTCGCGTTAGTTTTTTATAGGCTATCGGCTTATTCAAGCGACTTGGTTAAGAGTTCCTTATGTTTTTTCAATTCTTCCGTCGTCCAACGCATTTTAATAACTTTTGCCGGAACCCCGGCTACAACGGAATACTCGGGAACGTCTTTTGTAACGACGGAACCCGCGCCGACGATACTGCCCGTATGGATAACGACGCCTTTTAAAATAGTAACGTTGGCGCCAATCCAGACGTCGTCTTCAATAACGATCGGAAGATCGTTCTCCGGTAATTTTTCCTTCACGTCGTACATATACGCGCCTAAAACAGACGTGTTGTGATTGCCGCCGCGCATCATACAATTGGGACCGATCAACACCTTGTTTCCGATCGTAATTCCCTTTAACGCGTGAAACTTTGCCCCGCTAGTAATAGCGACGTCGTTGCCTATTCTAATCGTGTTATAAGAGAATTCGTCGCTTGGGTCAAATGAAACGTTCTTTCCACATTCTAAAAATAAATTTCGATAGACGTAACAACCAAGCCTTCTCTTGACGGATCGAAAAAGCAATCCAATCCTTC
The DNA here is from genome assembly GCA_045599865.1 of Thermoguttaceae bacterium. Lineage (GTDB taxonomy): Bacteria > Planctomycetota > Planctomycetia > Pirellulales > Thermoguttaceae > RUG369. The sequence continues at coordinate 11,321 of JAZRWW010000146.1, forward strand.
CAATACTCCGAAACAAGAATCTCATAATTCGAACTTCTATGACTGTAATTTTAGATTTGATTGACAACTTGATCGACGACGTCACGCCAAGAATTCCAATAACGTCTAAAAACCGTCGTTATGTCAAATTCGTTTCGTATCTTCAAAAAAGCGTCTTCCGACGTCTGATCCCTTAGAGAGGGAGACGATAGAAGTTTTCTCATTTCGATCAAGAGTTGTTCGGAATCTTGCGGTTTGACAAGAACTCCGCAACCAGAACCAAGCATATCTGGAATCGCACCTACCGACGTCGCCAACACGGGCGTTTTCAACGCCATTGCTTCCAATACTACGTTAGGAAACGCTTCCGTATAACTTGGAAGAACCAGCAGAGAAGCTTTGGCAATTTCATTTAGCGCTAATTCGTGTTCAACCTCTCCTTGTATAAACGCGTTCTTCATAGAATACGTTTTCTGAAGATAATCTAAGTAATCTTTTTTATAAGGACCGATGAGTTTCAAAACATAATCTGGAAACTGATCGACTAAGGACGCCCAAGAATCAAGCAACTCCTCGACCCCCTTTGTTTTGACGACCCAACCGACAAAAACGATCGTCTTTTCTTTATCTCGACCGGCGGATATTTGTTGAAGCGAATCGACGACGATCGGATTGGGCATACGTTGAACGTCTACGTTCGGAAGATAAGACTCAAAAGTCTGTTGAGTCGTTCTATCTAGAACCCAAACGCTACTCGCCAGAGAGGCGCATTTCTTCAACATTTTCCATTCAAAAGTATTCGCTTGAGCTATCTCGGAAGCGCGACCCATATGGATATGGTAAACGGTCGGAACCTTGCGTTTTTTGGCGACTTTTAAAATAAGAAAATCACGGATAAGCGCAAGTTGCGCGCTCGTTGTTATATGAACAACGTCGGGACGATCTTTCTTAATGAACCTTGAGACGCGAAAGAACGTTTGAATCGCTCCTATTCCCCCGTAATAAACGCGCTCAAACAACGTCCTTCCTTGCGCGTCGTTCCGACTTGCGATAGGAGGGGAAATCACCGAACACCGTACTTGTTGAGAATAATTTTCGCTAACGTACTTCGACAGTTGCAGATACCAGTTGGAAATTCCTCCATATGGCGGCGGAAGCGGACATACAAAGCAAATTTTCATCTTATTACCTCAGGATATCCCAAGTTATCGTCGTATGTTACGGTTATTGCCTCTATTGAAACGGCGTTGTTGAAAAAGTCTCTTTTGGCGTCTATACGACTAAATCAACGCGATTACGATAAGTATAATACGTAAAACGTCAAAAGCAACAGAATATGCGACGGCAAATTTATTTTTTTAACAACGTCGTCTAAACAAAAACGAACTGAACTAAACGATTTTCTCTAAATATTCCATATTACTTGAGAAAACATTATTACTTGAGAAAACATTCTCGCCGTTTTGAGCCAGTCCGAGCGTCGTAAAGATTTCTTTTGTCGTGTTCTCCACGCCCAAGGGAAAATATATCACTCCATATTGCAATATCAACGGAAGCAAGTCTTTTTTAAATTTTACAATTTCCTTGACGCATCCGCCGTCGACGAATTTTAATCTTGCGAACCGATCCTTTTCGTTCTCGCCGCCTTCGACGCCCGTGCTGATGAAAACGCGTCCGTCTTTAAAACTTGCGCAACCGTGGCAAGGACCTTCGACGTCGGCGATAATCGTCAGGCGTTTAGTTTTACGATCCATTCGTATTATATGGTTTTGATCTGGAACGCTGCCGGCGTCGGTTCCCCAAATTAACGCGTCTGGCGTGAAGCAAACCCCGATCGCGCGCCAGTCTTGCGTTCCGCCGCCGATTTCCCGCCACGTTGCGCCGCCGTCGTCGCTTCGCAACAACAAATTTTCATAATCGCGATCGCCCGTTCCTAACCACAAACATTTTTCATAGGGATCATATTTTACAAAGTGAATATGTCGAACTCGACCTTTGGGGAAAGTATAAACAACTTGGAACGTTCGTCCGCCGTCTACGCTTCTGAACAAACGCGTATCAAGTTCACGTTTGGGATTGAGCGTATATTCGCCAAAAAAAATCGTTCCGTCGGGCGTTAGACAGACGCCTTGACGCCCCGGTTTGTTTCCCTGAAAGCCTGTGAAAACGCTCTTAACGACGCCTTCCTTGTCGAGCAAATAGGCGATACGTTTGGAGACGACAAAAAAATCGCCGTTTGTCAAGGGAAGCAAATGATGAACGCCTTGGCGCAACAATTGTCTTGTCCAACGGAATTTGGCGATTAATCGTTCTTTGAACGTTCCGACGTCGTATTTTCGCGTGAGACGCTTTCCGTTGGAATCGATCGCGAAGAACGTCATACCCTTTGCAATCCAAATCTTGTCGTCAGATTCGACGTAAAGCGCGCGCGCGCTCGCGATTTTTTTGAATTTAACGTCGTTCATTGAACGCCTTCCCGTAATTAGCGACAGTTTTTTCCATTAAACGTTCCAAGTCGTCGACGTGTTTGGCTAACGTGAAATTCTCGGCAAAATATCGCCGCGCGTTTTTGCCGCAGTCGGCGAAATCGTCGGGGCGGTCGATATAGTCGCGCATTAAGTCGGCAAGACCGCGATAATCGCCCGCCGAAACGCAACGTCCGCAGTTCGCTTCCATAATAATCTCGCTTGCGCCGCCGTTGATCGCGCCCAAAATCGGTTTTCCGCAAGACATATACGCTTGCAATTTGCCGGGGACGGTAGCGCCGACAAAATTATTGCCTCGAAGGGTAATCAACAGGGCGTCCGCTTTTTTATACCAGCTCGGCATAACGTCGCGTTTTTGAACGCCTGTGAAAACGAACTTATCGCGGACTTGCAACTCGTCCGTTAGTTTTTCGAGTCGTTCTCTTTCGGAACCGTCGCCGACCATATAGACGAGGAAATCGTCGCGCGCTTTGAGTTCCGCGACCGCGCGAATTACGACGTCCAATCGTTGACCTCGCCCGAAATTTCCCGCGTACATAAATTTAACGACGTCGCTTTTTTCCGCGTTAAGGTCTAGAGAAAGGAAGGACGCGTCGGCATGTTGGGGGATATAAGTCAACTTTTCGCGCGGATAATCCAAATATTCCGTGAAGTATTCCACAAAAGGACGCGAAGTTACCGCAATTTGATCGCAAGCGGCGTATATCTTTTTTGACGTTCGCTTGACGAAGGGAAAAATCGGGTTCTTTCTCGACTTCAAGACGCCAAGGGCGCTTTCCGGCCAAATATCGAGGCAATACAACAACAAGGGCGCGTTGTTTTTCTTTGCGTATTTGACCGCCGGAATCGCCTGATGAACCGGCGAAAGCTGGTAACAAAACGCAAGGTCGAAATCGTCGTAAAGTTCGAGCGCCTTTTTACTTGCGTTACTTACGAAACTATAATAATTCCAAACGAGATTAAGCGCGCCTCTTTTTCGGGGACGTTCCGAAACGCGCGACGTCCTAACGCCGTCAAGGACTTCTTCTCGCTTTTCACCGTTTCGGTAGCCTTCATATATTTCGCCCTTAGGGTAATTGGGCAATCCGGTAAGAACGGTAACGGAATGACCTCGCCTTACTAACTCCGGCGCGACTTCGTTGATTTGAAACTGCTCAGGGTAATAATATTGACTAACGATCAGTATCTTCATCTTGTTTTTCCCTATACGCCGTTATTCAACCAACTCTAAACGCCGAACTGCGCATTAATGCTCTCGCGCGTTGCAAAACGTCCTATCGTTTTCTCTTTTTTATTTCCCTTCGATTTTGCCTTTACTTTTACCAAGTAAGCCAAAGAGGACGAGGACTCTAAGACTCCTGAGACGCGACGTTGGGATAGGAACGCTATGCGCCTATACATAGAGACAATGCGCGCGTCTTCGTAAAGGATTCAAAAAATTTTACCGACTTCGCAATGACGACAGGGATTACAAGACCGACTACAAACATTATTAACGTAGTTGCAATCCACGAATTCATACGCGTTCTTCCTAACGTTTCAAATACGTTTTGTATCGGCAACGACAAAATATAAACAGGAAACGTGAACTTGCCCAACCGATCGAGATTAAGCCTAAATCTTGACAGTTCTATGCCCAGTCCAATCAACGTCGACAAAGAAAAAACGTATACGATTCCGCCGAGGTTATGATACTCCGTTTTATTAGTTATTCTCTCTACGACGACAAATAAAAACAAAGATAATAAAACGATAAATCTACGTAAGTTTTGACTCTTGAATAAAAAGGCAAACGGTTCGTAACGAGCGAACGCAACCCCCAACGCGTACCAAATAAGGTATAGTTTTATTTCAAATATGGTTATAAATTCGCCATAGGGAACGTCAATATTCGAAATAATAAAACACGCTAAAAGAAACGTCGCGCATACGAGCTTATTCTTTATTACGCGCAACAAAAAGGGCGAAATTGCGTTTAATATGAACAGAGCTGGAAGAAACCACAGATGAGGACAAACCGCGCGACTTGGTTTCAAAAAAATATTGAACAACTCGCCGATCATACTTGACGAAAGTCCGTCCGTCATATACGCGATTAGAGACTTAGGTAAAAACAACGCCAGCTGAATAACGAGGTAAGGCGTCAGTAATCGTACGGCTCGCTTTTTTAAATATTTCGCGTAACCATATTTCTTGATTGAATCGTTCGTTGAAAGCAAGTAACCCGACGCAAACATAAAAGCTACGAGACCCGCGCGACAAAAGATCATATGAACCGCTAAAATATACGGCGGATAATCGCAATATTTGCTAATAGAATGATGCGCGACAATTAATATCGTCGCTATAATCTGGACGACGGTAATCCATTCTATTTTTTTTTGAGATTCAACGCTTTCAATCGAATTCGTCATTGTGCAACATCCTCTATTGTCGCAAGATGCGCGACGTCTTCATTCAATCTATAATCGCTATAATATGCCGTCGACGCGACTTTGATCGACCAAATCAAACAACGGAACAACGACGCCGCGCAATGAAAGCGCATCATCGTTTTCGTTTTTTCATTTCCTTTCGATACTTCATCACCGCTTCTATCGAATAAGCAAAGAAGGGCAAAGGATCTTTGAAGCTCCATATTTGATCGACGGTTTTTTTCCACGAAAACCACGACGGTTTCGTTCTAAAACGTTCGGGCGAACTCAGGAACCACAACAAGTCGGTATGCATATAGCGCAAACAGACGCCTTTTTTGTAGTCGGGATAAGCGGTCGTCGTCCGTCCTAATTCGTCTTCTACGATCTGACGCGCGAAATTAACGCCAGCTTTGAAACAAATCTTTACGCTCGCCGTAATACGCGGGTTTATCTCCATTACTTTGACTAGACCGTCGCGCGGATCTTCGATCAAATCGACGTCGCCGTAACCTCGCCAACCAATCTCCTGTAGCAAACGAACGGAATTTTCCACAACGTCCGGGCGTTCGACAGTCGTACTGCAACAAGTCGAACCGCCGTCGATCGGAAACCACCTTGTTTTATCAAAAACGACGGCGCTTTTGACTTCGCCGTTTCGATCAATATAAACCTCGCATTTGTATTGTTTGCCCGTTTGCGGCACGTAGTCCTGAACGACGTACTCGTCAAACGCGTAATCACGGTAGTTTTCCGTTAAATCTTTTTCATCGCGAATACAGTGAAATCCGATCGAACCGTACCCGACTCTCGGCTTAATAATAAAAGGACGCCGAATATCTAAATTTACGACGTCTTTAAGCGACTTCACGTTGAAATAAGTTTCAGGGCAAGGAACGTTGGCGTCGTAACAAGCGCGCATTGTTTGCAATTTGTCGCTTGCTTTTTGAAAGACGTCCCAATCGTTGACGACGGGTCTAGCGTATTTAGCAATTTCAGTCTTGTTTTTCGCGAGTACTCTGGCGGAAAAATCTGTTAGAGGCACGACCAAGTCGTATTGTTCTTTTTGTAATTCTTTAAGTATCGTTTCTAAAAGAACCGCTTCCTCTCCATAACGCCAATGCGCCAAAATTTTCTTGTTTGGATATCGCGACGCATACCCTAGATCCAATACGCTCGAATTTACGGTCGTAACAAAGCAACCCAGCCTATGTAACGCCTCCGTCATAGGCATAACTTGCCTGGCAGAACCTTCGAACAACAACACCCTAACATTACTGAACGCGCGCATTGGTCGTTCGCAAAACTTTCTCGAATAACGGAACATTAAAGTTTCTTATATATGCAAACAAAAGAATAAATTTCACTTAATGCAAACAATGCCAAACTTAAACGTTACGCCGTTGCAAACTCGAAGTCAAACTTACGCCTCAAAAATCTAAAGTTCAATCTAACGACGCGTAGACGGAATCTTTTAGACCTATTAAAGGCTTTCCTGAATATTCAAAGTCCTGTTGTTCGCACATAAAGGAACCAAACAACTTATTAATCTGACTCAAAAAAAACGACGCGCAGAACAACAAAGGATAACACCCCGGAATCAAAAACGTCTTACGCCCGTAATATGCTCGAATTTCTTTCACCAAGTTAGGAATGCAGACATAGTCTTTATTTTGAGGATAAAAAATCCCTGACTTTCTCTCTCTAATCAAATATTCAAGGCAAGCGCAAAAGTTGTCAATGTAGACCATACTGCGTCTGTTGTTGATTTTTGGAAAACAAGGCGTCGCTCGCGCAAGAGAAACTAATCTTGGAAAATTTCCTTTACAACCTTTTCCGTAGATGATCGGCGGTCGAACGACGGTAACGGTAAAACTGTCGTCGTTAAGAATCTCTATTCCTTTTTCCGCTTGTAATTTACTGTCCCCATAGTAAGTATTGGGATCGGTTTTCGTATCTACGCCGACCGTTCGAGTTGAAAGAACGCGCGAAACCCTAAAGACGTCGGTCGTACTCATAAAAACAAATTGTTTACAGCCTTGCGCCTTCGCTTTTTTCGCAACTTCGACAGCCATATCGCGATTGATTTTGTAGTACTGCGCGCGACGTCCTTTAATATGGACGATCGCCGCGACTAAATACACGACGTCAAAAGAAGAGAAATCTTTTTCCTTCCACGCGTCGCCTATTGCGTCGACGATCTCGACGTAATATAAAGGATCGTTTGCAAGTCGTTTGGCAAAGGAGTCGCCAACATAACTATTTTGCCCAACTACCAATATTCTTGTCATTTATATTCTTGTCATTTATTTGTCGAGACCGCTTAAAATATTCTTTAATACGGATTCACGAGACGCGCGCGAGCCAACAATGCAAAGAACCGTTTGCCAAATAATCTTCAAATCGTAACAGACGCCCATTTTTCGAACGTAGTAAACGTCCAGCTTAAGCCTAGTCGGCAAGACCAGCCTTTCGTACTCCGTTTCGTCTTCGACGGTATCCCCGTAAACGTAATCGTACAACGCGGAAGGCCCCGACAAACCAGGCTTGACGGTTCCCGCGACGGCGTATTCGCCCGCGCGGACGACCTCGACTTGATCGACGGAGGCGGGTCTTGGACCGACTACCGACATTGAACCTCCGATTACGTTTAGCAGCTGGGGCAGTTCGTCGATTTTCGTCGCGCGCATAAAGGCGCCAAATTTGAAGACGCGGTCGACGTCGGCTTTGAAATTCGACTCGTTCGCGCCCTTGGCGACGCGCATACTGCGGAATTTGAACATTCGGAACTCTTTGCCGTTCTTTCCGACGCGTCTTGCCATATAGAAGATCGAGCCGGGATCGGAAAGCTCTATTCCGACGATCGCCAACGCCCACAAGGGCGAAGAAACGATCAGTCCGACGGTCGCCGAAACGACGTCGAAGCAACGCTTCAGGATAAAATAAGCCGGGCTTTTACTCATCGTTCGCGTGATTTATCAGTTTGTTAGGCTGGAACGCTTAAAGATCGATTCTTCTGAAGACGCATTCGAAGGCTTCAGCGTAACTACAGCCTGCCTGAGCGCCTCGATACGCCGCCAGTCCTGCGATCGCTTCGACGCTTCGCGGATGCGGATAGGGATGCATTACTCCGCGATACGCCGCCAACGCTTTGAGTTTCGTTTCAAGACGATCTTTCCCAATCTCTATGAACAAGTTGGGGCTAAATCGATTTTCCGCCGAGTTTAACGCCCATTCCGTGGAAGAGGGCGTTTCCATAAACCACAGTTCGCGCAAGACCGGCGCGTCGTCTCGACGCTGGAACACTCGCACGGCGGCTTGACACGCCGCCGAGGTTTGCGCGTGGTCGTCGTTCAAATCGGAAGGACAGTGCGTAACGACGATCTCTGCGCGCGTTTCTAGGATCGCTTTTTCAATAAACTGGACGAGATCAAGGCGCGGCACGGCGTTCATTTTAATGTTGGGAAAGTCGCCCGAAAAAACGGTTCCGATCCCAAGCGTCTTCGTCGCCTTTTCGAAATCGTCGCTCAATTCGCCGTCGGTCGGACGATGCGATCTTGCCTTGGCTTTGCTCGACATAACGCACAAATCGACGGTCGCGCCTTTGTCCGCGAACTTTCGGATCGTCGCGCCCGCGCCCAAAGTTTCGTCGTCGGGATGAGCGGCGACGACCAAAATCCTCGCGACGTCGACGTTAGATCCAAAGGTCGACGTCGGATGTTTCTCTTCGCCGTTCCCACCGCGAGCGACCGACGACGACGAGTCTAGTCTTTTTTCTGAATAGTCTTGTATTTTGTTCATCACTGTCTCAAGGGTTTCGTATACAAAACGACAACGTTGTTTGTTGCAACCGACGGAACCTACTCTTCAAGAGCGGCGTAAAGTCGCTACAATAACAATCTTTACAAATCGTCCAAGGCTAGACGATTCCTAAACTGCAAATAGTTAGACGACCGGGAACTGACGGACTCAAATCGATTCCGACAAAGGATCGAAAATCAAGCCTGACTTTTACGCCGATTCCAACTCTTTGTAGAATCAAACGCTCGAAAAGGGGATAACTTGTCGTATCCGCGTACTTAACGTTTTCTCTTTATTCTTTTTTACCTCCGGCTAGCGTCGTCTTGGATTCTTTCCAAAGAACGAACTCCTCAAGCCGCGCTAAAAAGCCCGTCGTTTTGAACGTAAGTTTCAACTAGCCGTTGATAGCCTTGGTCGGGCTCGTTTATTTGGGGGTTTATCGTTTGAACGCTAAGGCGTTTTGATTTTTTTTGCGCAAAGCGTTCTCTAGGAAAATAGACAAAAAACTCTAACGACAAAACCTTAGAAGGGGCGGAGGAATACTTGAAAAGAAACGCGCGCGCCAAAATGAAACGGAGACGACTAAAACCGATAATCTGAATATTTTGCGTAATTTGTCTAGTTTTAGATAGATAGATAGATAGATAGATAGATAGATATGTCTATCTTCTATGATTCTAACAAGACGGTTCATCTACCTGCCTTTTCACTAATCCATCGGGTATCCGACGCTAAACGCCTGCGAATTTTCTTACCGTCGACGACTCAAAACGCTGAAAGTTAAAAGGCGCCGTCTCTGTTTTGTCGCGCTTTTCACTTGCTTCTGCGCATATCGAAGACCGCGCGATTGTAAACAATATGGCGTCCTTGGTTAAAATTTCAAGAGTGTTTGAACGTATAATTTTAATTTTTTAACGTTTTGAATATAAAGAATAACGAACGTAGCGATCATAACGGGCCGTGAAAATAAAGAAAGTTTCGTCGCAACGTCTGCAAAGACGTTGCGACGGAACTTGCAATTTGTCGTTTTGTAGACGTCTTTTTTTAAGTCGCGCTATAAAACGTCGCGTTTTCTTTAAGAAGTCAAAAGTCGCGTCTTTCGATTTTCTTTACTAAACGCGATCAGAACAGTTCCTTTTGTTTTCTTGTTTTTTCTTCGGCTTCTGAAAAGAGGAAACTCTTGGCGGCGGCAAGGCGCGGGAAACGCCGCCTATCGGGTCTAATAAGATTCGTCTTGCGTCTCTTCGTCGTCCCCTTGCTTGCGGATCGCCGGACTCTTCTTTCATTTCCTCGCGTAATTCTTGAACCGTCATTCTTAACTCGCGTTCGTGTTTGATTCGTTTGAGGATATAGTCGACGACGGCGAAGATTAGGAAAACGGCGCAAAATTGAAACGCTAGTCTCGCGAGAAAACGATAGAGGAACAGGACGATTTGCAACGTTGTTCCGTTGACGAGATTAATCAAAGTTTCGGCGTCGCGACGTATCGCTAGCGCGACTAAGACGACAAAGGCGGATATTTTTATGAATCCAAAGAGCGTTTGCCAGAGATTGGAAAGAGAAAAAAGTTTCGACGCGTTTTGGAACGGATCGACGCGTTTAAAGTCGGGCGCGATTTTCTGCGGAAGGAAAAGGAAGCCCGATTGAAGAACGTTGACGGCGACGGACGAAAGAACGACGACCGCAAACAACGCCGACAATTTGCCTAGAATCAAAAAAACGATTTTTGAAAGACTGGACGCGACTTCTTGCGCCGTCGTTTGCAACTCGTAGGGCGCGGAAAGGGCGTTTTGAAAATACTCAAACGCGTATTCGGCTTGACTTCGAGACGTCGCGACGAGAACCGCGACGGCGGCGAATAACCCGGCGACTGCGATCAAATCTTGACTCTTGGCGACTTGTCCTTTTTTTCGCGCTTCTTGACGCTTCTTTGGCGTCGCCTGTTCGGTTTTTTCTAGTTCCGATTCCGACATAAAGCCCTTCGTTGTCGACGATTTTAACGAACTAATTCTCCTGCGGTCGTTATTTTATCGTTTTTGACGCGCTCTGTCGAGGCGTTTTTTACTTCCGTTAAATTTTGGTTTGTTTGCCTTGTTTGACAAAAGACGAAATTTTTGAGAAAAAACAAAACAACCCCTTGAAAGGTTGAAAAGTTACGATAGAATCTTGACCGTAACTTGTGAACGCGAAGTTTGCACGGTTGCTTGGCGTCGTAGCTCAATTGGTTAGAGTCCCGGACTGTCGATCCGGTGGTTGCGGGTTCGATTCCCGTCGACGTCGTTTCCTTTTGCGGGAGTTGTTTTGGCGTTGTAGCTCAATTGGTTAGAGTCCCGGACTGTCGATCCGGTGGTTGCGGGTTCGAGTCCCGTCAACGTCGTTGTTTAGTTTGGTTTTTGCCAAATATTTGGCGTCGTAGCTCAATTGGTTAGAGTCCCGGACTGTCGATCCGGTGGTTGCGGGTTCGATTCCCGTCGACGTCGTTTTTTTGTTCTCCTAAGCCGCTTTTTGGCGGCTTTTTTTGTTTCTTGGCGCGTTTTTTCTTGTCGCCCTTGTTTCTTGTCGCCTTTGTTTCTTGTTTCGAATTTCTTCATTTTTCATCGAATCTTAGTCGCGCCCTTGAAAAACGGCGATTTTCGATATATAATTATCGGAACGGACAGTCGAAGCGGCGTCTCCCGGAACGCCGAAACTCTCCTCCTTAGGGTCGACGCGTGGGATCTTCGCGCGTCGTTCCGGGCGAGCTTCGGGAAATATCGACGATCGACGATCAATTAACGTCAACGTTGTCGTTTTTTATAAAGGAAACGAGTCGTGAACACTACTCAAAACAACAAAGCGCTCCCTTCGTCTTTGGAACGCGCGCGTTTGGCCGCTCGCGTGATACTCGACAACAAGGGGGAAGACGTGCGCATTCTCGATTTGCGCGAAATAACACAAGCGTTCGACTTTTTCGTGATCGGTTCCGGGACGAGCCGTCGTCAGTTGCACTCCGTGAGCGACGAAATCGACGAAGCGTTTGAAAAGAAACTTGGCGACAAGCGCCGCAGCGTCGCGGGCTATCAGGAAAGCCGTTGGGTCGTTCTTGATTACGGGGACGTCGTAGTTCACCTTTTTGAGCCCGAAACGCGCGAATTTTACGCGTTGGAAGACCTCTGGGGCAAAGGCAAGGAAGTCGCGGTCGACCCGAAAACGGAAGCCGTTCCGACGCCGGAAAAGAAAGAGCCCGCCGCGCCGATTTTGGACGAAATCAACGGACGAGACGATTTTGAAGAGGACGGAGACGCAGCCGAAGAGCAAGCGAAGGAAGGGGGCGAGGAATGAATCTATTAAAAACGATCGCGTCGCGATTTGCTAAAGCGCTGGAATCGATCGGCGTCGAGCCCGCGCCTTATTTGGATTTGATTCGTCCGAGTCAGGACGCGAAATTTGGCGATTTCCAGGCGAATTTTGCGATGCCGCTGGGCAAGAAACTTGGCAAGGCGCCTCGCGACGTCGCCGCGTCGGTCGTCGCGAATCTTGATTACGCCGATTTTCTCGAAACGCCCGAAATTGCCGGTCCCGGCTTTATCAATTTGAAAGTCAAGACCGATTATTTGGCGTCGCTTGTTCAGTCGGAAGCGACCGACGAGCGCTTGGGCGTCGAAGCCGTCGAAAAACCGCGCAAAATCGTTTTGGATTATTCCGCGCCGAACGTCGCTAAGCCGTTGCACGTCGGGCATATTCGTTCGACGATGATCGGTAATTCCCTGTCTCGTATCCTGCGTTTCTTAGGAAACGACGTCGTCGCCGACAACCACCTTGGCGACTGGGGCACGCAGTTCGGTATGATTATTTACGGATACCGTAATTTTCTCGACGAAGAAGCCTACAAGGCGTCGCCCGTCGACGAATTGGCGCGTCTCTATCGTTTGACGCGCCAGCTTGTCGACTATCGCGCGGCAAAGAAGCAACTCGGCGAACTTGAAACGGCGTTGACGTCGGCGCGCGAAGCGTACGACAAGCAGCGCGCCCTTTGCGATCAAGCTCGCGAGGCGAACGAGGTCGCGAAGACGAAGGAAAGTAAAGACGCGCTGAAAAAAGCAAATAAAGAGTACGAACGTCTTGGCAAGATCGTCGAGGGCGCCAAGGAGAAATTGGAAAGCGCGCAAAGCAAGATCGGCGCGGTCGAATCGGACGCCGTTTTGTCGCAACTTGCCGAAGGGCGCGAGACGATCGGCGAAGACGTGTTAATGGAGACGTCGAAACTTCATCACGGCGACGAGTCCAACCGCGCGCTTTGGCGTCAGTTTATGCCTCAATGCCTCGCGGAAGTCGACAAAATTTATCAGCGTCTTGACGTTCAATTCGACGTCGCGCTTGGCGAGAGTTTCTACAACGATCGCTTAGGCGAGTTGGTCGAACGATTGAAGGCGCAAGGGATCGCGCGCGAAACGGAGGGCGCGATCGGCGTCTTTATGGAAGGTCAAGAGGTTCCGATGCTTATTCAGAAGCGCGACGGCGCCTATTTGTACGCGACGACCGACCTTGCGACGTTGGAATATCGACGCGATACGTTTAAGCCCGACGCGATTCTGTACGTCGTCGATTTTCGCCAGTCGCATCACTTCGAACAGCTTTTCGAAGCGGCGAAATTTATCGGAATGGGCGGCGTCGAATTGGCGCACGTCAAATTCGGGACGGTGCTTGGCGACGACGGCAAGCCGTTCAAGACTCGCGCGGGCGACGCCGTCGGGCTGAAGTCCTTACTCGACGAAGCGGAAAAACGCGCGGCGGCGATCGTGGAAGCGAACGACGCGGCGCGCGCGCCGGAAGACCGTTTCCCGCAAGAGGAGAAGGACGAGACGGCTCGACGCGTCGGAATCGGCGCGCTTGTTTACGCGGACTTGTCGCAAAACCGCGAGAGCGACTACGTTTTCAGTTACGACAAGATGCTCGCGATGAACGGAAACACGGCGACGTATATGCAATACGCCTACGCGCGCGTTCGTTCGATTTTTGCGAAAGGCGCGGTCGACGTCGAGGCGTTGCGCGCCGAATTTGCGAGCGGAACGCGCAAGTTGGCGCTGGGAACGCCCGAAGAACGCGCGCTTGCTTTCGAGTTGACGAAGTTTCAAGCCGCGTTGGAGACCGTCGCGCGCGATTATCGCCCGAACTGGCTGACGGCGTATCTTTACGAACTTGCCGGCAAATATTCGTCCTTCTTTGAAAAATGTTCCGTGTTGAAGGCGGAGGACGAGAACCTTAAAGCGAATCGTTTGTTCTTGTGCGACTTGACCGCGCGAACGATCGCCAAGGGCTTGGAATTGCTCGGCATTCGCACGGTCGAACGTATGTGATCGACAGTAAGCGTTCACGGAAAACCGACGCGTAGGAACCGTCGCGCAAGCGGCGCGCGACAAGCCGCGCGTCAACGACGGGCGGATCGGCGTTTCGCTTGACGTTGCGCAAACGATTTTTTGTTTTTTACAGTCGACGCGTCGTCTGAAAGTTCGTATTTTTTTCGCAAAACCTTCAAACGCTAATTCTTCCGATAAACTCGGT
>JAZRWW010000147.1:0-17213 GCA_045599865.1 Thermoguttaceae bacterium
AAGACGCGGGCGTGGAAGCCGCCGGTTATATACCGGCGGATGGCGTCGGTTCGCAAAACGTTGATCACACGGCGAGGAAAAATAAAAAACGTTTCAACGGCGCGGTAAAGCGCGGCGATCAGTTATTACGCCGTTCGTTTAAAATTGAAGTTTTGTGGTTATGAAGGCGTGCGCCGATATGTAATCGGCGGCTTCCACGCCCGCCTTACGGCGCGGTTGAAACGGAGACCTTGTTCAAAATATAGCGTGAACGGTTACTATATTTGGGATTACTTTGTGAAAGACGACAAGAAAAACAAACAAAAGTCGTTTGGGACAAAATCCAAAAAAAAAACCGACTCGACGCAAGTCGAATCGGCTCAATTTCAACAAAAGGCAAAACGCGCCCGTTAATTGTCGCGCAAAGCGAAAGAATCTAATCGCCGCGCAAAGCAAAGAAATCCAAACTCAGTTGGCTTCAAGCCCCCAATCGCGGATCAGTTGTTCGGCGCCCGGCGTCATACGGCGGAGTTTTTCCGCGTAGAGGGCTTTACCAGCGGCGTCCAAAGTCGGCAACTTCGCCTTCATTTTGGCAAGTTGCGCGTGACGCTTACGACGACAATTAATCTCCTTTTTTCTTTCGGAAATGGACACGTTATTCTCCTGTTAGCGCGCTTGTCGACTTGCGACGTTCGCGACAATAAAACGCAAACGCCAAGCCGAATGACATAAAATATTCGGGAAACCGCGCCTCGCCGCCTAGCAAGACCCGGATTGCTTCGCCAAAAAACTTGTTTTATTTTACAGAAAAGGCGCCTTTCGTCAAGCAGACCTAACGACTCTTTTCAATTTTTCAGTAGATTTTACTTAAAAAAGAATTGTCAGTTCAGACGTTTAAAACGATTATATCGAACTTTTCAGAACTTGTTCCATATTTTCCCAATTTTTCATTCGCGCAACGTTTCAACACGCGGCGCCGACAATTTTTTTGTAAAGATTTTCCGTAAGCGTTCGACGGGTAAAAAATACGCCAAACCGACGCGCTAATTTCCGAACAAACGTCGCATAAGAACCGCCGCGAAAGCGGCGCGCGACAAACCGCCCGTCTTTAAACGGGCGGACGGAGCTTCGCTTGACGTCGCGCCGAATAAATTTTTCATTTTTTATAGTCGACGCGCATAAACCGTCGGTTATGAAGCGGAGTAGCTCATTTCGCGCTGAACAGAACGCGCGCGCCTTGAGCCGGACGCGTCGAAAAGATCGTCGCCTCTTTGCCGACTCGCTTCTTGTATTCCTCTTGGATTTTTTTCGTAATTTCTCCGACTTTATCCGCTTTGACAAGGGAGACGGCGCAACCTCCGAAACCGCCGCCGGTAATGCGCGAGCCGAACACGCCGCCTTCGGTTCCAATTTCTCGCGCGATCTCGACCAAAGCGTCGATTTCCGGACAGGAAACTTCGTAATCGTCGCGCAAGGACGCGTGACTTGCGTACATTTGCTCGCCGACCGTCGCCCAATCGCTTTTGACGAGCGCGTCTTTGGCTTTCAACGTTCGGACGTCTTCGCTAATCGCGTGGCGCGCGTATTTGAAGAGCGCTTCCCCAAATTTCGCGCCTTTCTTTTCGTCTTCGGGCGTCTCCGGCTTAATCTTTTTGATCTCGTCTTCCTTATCGAGAAGTTCTTTCAAGGAGACGTCGCGCAAATACTCGACGCCAAAGAATTTCTTGGCGACGATCTCGCAATATCGTCGGCGCTCGGGGTACTCGCTGCCGGTCAATTCGTGTTTGACGTTCGAATTCGTAATCAACACGGCGACAGATTCGTCGGACATAGGAACCATTTCCGGCTCCTCGCTTCGGCAATCGAGCAACATTGCGCAACCTTCGTCGGCAAGCGCGGAAATGAATTGATCCATAACGCCGCACTTCATCAGCGCGAAATTCCATTCGGTCTGCTGGCACAAAAGCGGCTTTTCCGTTTTGCCAAACTTATGTCCGCTCAATTCTTCCATCAGCGTCGCGACGGCGACTTCAAGGGACGCGCTGCTCGACAGTCCGCCGCCGAGGGGCACGTTCGAATTAATGACGGCGTTAAAGCCCTTTTTCAATTCGGCGCTATGACGACCCGAATAGGCGATAGCGCCTTGAACGTAAGATTTCCAAGACGCCTTCCAAATTTTCTTCTCGTCGTCCCATTGGAAGAACAAGCCCGGCTCGACGTCGATCGCGAGGGACAACTTCGCCCTCTCGTGAAAATTATGCGTATAGACAGTAGCGTAATCGTCGTCGTTCGGACTGGCGGCGATTATCGTATAACGTTCGATCGCCAGCGGGAAAACAAATCCGCCGTTATAATCGGTATGTTCGCCAATCAAATTGACGCGACCGGGCGCCGCGACGATTACTTTCGGTTCCTCGCCGAATTGTTCGCGATAAACGCGTTTCGTATCGTCTAGTAAACCTTCAAAGAGTTGTTTGGACGTCTGCAAAACCATAATAAAACCTTTATCGATATCAAAACCTTTATTGACGTCAATAACATTTCTACAAAAAACGCGTCGACGCCAATTTTTTAGGCTTAGGACGCGTTATCGAATATAACAAACGTCAAATGAAATTTCAAGTATCGCCGCGTAAAAATTTCTCCAAATCTTCGTCGGACGTAATTTCATACTCGACCCACTCGTCGCCGACTCTCAAAGCCGCCGTAAAAACGTCGTCTTCGTCGTCCTCGTCGTCAAATTCTTCTTCGTCTTCGACGCCTTCGGCGCCTTCTTCGCCTTCCGCTTCGTCGAGTTCGTCAATTTCTTCAAACTCTTCGTCGTCTTCGTAATCTTCGTCGTCCTCGTCGTCGGGCGTCGCCAAGACGACGGCGCCTTGTTCGTTGGTGATTTGCCCTCCGTCGGACTGTTCAATCCCGTCGGTTTCTTCGCGAATCCACGAGGCAAGAGTCGCGATTCTATCCCAGTTCTCCGCTTCGAAGCCCGGCGCCAAAATTTGGAACGCGTAACAGCCGACGACGCTCGCCAATTTATCGCGAACCCATGCGCGGTTGCATTCGGGCGCCATTTCGTCGATCAACGAGTTAAATTCCTCTATCTCTTCCTTCAAAAGATCGGAATCTTCGCGACGATCATATTCCAAGACGGCGACTTCGCGTCCTTGGTCGTCCGTCAAAACGATTTGTATCGGAACCGCTTCAAGATTATTTTCGTCTTCCTCGTCGACGACGCCAAGCGCGTCAAATCCTAATTTTGATTCGTTCAAAAAGGCGTCGATCTCATTCGCCCAAATACTTTTGTCAAGCGTCGTAAAAACGCGATAATAAAAAGCCATTGTCTTCCCCCTTCTCGACTCGCGACGAGTCGTCCAAAAATGAGTCCGTTTATCCTGCGTCGACCGAGTTACTCGACGACTCGCATCTTAGGAGGCTCTTTATCCGCCCACAAACAAACGAGTTCGACAAGCGTCTCGACCGCCTTTTCGTGTTCTTCGACGTCGAGAAATTCCATTACGGAATGGAAATTGCGTCCCCCTGTGAAAATATTCGGGGTAGGAAGCCCCATCTCCGTCAAGCGCGAGCCGTCGGTGCCTCCGCGAATAGGAACCCATCTTGGCGCGAGTCCTACGTTGCGCGTCGCTTCTTCCAGAATCGACAAAACCTCGGGCGCGTCCTTCAAAAAATACCCCATATTGAGGTATTGTTGGCTAATGGTAAAATCACAAGACCCGGCGCCGCCGACCGTTTCCATAACGGAATCGATCGCGTCGTTTAATATTCGCCTGTTCTCCGCGCGCGATTCCTCGTCGAAAGCGCGCAAGAGAAATTCGGCGCTCGCGGTCGAAACGCCTCCCTCGAACTTGTACAAATGAATAAAAGGCTCGCGTCCTTCAGTGCTTTCCGGCGTTCGCTCCAAAGGCAAAGAAGCGACGATCCGCGCCAAAACGCGTCCGGCGTTAATCATCGTCGACTTCGCTTCGCCGGGGTGAACGTCGACTCCATTAACGACAAAAACGGCTTTATCCGCCGTGAACGTCTCCCCGTTGATTTCGCCGCCCGCGCCGCCGTCGACCGTATACGCGCAATCGGCGCCGAATTTCTCGACGTTGAAAAACGCGGTTCCGTTCCCAATTTCTTCGTCGGGCGTGAAACAGACGCGGACGTTCGCGCGCGGTCTGTCGATCACTAGGAGTCGTTCTAGCGCCGCCATAATCGCCGCAATTCCCGCCTTGTCGTCGGCGCCTAAAAGCGTCGAGCCGTCGGTTACGACAAGTCTATGCCCGACGAGCCCTTTCATTTCTTCCGTTTCGGCGATGACGACGCCGTTTTCAAGCGTTACGTCTCCCCCTCGATATTCGATAATCTTAGGCTTGACGTCGACGTCGGACGCGGAGCAAGAGACGTCGAGATGCGCGATCAGCCCGACGGTCGGAACCGACTTGTCGACGACGTTAGACGGCAAACTAGCGGTTACGTAACAATGTTCGTCGACTTGCGCGTCCTCAAGTCCAAGTTCGCGCAATTCGTCGACTAAAACGCGCGCCAAATCGAACTGACTCGCCGTGCTTGGCGTCGTCGGTGAATCTTCGCTTGAAGTCGTTTCGATCGCGACGTACTTTAAAAAACGTTCCAAGGGAGTTTTCATCTTCGTTCCTTTCAAGGAGATAAACGCGCGTCGTCAAACTATTTTCGACGTTTGGGCGGCTCGGAATTGGTCAAATATTTCTTCCAGCGTTCGATCGTCAGAAGCGCTTCCATCGGCGTCAACGAGTCGACGTCAAGTCCGCGCAATTCTTCCACGACGGGGTGGTCTTCCGGACCAAACAGCGAGAACTGAACGGGCGCGTCCGTTTTTTCCTTCGATTTGTCGGACAAGTCGCGCAACGCCTTGCGTAAAACGTCGGTCGAAGCGGTAACTTGCGATTCCTCCAAACCCGTCAAAATTTCCTGAGCGCGCTGGACGACCTCGCGCGGCACGCCCGCAAGTTTCGCGACGTGGATTCCGTAGCTTTTATCGGCGGCGCCCTTCGCGATCTTGTGTAGGAACGCTATTTCGTCGCGCCATTCGCGAACGGCGACGTTCAAATTGTCCACGCCCTCGCAAACAAACTCCAAATCGGTCAACTCGTGATAATGCGTCGCAAAAAACGTGCGGCACTTGATTTTTTTCGAGATATGCTCGACTATCGCCCACGCGAGCGCCACGCCGTCGTAAGTGCTTGTTCCGCGCCCTATTTCGTCGAGAATCACAAGACTTCGAGGCGTCGCGTTGTTCAAAATGCGCGCCGTCTCGATCATTTCGACCATAAACGTGCTTTGTCCGCGCGTTAATTCGTCCGAAGCGCCGACGCGCGCAAAAATACGGTCGACGACTCCGATCGTCGCCTCCGTCGCGGGTATGAACGAACCGATTTGCGCCAAAAGAACGAGCAACGCCGTTTGTCGAATAAACGTGCTTTTACCCGCCATATTCGGACCGGTAATCAAATGAATATAACCTTCTTTCGGATCGCAAAAGGCGTCGTTTGGAACAAATTCCCCGTTGGCGCAGTTGACGTCAAGCGAAGGATGCCGACCGTCCCGAATCGACAAGACGGGCTCGACGACCATTTTGGGACGGCAATAATTCCGACTCGACGCCAGAACCGAAAGACCCGCCAAAACGTCGAGATGCGCCAAAACGCTCGCCGCGCGCTGGACGTCGGCGCGCGCCAACGCGACTTTATGTTGCAACTTGGCGAAAATATCCATTTCAAGCTCGAGCGCCAACTCCTCCGCGCCCAACGCCTTTTCTTCGTGTTCCTTCAGCTCGGGCGTGATATACCGCTCGGAATTCTTAAGCGTCTGCTTGCGCACGTAGTCGTCGGGTATCTTCTCGGCGACCGCTTGAGATCGGGACGTCTCGATATAATACCCGAAAATGTTCGTATAGCCGACTTTAAGATTCTGAATGCCCGTCCGTTGAATTTCAGAAGCCTGATAAGCGGCGAGCCATTCTTTGCCGCCCTTCTTGAGGCGTCGGTACTCGTCGAGCTTTTCCGAATATCCGTCGCGCACAAATCCGCCGTCTCGGTAATTTAACGGCGCGTCGTCGCCGAACGCGCGCGTCAACTCGTCGCAAAGTTCCGTTTGAAGCGCGATTCGACCGCCGAGAACGTTTAACAGCTTGCTTGACGAACCGTCGAGAAATTCCTTGAATTTAGGCAACGTCTGCAACGTCTTCGCGACGCTAATTAATTCGCGAGGCGTCGCGCGCTCTTGAACGACGCGCGAAATAATCCGTTCCAAATCGAAAACGTTGCGAAACGTCTCGCGAATCGACGCCGTTTCCGACGCACGTTCGAACAGTTCCTGCACGGCGTCCTGACGCGACGAAATCAAATCGACGTCGGTCAAAGGAAACGCGACCCATTCGGCAAGAAGTCGGCTTCCCATCGACGTCGCGCAACGATCTATCGTCGCCAAAAGCGAGCCGTCCCGTCGACCGTCGCGACACGCCTGCGTAATTTCAAGACTGCGACGCGACGCTTCGTCTATTTCAAGATGCTTCCCTCCTCGAAAGGGCGTCAGCGCGTCGATATATTCAAGCGATCTTTTCTGCGTCTCGAGTAGATAATCGAGCGCGCAACCGGCGGCCTGCAACGCAAAAACGTCGTCCGTCTCTTCGTTGAATCCAAACCCCTCGAACGTCTTCAACTGAAAATGTTTCGCAAGCGTCTCAAGCGCCGTCTGTTTCGCGAAAATCCAGCCGGGTCGGATCGTCAAAGCGACGCGTTCCGACGCCCACGCGGGAAAGAGCGAACGCGTTTCTTCTTGAATCAAGCATTCCGACGGATTGATTCGCGCTAGTTGATCGAAAAGCTCGCCGAAGGAAATCGTCGAAGCGCAAAACTGTCCCGTCGAAAGTTCGACCCAAGCCAACCCGACAAGCCTGTCGGACGGCAAACTCCGCGCGCCTTCCTCTTGCGTCGCCGCGTTGGAAGCGCTCGACGCGGAACTTTCCTCTTTTAACGCCAAATCGCGTTTTTTCCCCGCCTGTTTGCGCGCGACAAGCGCCTTTTGACTCTTGCGCTCGTCGGAAACGTAAATCGCCGCCAGAAAATTGCTCCGTCGCGGATCGAGCATCGACTCGTCCATCATCGTGCCGGGCGTTACGATCCGCGTGACTTCGCGTTTGACGATCGTCTTGCATTTTTTCGGGTCTTCCATCTGATCGCATACGGCGACGCGGTGCCCGGCGGCGACAAGGCGCGCAAGGTACGAATCGAGATGTTGCCAAGGGAAGCCCGCCATTGGCGTCGCTTCGGAAGACGATTTATTACGATCGCGCGTCGTTACGGTCAATCCGAGCGTTTCGCCCGCTTTGTAAGCGTCGTCGAAAAACATCTCGTAAAAGTCGCCCATTCGAAAAAGCAATAGGGCGCCCTTCGCCGCTTCTTTAGCGTCGTAATACTGTTTCATCATCGGGGTAATTTCGTTATTCATAATGCGTCAATTTTAACGAATCGTATGAAATTGACTAGGGCAAGAGTTCGAAAAGAAAAGTATTAACGACGCCGTTTTTTATCGTTTTATCTGATTTAGCGGTCAAAGGGCGCGACGTCGACAAAACAAAGTAGCAAATAGAAATCAAAATTTACAAACAAACAGACGAAACAGTTTTAGCAAAACGGTATGCGTTCACGGAAAATAGCGCGTTGCTGACGTCTAAACTTTTGACAAAACAACGCGCGCTGTAAAAAAAGCCGCGTACGTATCGACGCGCAAAACGCGGCGGTTCTTTCGCGGCGTTTTTTCGTGAACGCTTACGCAAAACGAAGCTCCTTTGCCAACGACGCTCGACCAAAAAAACGCGCCCCTATTCTCAAAAAAACGTTTTCTGGTAAAATGAATCAAAAGCGCGGTGGAGCGCGGCGCCAAGATCGATTCGAATCTTGCCCGTATGGCGCGCGTCGAACTGAGGTTCGTTTGAGGCGCGTTTCGTTCGAAGAAGCGTTTTAACTTAATATTTGAGGAGAATTCTCAATGATCGTTACAACGAAAGAATTGTTCAAGGCCGCTTACGGCAAATACGCGATCGGCGCGTACAACATTAACAATCTCGAACAAATCGTCGGTCTGTTCCGCGGCAACCTTGGCAAAATCGCCAAAAACGAAGACCCGGAAGACAAAGCGACTAGCGCGCCGTTCATTATTCAAATTTCCAAGGGCGCTCGCAACTACACCGATAAGAACTTCCTTGAAGGTATGATCCGTACCGCCGACAAGGTCTTCCCGGAAGCGATCTTCGCCGTTCACCTTGACCACGGCAACGAAGAAGTCTGCTACGACTGCATCGAAAGCGGCTTCTACAGCTCCGTTATGGTCGACGCTTCCCACGAAGAATTCGCCAAGAACGTCGAAATCACGAAGCGCGTCGTCGACGCCGCGCACGCCAAGGGCGTCGTCGTCGAAGCGGAACTCGGGCAACTCGGCGGCGTTGAAGAAGACGTCGTTGGAAGCGTCAAGCTGACGGATCCCGAACAAGCGGCCGAATTCATCGAGAAGACCGGCGTCGATTCCCTCGCGGTCGCGATCGGCACCTCGCACGGCGCGTTCAAATTCTCCGGCACGCAAGGCTTGCACTTCGACGTCTTGGAAAAAATCCAAGCGGCGGTCAACCAAGTGAAACCGAACTTCCCGCTCGTTATGCACGGCAGTTCCTCCGTTCCGAAGGAATGGGTCGATCGTATCAACAACGCGGGCGGCGCGATGAAAAACGCCAGCGGCGTCGACGAAAAGCAATACTTCCCCGCCGCCAAACTCGGCGTTACGAAGATCAACATCGACACCGACGGTCGTCTCGTCTGGTGCGCCGTTCACCGCGAATTCTTCCGCGATTATCCGGAAAAATTCGACTTGCGCGATCCGGGCAAGGTATTTATGCCCGCCTACGCCGAGTATATTATTCATAAGAATCAAATGCTCGGAAGCGCCGGACATTTGGAAGAAGTCCGCGGAGTTATTTCGAAGTAAGATTTTCGCGTTTAGTTTTGCGATATGACTAGTTTTGCGATATGATACGGCGAAGCCGCCGACGTTCTTAATGAGCGTCGGCGGTTTTTTTTACGTATTTCGATTAGCGTTGATCGTTCGACGCCAAATAAAAGAAAAGCGCAGTGTTAATATAGTAAAAATAAAACGTTTTTTCCAAAAACAGAAAATTTTCTGGTTTTTTCTAAATTCCTTTTTTCTACGGTCGACAATAGTAGTAGCGGAAAGGAAAACCAATCCGAGCGTAGGTCGAAACGTTTTTTTGAGCGTTTCCGTTTCGGACGGTTTTTCTTTAAAAATTTCGTCTTGTGTCGTTGCTACAGGAAACGGCGCCTAAGATTCCGAACGCTCAAGACGCTTTCACAAATCGAGCCGCAGATAGTCGGCTCTCATTCGGTTGGTTTGCACGAGGAATACGATGAGCGATTCGAATAAAACTGCTGGTTGCGTCGACGTTCAAAAGCGTCAAAAAGGACTTGAAAAATTGTCTTCCCTACTGAAGAAGAACGTCGGTCTTCGAACCGGCTTGACGACCCTGTGCCTTTTGGGCGGCTTGGGACTGACGGAAGTCGGTTTTGCCCAGCAAACTCAGTATTACGTTCGCGACTCCAGCGCGACCGCTTCCCCTTGGACGGGCGCCAACGGTCGTGAAATCGTCGATTTAAACGCGCCCGTGAAAAGGAACGTCGCGAGAACGACGAATCCTATACGTCAAACTCAAGCGTTGACGACAAATTCCGGCGCGTCGGTCGGCGCTTTGGACGCCGATAGTTTCACGGACGATGCGACGCAAGGCGACTTAATCGGCGAACCCCTTGAAGACCCTTCCAATTACGCCGAAAGCGGCTTGACGGAAGAGCCTCTCGTCGATCCGACGACGATCGATTCGTATGATTCGATGGGCGTCGACGCGCCCGGCAAAGCGGAATCCATCCCGACGCCGACTCCAGAACCGTCGATTCCAGAAGTCGCGCCCGTCGAAACGCCGCGCGCGACGATCGGCGCGCCGACTCGTTTGGAAGCGATCGACGCGCCCAATAGAGGCGCTAGCTCTCAAAGCGCTCCGAAATATCCTCAAAGCGCCGCGCCTAATCGCAACGCGAACGTTCCCAACAATTCCGGGTACAACTCGGGTAGCAATTACTACGGGGGCGTTTCCGACGGTTATTCGAACAATCCGTATTCGCGCATTGGTCAAATGGAGTACAATCCGAACCAATTTTACGGCGGCGGAGGCAATTACTCCGTCAACGGCTACCGAAACGCCCCCCCTGCGGTTGCCTACGGTCAAAATTTGTTCGGTTGCGCCTGCGCCAACGACGGCGGTTGCGGTCTGCTCGGCGGAATCATTCAGAACACGCAGTTTGAAGTAAACGCGTTGAATATGCGTAGTCCGCTTGATTTCGAAGACGGCGGCAACACGGGAGCCGGTATGGCGCTCAACTTTGGAACCGGCGCGCCAACGCTGTTTGGTTTGAACCTCCAAGGCGGCGTAAGAGGAACTTTCACCGATTATTACGGGACGACCGCCAACGGTTTCGAGACGGATAGTTCTCGCAACCAATTATTCTGGACGGCGGGCGCATATTTCCGCGCTCCTTCCTGTAGCGAAGGTTGGTCCGGCGGCGTCGTGTTTGACGCGCTCAACGAAAGTTACTATCGCAAGTACAATTTGTACCAGCTCCGAAGCGAACTTTCCTACAATTTCTCCTGCTTGGGCGAACTCGGGTTCCGAGGCGCCTTTGCAATGAACAAAGAATGGATCGACTTCCTTAAAATGGACGACGAACTTACGATCGAAGCCGAAGCGCAGGCGACTTCCTATTACGCGATGTTCTACCGTTTTCGCGGCGTTCAAGGCGGCGAATTTAGCGCTTTCGGCGGTTGCACGGAAAACGGCGAAGGTCTGCTTGGCGTAACCGCCGAGGCTCCGATTTCAGATTCCTTCACGATCAAAGGCGGAACGACCTACGTGATTCCGAAAGATCGCGGCTTGACCGACAAAGAAGAGGAAACTTGGAACATATCGCTCGGCTTGGCGTGGTATCTTGGCGGAAACGCGCGAAACGGCGTCGACTCGCAAAAACCGCTCTTCGACGTCGCGGACAACGGCAGTTTCCTTCAGAATTTCCTCCGTTAATTTTATCGAACTTCAATCGCAAGAACCAACCGATCTTGCTTGATAGACCGAGTCGTCTCCGCTGGCGACTCGGTTTTTTTTGTCCGGGGCTTGTCAAGCATAGGGGGAAGCGATTAAACTATAGCGGACGGCGACGTTTGACGTCAAGTCGCCGCATATGGTCGACTTTCAAGAAACGGTGAAAAATGAACGCAATATTTAAAACGAACTTGTCGTATTTAATTTGCGCGTTGGCGTCGTTGGCGACGGTCGCGTCGACGCAAGCGCAAGAGACGACGCGCGACGACGCCAAAGTCGCCGCGACGCTGACGCAAGGCGTCGATTTTATTCCACCCTGCGGCGCGCCGGGTCCGATCGCGACTCTTGGCGAGGGCGCGTTTCCCGTGTTGTTCGGTCAAGTCGACGACGGCTCTTTTGCGCCCGTCGTTTCTGCGGCTTGGGTGAAACAAGGGCGCGTTCTCGCTTTTGGACATACCGATTACTGCCGCGCCGCGTCGATTCAAAAGACGCCTTCTTCGACCGCTTTTTTCAAAAACGCGATCTTTTGGGCGTCTGGAAAAGAGAACGTCGACGCTTCGAGTATTCGCATCGCGATTTGGCGCGACGCCGACGCGGCGCAATGTTTGAAGAGTCTCGGTTTTGACGCGCGATCGGTCGGCTTCTTTGAATCGGGCTTCGACGTTTACGTCGGCGGAAGCTGGATTATCGACGACGCCAACTACGCGCGCCTTTTTGAGGCGGTTCGCGCGGGCTCCGGTTTTATTACAAGCGGGCTAGGCTGGGGCTGGAGTCAACTGAACCCGAGTAAAAGCCTTGTCGTAGATCATCCCGGCAATAAAAATTTCGCCAAATACGGCGTTCCGCTCGCTTGGACCGACGGTATTAGCGATCCGACTGATCGCTGCGGATACGACTGTAAATTGGCGACGAACGTTCCTTCGCAATACGTCGACGGCGTCGCCGTGTTGAATCTCCTCAAACAGGGAAAAGAAGCGATCAAACAGACGTTGCAGTCTTCGAATCCAAGCGAACTCAAACAGATTTCAACGACCGCCAATTTGATTTATCGTTTCTTGTCCGAAGAGAACAAAAGCGTTTTCGACAATTTTGCCGATTCGAATCGCGAGATCGTTCCGACGCCTAAAAATCCCGTTCGCGCCGTCGATTTGTTTGATCGTCTGACGATCCTTATTCAAACGGAACGTTATTTGCGCAGTCAAGAAGACGGAGAAGTCGCCAATATTCCCGCGCTTCCAGCCGCCGACGATTTTCCGGGCGCCGCGCCCAAAGACGCCCCTCGTTTGAACGACGTCGTAGTTCGCGTAAAAACCGCGACGCCTAATTGGAATTCGACGGGGCTTTACGCCGCGCCCGGCGAAACGATAACCGTCCGCGTCAAGCCGGAGATTTTCGCGAAGTTCCCGCGACCGTTCGCCGTTCGTATCGGCGCGCACTCCGATCGATTGTGGAATCGCGACAAATGGACGCGCTATCCTGAAATAACGCTTGAAAAGAAATTGTCGGCGCCGGAAACGCAAATTGCCAATCCTTTTGGAGGCGCTATTTATATCGTCGTTCCTAACGGAATCGCCTCGGCGGGCTTGGGCGTCGTCGATTTCGAAATATCCGGCGGAATTGCCGCGCCATATTTCGTCAAGGACGAAACAAGTTTGGAAGACTGGAAAACGACGCGTCAAGCTCCTGCGCCTTGGGCGGAACTGCAAGGTCGAAACGTCGTTTTGTCCGTTCCGTCCGAAGTCGTGCGAAACCTTGACGATCCGCAGGCGCTTATGGAGACGTGGGACGAAATTCTCGACTTGGAAGCGGAATTTGCCGCCGGTCCTTACGTTCGCGTTCGACCCGAAAGAATTTGTTGCGACCGCGAAATTTCCGCCGGTTATATGCACAGCGGGTATCCCGTAATGACGCATATGGACGTTCAAAACGTTCTTGTCGACAATCAACGTCTTTTGACGAAGGGCGATTGGGGATTTTTCCACGAATTTGGACACAATCATCAGTCGCCGTACTGGACGTTCGAAGGTTCGACCGAAGTTACCGTCAATTATTTCTCGCTTTATGTTATGGAAAAACTCTGCGGTCTAACGCCCGACAAAACGCGAGGCGAATTGACGAAAGAATCGCGTTTGAAGGCGCTGAAAAAATATCTCGACGGCGGCGCCAAATTTGAACAGTGGAAGAACGATCCCTTCTTGGCGCTCAATATGACGGTTCAACTTCGCGACGAGTTCGGCTGGGAACCGTTCTTACGCGCCGTTTCCGAATACAAAAAGGCGCCGCGAGAGACGCTCCCGCGCAACGATCAAGAGAAGCGCGATCAATGGCTTGTCAGACTTTCGCGCAACTGCAATAAGAATCTTGGTCCGTTCTTCGAAAAATGGGGCGTTCCGACCTCGCAAGAGGCGCGCGATTCCGTTAAGAATTTGCCCGTTTGGCTTCCGGCGGAATTTGACGAACTTTAATCGACGCGTCCTTGGGAAAAATAACAGGAGTTTGAAAATGAAACGTTCTTTGTCGTTCCTCTTTTGTTGTCTAGTCGTTCTTCCGACTTTCGTTTTCGGACAAGACGCGCCCTTCTTAGGTCTTTGGAAGGACGACGCGCCCTTTCCTACGAAGTCGGAACTGAATTTTCCCGAGGGCGCTAAACATTGCGTCGTTCAAGACGGAAACGACGATCCCGAATACGAGTTTATGCACGAAACGGCAGTCGGATTCTGGAACGACGAATTAATTTTCGGTTGGTACAACAATCCGAAGCTGGAACTGCAGGGCAAGACGATTCAACGCGCGAGACGTTCGAACGATTTCGGCGAAACGTGGTCGGCGCCCGAACGCGTGATGGATCAAGGGTTCGAAAAAGGTTTGATGTACGTCGGCTTGCAGTTCTGGACGGTCGACGGCGCGCAGTATCTTCTGAGCAATCAGGAAAACGGCGCGGAAAAGCCCGTCGACTGCCTTTTGGCGAAGTACGACCGCGACGCCAAAGAATGGCGAACGCTTGGCGCCGTCGCGCCTCGGTTCCTCTCGATGCAGGCTCCGATTCTAATGAAAAACGGTTCCTACGTCGTATCGGGTAGTTACGCCGTCAACCCCGGTCAGACGTTTGCTTCGACGCCCGCCGTTTTTGTCAGTCAGGGAAAGGACGTCGCGAAGCCGTGGAAATTGTCTCGACTCGATCCTAATGAAAAAGTCAACGTTTTTGCGGAAACGTCGGTCGTCGTCGACGGTTCGAATCTGCTTGCCGTTACGCGACGCGAAGAATCGCCTTTTCCGAATTTCTACGAGAGTCGCGATTTTGGCAAGACGTGGCGCGCGATCGAGAACAAGACGTTTCCCGCCGTCTGCTCAAAATTTGCCGCTGGAAAATTTAGCGACGGAACGCGTTATATCGTCTTTAATCTTCCCGACTTCAAACGAGACGCGCAGGGCAAAATTAAAGTCGACTCGATACGCTGGCAACAACGCGATTCGCTCGTGATTGCGATCGCGAAACAAAACGAAGACGCGTTTTCGCGAATCTATAAAATATCCGATCCGACGACTTCGACGCGACTTTCGACGTCGCATTATCCTTGCGTCGTCGAACATAACGGCTGGGTTTACGTCTCCTATACGGCGACGATCAAAGACAAACCGCTCCGCGTCGGCGCCCTGACGAAATTTCCGCTGGATTCGCTAAAATAACGACCCGGAAACTTTGATTTCAAATTTGTCCGATTTCAAATTTGTCGCGATTAAGTTGCAAAAGCGCCGCAAATCGACGGCGAGAATTGTTTTAATTCTCCGTTTTACGTTTCCGTAAGCGTTTAAAGGTTCGAAATGCCCCAAAGTTTGCAGACGCGTCCTTTTCACGTTTTAGTTCTGTTGCAGTCGGCGTACAAAACGCACCGCGCGACGTTGCGCGGACTTGTTCGGTACGTCCGTATCAACGGTCCTTGGACGCTCTCCGTCGTCGAAGGACGCGACGACGAATATTTCAGTCCGAAGATGGACTTGCTTCCGTTTGACGGCGTGTTCGTCGCCTTCGCCGATAGGTATGTCGGCATATTAAATCGAGTTCGGCGTCCGACGGTCGTCGTCGACCCTTGGTTGCTCGATCCGTTGGAACATAAAAAAATCGTCGCCAATCCAGCCGTTTGCGCGTCCGTCTGGTGCGACAACGAAGCGATCGGTCGACGTTGCGCGGAATTTTTCGTCAAGCGGAATTATTTTCAATTCGGGTTCGTTCAAACGGAAGAGCAAACTCTTTGGGCCAATGGGCGCGAACGGAGTTTCTTCGAACATACGACGTCGCGCGGCGGACGTTGTTTCGTTTACCGTCCGTTTGAATCGCGAGGCGACGTAAAAGAATCTTTCGCCGATTGGCTCGCCGAACTGCCGAAGCCGATCGCCCTTTTGGCGGCGACCGACGCGGCGGGTCGACGAACGATCGACGTCTGCCGTTCTCTTGGACTCAACGTTCCTCGCGACGTCGCCGTTCTCGGCGTCGACGACGACCGTCTTATTTGCGAGTCGACTTCGCCGTTTCTTTCAAGCGTTTCGACAAATTTGGAAGAAACGACCTTTCAAGCCGCAGAATGGCTCGACAGGCGAATGAGAGGCGAAACGTTTGAATCGAAGACTCTTTGGCATACGCCGAACGAAGTTGTCGAACGTGGGTCGACGACGCCGACTCCGACCGACGACTTGATCGTTCTGAAGGCGCTGGAATTAATTCGTCTCAACCTTCACCGAAGTTTCGGAGTCGACGAAATTGCGGAAAAATTAGACGTCTCGCGACGAACGCTCGAAACGCGTTTCCGAAAGAACTTGAATTGTTCCGTCTTGGACGTCATACGCGAAACTAGGTTAAAAAAGGCAAAATTATTGTTGCTCGAAACGAAACGTTCCGTCGCCGACGTCGCGCGTCTTTGCGGATTTAGGAACGAAAACTACCTTGCGACCGTCTTTCGACGTTTTGTCGGCGTCGGTCCAAGCAAATTCCGACGCGCCGAGCGTAAAAGCGACGGCGAAACAAAAAACTTATAAAATTGCGCAACTTATTAACGAATTTTGCGGAAAATTGCCCGGTCTTGTCGCGCTCTCGACGCTTGACGCGCTTATCCCTGTCTTGTACAATGTTAGGAGTTGCGTTTCGCGTCGTTTCGCTTTCGACGCGAAGCGTTTTTTAGACGGCGTAGCGTTTAATATTGCGCAAATCGTCGTTTTGAAACGGAAAAACATATTTCGCCGTTTTTGCGAGGAGCGTCGTGCGTTTCCCGCGTTTTGATTGTCGTTTTAGAATTGGCGATTCGTTATTTTTACTGAAGGCAAAGAAATGTCTCTTTTCAACGTAAGACCGAGAAGCGGGAATGATAGACGCGGCTTTACGCTCGTCGAATTGCTCGTCGTTATCGCTATTATCGGTATTTTGATTGGTCTGCTACTTCCGGCCGTTCAAGCGGCTCGCGAGGCCGCGCGTCGTATGCAGTGCATCAACAATCTGAAACAAATCGGACTTGGTTTGCACAACTATCACGACACGAACAACTCTTTTCCGGCGTTGTCGAACTGTCCGAGTTGGTACAACTACTTTGACTCGACCGAATGGTGGCACGCGACGATCGCGATTCTGCCCTTTATGGAACAGCAAACGCTTTACAATCCGCTTCGCGACATTTCGTTAAATCCGACCGACGGTATGCGCCGTCCGCCTGACCACGCGCTCTGCCCGGATTCGACCGCTTGGCGCGACTTCAAAGGACAATACGTCCAGACGTATATGTGCCCCAGCGACGGAGCCGGCGGAAACACCTTCGAGCTGACCTGTACCGACGGTTATCAAGGAATTCGTCTTTGGAAAACGAATTATCTCCCCTTCTGCACCGTCTATCAAGAAATTCATATGCAATGGGAACTAACGAACAATCCCGGACTTGAAAACGACTGGCCGGGCGCCTTCTGCGTCTCGAAATATCGCAAAATGGCTTCGTTCGTCGACGGTCTGAGTAAAACGACGTTCTTCAGTGAAATCTTGAAAGGTCAAACGCAGTCGCGCAGG
>JAZRWW010000148.1:0-13059 GCA_045599865.1 Thermoguttaceae bacterium
CGTTTGTCGAGAGTTTCGTAAAATTCCGCCCATCCGCCTGCAATGCAGGCGGCTTTCGCGCGTTTTTCGCTTCTGCGAAAAACGAATCCTCGAGCGACGCTTTCATTAAGTTCAACCGTCGAATTTTCGGGAATACTTTTCGCGAGCGATTACTGCGGATCCATTCGGTTCGAGAAAACTGGTTTAAAAACAACGCCTAAACTTAGAAAGCAAGAAAGCCGTCAAGCGCCGGCGGTTCTCTGTTCGGGAAGTCTTTTGGTAATTCAACGTATCCGCGCATCGGTGATGCGCGGCTTTCCGTGGACGTTTACTTAATTTTTACACGTCCCGCGATCTACGTTCTACGAACCGACAAATCTCAACGCCGTTCCGTTCTAAAAAAATCAATAATTCCGTTTGCAACATTCGCAAAAAAAAAAAACGATTAAAGTAAAAATAATTCTTATTCCCATTTCTAAAAAATCAATTATCCTAAACGCCTGTTGTATTGTCGCCCAACGGCGTCGTTGACAATTCGCCCCAAGGGCGTTGAGAAAGAGGACGAAAACTTGACAAGTTAGCGTTGTGATGCAAACGAAATGACTTCCCCGAAAAGAATACTCCAACTTGCCTCGCAAACGTTGCTTCAGCGCTTTCCCAACGGCTTGAAGCTCGATTCGCAAGAGTTGGGTCATTTCGCGGGCTATTTCGGCGCTAATTTTAACGACGAAAAATTCCTCGACTCGCTCGACGACGCAAAATTAAAAAGAATCTTAAGAGCCGTCGGCGTCGTTTTAGACGGCAAAGTCTATCCCGTCTATCCGCTTGAAATTCAAAACGTCGTCTTGACGCCGGAAACGACGCGTATTCTTTCCAACGCGATCGTGGGATTCTTTCCCGACGGACTAAACGTCGAGTCGACCGACGCGTTAAAACGATTTGAAAACGCCGTTGAAGCTCTAAGAGGAAAAATGCCGCGAGAACTCAATTCGTTGCGCGACGATTTCCTCAAGCTGGCTAAACAGGCAAAATCGCTTATAAACGCCAAGTACGTCGTACTGAATCGTATGATCGTAAAGTTGATTGCGCCCTTCAACGGCGTCGTCTACCCGGTTTTACGTTCCACGCAAAAGCTTGTCGAACAAATCGCCGAAGGTCTCTTTGATTCTGGAATCAAAATCGTCTACTATTCCGCGTTCTTCGAAAGAAACAAAGAATTGTTGGTTGAAAAAAAGCTCGTTTCCGCCGAGTTTTTCACTTTCTGGCTGAAAAAAATCAATTCGAATCTCGTCAGAAAAAATTTCTATTTTGAACGAACGCCGGACGACGCGCCCGACGAAGAAAAAATCCTCGAAGAAATCGAACGCGTTTTAAGAGGAGAAAACGTCGAGGGAACGGAAGACGAGATTATTCAAACGCTCGTCGAAAAGACCTTCGTGCCCGAAGATAAAATTCGCGAGGTCGTCGCGCTTTATCCGCAGTTAATAAGTCGGTTTCTTGGGAATAATGAAGCCGACGATAAGGCTAATGAAGACGCCGAAGAAAAATTTGCCGACGAGATCGCACAAGCCGTCGACGAGTTGTGGGGCGTCGTCTCGAAAAAAAATTTGCTTTCGGCGCTCGTCCAAAAATTGAACGTCTCGGAAGAAAAAATTCGCGAAGTCGCCGCGAAATATTCGCGTTTAAATTGGATTCTCGAAGGAAAGGAAAAATCCGACGACGAAAAACGAAAAGTGGAAGAAAGTCCGCTCTATCGGTTCATAAGACGGAAAAAAGAGGAAACAAGCGAGCTGAAGTTTGAAGAAAAGACAGAAGAGCTAGAGCAAGAACAAGAAGACGACGACGAAGAAGAAGAGCAAGAAAATCCAACAAAAAAAACGTTCTATCCGAACATAAAATGGCGAAAAGAAGAAATAAGCGATCAAGGGTTTGAAGAAGAGGCAGAAGAGGAAGAACAAGACGACGAAGAAGAAGAAGAACAGAAGATCGAAGAATCTTCAAAAGTCGACGAAAAAGAATCGATCGCGCCGTCAAATCCGCCGCAAGATTTACGCGTCGCCTTGATACAAACGCTTATCGAGCGTTTTCCCAACGGTTTTCCTTTGGATTCCAAGCTCGAACTAAAAAAGTTGCGTCGTTATACGAGCGAAATATTCCCAAACGTCGACGATTACGTCGATGATCGCATTCGAATGATTCTTCGTCGAGAAGGTTGCCTTTTTAACAACAGAATCTATATTTTGTCGGACGAAGCCGACGTCGTGATTCAACGCGAGATTCGACAAGCGTTCGATTCGGGCGCGAATCTCGCCTATTTCGAGCCGCTTTTTCAAAAGTTGCGCGGAGAACTGCCCGACTTCTTCTCCGTCGATTTGCTGAAAAACCGCGTTAAAACGACGTTGACGGACGTTTGCATAGTCGCGTCCGTCGAATATTGCAAACCGCGACGTTTCGCCGGGTTTCAAACGGACGCCTCCGAAAAAAACGTTGAAGAAAGTAAAATCGCAAAAGAAATCAAGCGCGTTTGGGGCGACGGAACCGTCGTGTCAACCGACGAACTCGTCGAAAAACTGCCGCTCGTACCCGCCGAAAAAATTAAAGACGTTCTGAAAAAAGGAACCGACTTCGAAAGAAACGTCAAAGACTCTTACGTAAGACTCGACCAAATCCTTGTCGGAGAGGAAGATCGACGCGCCGCCAAAGAGTACGTCGAACGCGAAGTTAGACTCAACAATTACGTCTCGCTCGAAAATATGCCCGTCGGAAATATGAGCTTGCGTTACGAGGAAGTCGATTTAAATTGCCTGCAACGAATCTTGTTTAAAGATTGCCTTGACGCCAGTTACGAGTTGAGGGGACGAGTCGTTACGCTCAAGGGCTTGGGGTATAACGCAAAAGACCTTATTAAAATAATGTGCCGTAAAGAATCTCGAGTCTCGCTTGAACAATTATACGAGTGGGAACAGGAATTGACGGGCAGATTAACTTACGCCCCCTCCTTGGGCGCCGCATACGACACGATGGTTCGAACGTCGCAAGACGAATTTGTCAGCGACGCGTCCGTCGCTTTTGACGTCGAAGAAACGGACAAAATAATCGACGAACTAATGGGCGAGCGAGAGTACTTGCCTTTGAGTCGCTTTGTCTCTTTTACGCAGTATCCCAATCCAGGCGTCGCTTGGTCGAAATTTCTGCTCGAGTCGTTTTGTCAACCGCGATTTAGCAAAAAATTCGTACTTGTTCGCTCCGCCGTAAATTCGGCAAACGTCGGCGTTATACTTCGTAAAGAATGTAAAATGGAATACGACGAAATTTTAGAAGACGCGACGCTTGCTTCAGGCGTTCCACTTACGAAAGATTCGGTTCTAAACTTTCTAGCGACTTACGGCTATATAGGACAAAAAAAATATTCGAAAATTGAAGAACTTCTGAAGAATGTAAAAATCGCTAGAAATGAAAAGGAAAACCGCTGATGTACGCGTATACTTACGACGAAGAAACCGGCGGGATTCTACTCAATACCAATCTGACCGAAGGGAAAATGTCGAAAGAACCAAGACCAGTTTACGCCGCTGAACTGGATATCTTGGGATTCGATAAATTCTGGAATTACGACAAACAAAACGACGTCCCGTATATGTGGGCGGAAGCTAACGTTTATTTCTATAGAGGGCGAAAGGTCGCAAGTCTTAAAGGCGGCGATCTCTATCACGCTCCGCAAATCGTTTTGGAGAAGGACGAGCAAGGAAACGTCGTCAACCCGGAACCCGAAGGAAAAAAACTTCAAAAAATCGACTTGAAAGCGATGGTTAAGGCAAATCGCGATTTATTGGAAGTGCTTGAAGTAGCTACCGTTAAAAAAATAAAGGACGTTTACGAAAAATATAGAGAGAAACTGGATTGTTTTTACGTCGCTTTTTCCGGGGGGAAGGATAGTATCGTATTATTTGACCTTGTAAGAAAGACGTTGCCCTCAAAAGCGTTTCTTGTCGTTTTTGCCAATACGGAAATGGAATTTACCGACACGGAAGAGGTAATAAGGAAAGTTCGTCAAGATTGCGAAACGTCAGAAATCATATTTGTGGAGGCAAAATCTGTCTTTAGTCCTCAAGAATCTTGGAGTTTATTTGGTCCGCCTTCTCGTTTTTTACGTTGGTGTTGTACGGTGCATAAGGGAACCCCGCAAGTTTTAGAACTAAGAAAAATAACGAAAAAAAATGATTTTTGCGGTATGTCTTTTGTCGGCGTCCGTAAAAATGAAAGCGTTGCTCGTTCAACTTATGAGTTCGAATCTTTTGGCAAAAAACAAAGAGGACAGTATAGTTGCAACCCCCTTCTTGATTGGGAATCCTCTGAAATATGGCTTTATACATACGCCAACAACTTAGTGGTTAACGAAGCGTATAAAAAGGGCTGTTCAAGAGTAGGTTGTATTTGTTGCCCTATGGGAGGAGGCAGAACAGCCTTTACCGAACGAGTTATAGATCGATCAAAAAAAGACTTGTTTCTAAATCAAATAAAAGCAAGTAATTCCAGAAGTTCTTTTTCCGGCGACGAATATATTTTAAACGGGGGATGGAACGCTCGAAAAAACGGTCGTTTCTTATCAGGAAACAGCGACGTTTATTCCGAGACCAACAAAGGTTCCATTTTAACGATAAATGTTAAATCGCCTAAAACTAATTGGCAGGAATGGATTAAACCGCTTGGCGAATTGGCTAAATCGGGAGCTAATACCTATTCGATTACATTCAAACAAGTAATATACCAGTTTGAATACCTATCGAATAAAGTTGGTTATACTATTATTTTTCATAGCGATTCGACGATTGAATCGAAAACTTTTGCAAAATACTTGCGGTTAGCGTTTAGAAAAGCGGCGTTTTGCGTAGGGTGCGGCGCTTGCCAAGCAAATTGTAGAAACGCTTATCTTACTTTTGACGCTAGAAAAAGGTCAATAGAAGATAATTCAGTTTTAAACATTGTAAATTTAAAAATCAGCAATCGTTGTACGCATTGTTTGAATTGTTTTGAAATTCAAGACGGTTGTTTAGCTTACGAATCTTTGCATATACCGACAGGAGAAGGAAGTTCTATGGAAAAGACAGACGGCGAAGCAAAAACATTAAACACATTTAGCAACCATGCTCCTAAAAAAGAATGGATTGCAGATTTTTTAGTCCAGCCGGATTTTCTCGAAAATAATTCGCTTGGTCCCGTACAGAAAACCAAATTCAGGCGTTTTTTGAAAGACGCCGGTCTCGTCGACGTAAAATGTCAAAACAAAACGAATTTTGCTTTGTCTGGAAAACGTCTTGATCCATTAGGTAAAGAAGATGAAGAAACTTTTTTTGCCTTGATAATGATTAATCTTGTCGCGCATAATCCTCAAATAAAATGGTATGTCCAAACCTTAAAAATTGGACGTCCTTACACCAGAAAATCAATAGAGGAAGCTCTTCGTATAGAAGGTCAATCGGATGGCAGCATAGCGAGTATTATTGGCGCGTTGAATCGATTTGAAGAAAATCAATTTGGAACGATAGTTAAATGGGGCGGTTGGAGCAAAAAGACTAAAGGAGAGGAATCTTATTTCATTCGATCAAGGTGCGCTGAATACAATAGCTTGGTAATTCTCTATGGTCTGTTTGTGTTTGCCGAACAATGCGGTAATGATAAGAATTTTACTCTTTCAACGTTGTTAGACGACGAAATCGAACGCGCTGGCGTCAGTCCTTCGCAAATATTTGGCTTAACCCGAGACGAGATTAAGAGCCACGTCTTGGGACTTGCCATAAACTACCCAGAATTTATTTACGCGTCCTTCACTCACGATTTAGAAAAAATCGTGTTGTCCGACGATAAAACGTCGCAAGACGTCCTTGAGTTGTTTAAGCCTAATTAATAACCCAAGCAATAATTACGGTTATAACGTCATACGGCGCGTTGTAAACTTAAAAATTTCGTAATATTTCAGCCGTTTGAAGAAAAACGTAAATTATCGCGTTTTCTCTTCAACGACTCCGACCTTCAAGAAATGTAAGCGTTCGTGAAGATTCGCGCCTATTTCTCAAGCGCGTTCGATTCGGAATAGACGTTGCGTAAGAATCGACGGCGCAAGCCGACGCGCGAAAGCCGCCTAGTCTGCTAGGCGGATGGGTTGCGAATGACCGCGCTTCTGGAACCTACATACGGACGGATTAGCCCCCGTCGGAGGTTGCTTTTTTTGGTTGTTTTGGCGACGTAGCCCCGTTCCCATCCGCCCGCAATGCGGGCGGCTTTCGCGCGTTTTTCGCTTGCGCGAAAAACGAATCCTTGCGTCCAGCCCAATCTCCAAATTTTCGGGAATACTTTCCGTGAACGTTTGCGGCTTGTTTGGGATTTTACTTCAAAAGGCTGAAATATTACGTTTTTCCAATCCGCGTTTTAATCGTTTCCTCGTAAATATTAGACGTCTTCGGACGTTTTTAGATCATTTTCATAGGTCGAAGTTATCGTGCTTTAGAAAGGGCTCGTTCGATGAGCGTAACGACGAAATATAACGAATACTTTGATATCGACGACAATTACTTTCCTCAAATCACCGATTCTTCGATCGCCAAGGGAGAAGAGAACGATCCCGACTTCTGGATGAAAACTTATCCTCATCCAACGTTTGTCGAGATGTTGAACAATCTTGAAAAATCGTTGTCCCATACGGTGAAAAAATCCCTTTGGATCGAAGGCTCTTACGGCACGGGCAAGTCTCAATGCGCTTATGCGTTGCGTCGTATGCTTGAAGCTCCTAAAGAGAAATTGCGAGCGTATTGGGATCGTTACCCGGAACTTAGCAAGAATTCTAAGAATCTCGATTTGCTTGATCGTCTTTGCGGTCATAAGGATCGCAAGATCGTCGTCGCGTATCGTTACGCCTCGAGCGAAATCGACAAGGATCACAAATTTTTTATGGCGATCCAAGAAAGCGTTCTTAGCGCGTTAAAACGCTCCGGCTGTAGTTATCTTGGCGAAGACACGTTAAAAGAGCAGGTAATCGCTTGGCTTGAAGACGCGACGAATCAACAGATATTCGACGTTCTTCTGAAAAACAAGTACTCTTCTCGCTTTTCTCAACGCTCGGCGTCGGAGGTTCTTTCGACGTTAAAGCGCGGCGGCTCCGTCGACGAAACGATGGAAAACGTCTTGAAGCTAACCGAAGACGGTTTGACGCTCTTTAATATCGACGTCGACCGCCTTTGCAACTGGCTACGGGACGTCGTGAAGAAAAACGATATTAAACTTGTTTTTGTATGGGACGAATTTTCGGACTATTTCAAGTTGAATCGCGATCTTCTTTCCGGCTTTCAAAAGACGACGGAACTTTACGGGGAAATCTCGTTTTTCTTCGTTCCAATCACGCACGAAACAGACGCTATTTTTGGAGCGTCGAACCAATATTGGAAGAAAATTAAAGACCGCTTTCAGTTTTCACGCATTCAGTTGCCCGACAACGTGGCTCTCAAATTAATCGGGCACGGGCTGACCCCAAAAAAAGAACGCCAACAAGAGTGGAAAGCGTATTCCAACGAATTAAACGCGAGTTTGTCGGATTCGCGCAACGCCGTTGCGAAGGCGGCGAAAATCGACGATCCCGACGTGATGAGGAAAATTCTTCCCCTTCATCCAATGACGGCGTTAATATTGAAACATATCTCGTCGGTCTTTCAATCGAATCAGCGGAGTATGTTCGATTTCGTAAAGACGTCGGACCGCGACGTGAAGGCGTTCCAGTGGTTTATTGAAAATTTCGGACCAGAAGACGACGTTCCGCTTCTGACGGTCGACATGCTCTGGGACTTTTTCTACGAACACAACCGCAATTCTTTGGATCCTAAAGTGCGGGGCGTTTTGGACGGTTACGAAAAACGCCAAAGCGCCTTGCGCGACGACGAAAAAGCGGTTTTGAAAGCGATCCTAATTCTGCAGGCTCTCGACGAACTGACGCATAATCAAGTCGAAATTCTTCACCCTAGCGCCAAGAATCTCGCGCTTGTTTTCGACGGGGTAACCTCCCTCAGCGGCTCTCGTTCGGACAATCTCGCAAACAATATGGCTAAGCAGAACGTTTTGTTCACGAAACAACTGCTTGACAAAACGCTCGTCTACTCCGTCGAATCAGGAACAGACCCCGGAGGCGCTCGCCTAGACGAAATCAAAGAGAAGGTTCGCAAGGCGTTTACGACGGCGAAGGGAATCGTCGAAGGCGAATTGAAAGACGCCTTGTCGTTGACGCCCCCGTTGCGTCTTCGATTTGAAGACGTCCCCGGTTGCGGTTATATTACGCCGACGTGCGACGAAAACTTCACGCGCAAGACGCGCGAGCTTAGCGCGCGTTCCGTCGAGAACTGGAAATTTAAAGCGATCGTCGGTTTTGCGAGTAATTCTTCCGAAGGGGGATGTTTGCGCGCTAAGATCAGGGAAGAGGCTCGAGCGTCTGGAAACAAGGAAATCGTTTTTATCGACGCGACGTCGACGACGCTTTCGGAACGCGACTTTGAAGAATACGTTGACTTCGCGGCGAACGCCGTATTTTATCAAAAAACCGACGTACACGCGTCTAGCGACCACGCGAATAAAGCGAAGCTAGTATTGGCGCGTTGGCGCGATTCTTTTGTCAACGGTCGTTTTGTCGTTTACTACAACGGCGATTCTTGGAATCCCACCGATCTTCAGGGGTTGCGCGACGTATTGCAGGAAATCGTCTTAAAACGTTACCCCAAGGCGTTCGATTTCGTCAAAGGTCTGACGGAAAACCAATTGAAAAAGACGCAGATGAATGCAAGCGCGCTTTGCGGAATATACGGAAGTAGTCAGAAGACGAGCGGCGTAGTCGTCGGGATCGAAAAGAAGCTGTTCCCAAGCGGGATTTGGGACGCGCCCGTCTACTGGGAAAATCTTCCCGACGCGGATATTTCGCAAATTAAAGTTGCGGTCGATCGTTTTATTGAGACCGGGTTCAAGCGCGACGGACAAGTTTCGATCAGCAAAATTTGCGATATGCTTGAAGAAAACTACGGTTTTGCGCGATGCAATCTCTATTCGTTCTTGACGGGTTTTCTCCTCAAAGAGTACGGAGCCAACAGCGCGTTGCGTTACGCGGACTCCAACGGGGCTCAAGACGAAATGTCGCCTCAAAAGTTGTCCGTCGCGCTTGGCGACTATTTAGGGGGCAAGAACAAGCAGGAAACGTTTATCGTCAAACAGACGCCCGAAGAGCGCGCGTTTTACGACCTAGCGCGTGAAGCGTGGGACGCGTCGAAAAATTGCAAGTCTCCGTCTGAAGCGGCGTCCGCGGTGAACGCGTTTTTGAACAAACGCGGGTTCCCGTTGTATTTTCTTGAAGGCGCCGTTCCCGAAGACGCGTACAAGATCGCGCAAAAGTTCGTCGAACTTTGCAAAAGTTCCGGCGACTCGCAACTTGCCGTAGCGCGAAAAATAGGCGAGATCGGCTTAAAACTTCCGCGTCTTGGCGCCGAATTGAAATCTGCTCTTGCGTCTGAAAATTTCATCAAGGGCGCCGAGTCTTACTTGCGCGCCTACGACGAGGGCAAATTATGGAGCCTTGGCGAAGCGATCAAGACGAATATTTTGTCGGACGTCAAAGAACGTTTCAAGGTCAAATATCACAATCTTTGGAACGCCGACACGCACGAAGAGGAGATACGCAAATTAGAGGTTGAATACGAGTTTGTCAAGGAAGTCGACGACGCGTTCAATCTTAGCGCCAATTCGAAAGAAAAAGCGTTCCAAGGACTTCGCGCCGCCTTTTTGCGCTTGCCCGTCTCCTGCGAGACGCTCAAAAGACACAAGGGTTTTCTTGCGAGTCTTCTCGACGCGTTCCTTCAAATTTGCAAGCAGAACGACTTATTGCCCGACGTTCTTGAATCGACGCTTGGCGAACTTGTCGAGCAACGGGACGATATTAAAGAGATATGGAAAGATAAAAGCGCGCTCTTCTACGCGTGTTACGGCGAGTATCTCGAAGGATTCGACGACGGCGAGATCAACGCGCTTGCAATAAAAGCGTCCGAACGCGCTATGTTTCTCAAGTCGGAAAGCGAATGCAACCAACTTGTGGAAAATTTCGCGAATGAAACGCGACGCAATCAGCGCAAGACGAAACTTGTCAAGCTATGGCGCGAGAAGACGGAGACGTCGAATCCGCGCGAGTGGTCGAAAAAGTATAAGACGCCTATTTTGTGCGTAGTCGACGCCGAAGAATTTGCCGACGCGAAGAAAGTCTTCGAGACGATTTCCAATCCGAACCCGAACGATTCCGACGTTCAACAAGCGACGCTTTATTTGGAAGAAAAGCCGATTTTCGCCCAGTTGGCGGACGCAACGCGCCGCCGCGCTTCCTTCGAAGAGAAAATATTGAAAACGAAGGTCGCTAGAAAACTGCTTTCTTACGAAACGGTCGTCGAGGAATTGGAAAAGAGGATTCCCGAAGTTTACGACTGGTATCCTAATCCGAACGTCGACGGTCGAATCCAAGAATTGATTACTTCCGTTTACTACTCCGGCGGCAGTCAAAAAGTCTGCGACGTCGTGGAAAAGATGAGTCCGTCCGAGGCGAAAGAATACCTCTGTCGTCTCTTGAAAAACAACGTTACGGTCGGTTTGGAAATTCTCGCGAACTGGGAGGACTAACAATGCCCGTCGCCGCTGTAGAAAGATATTTAGAGAACGACGAACGCGCGCCGTTTTTCTTGGCGCTTGGCGATTCGAATTACGAAAGCGTCAAGGACGACTTGCTTCAACGCGGGTTTAAGAAGCTCGCGACAAGCGATTTTTGTTCCGACTCCGACTCGGTTCCAAACTTGGACGCGCTTTTCAACGCGATTCGCGAGCGGAACGAGTCCGACAAGATAGCGGTCGTCGGTCTTGGCGAATACTTGGCGTTGCAAGGCGCTTCTTTTGCCGAACGCGCCTTGGGGCGTTTGAAGACGCTTTCTTTCGGACGCGGCAAAGTCGTTTTATTGTTGCGCGGACTCGCGCAGGAAATAGCCCGTTTGCAACAGGACGATCCTCGTTTTGATCGACGTCGGTATTTTATCGACGCCGACGTCAAACACGAGGCGACGTTCAAATTTTACGGGGAGGCGGTGGAGTCGTCTTCAAAATCGCGCCGCGTCGCCGTTGGCTTCAAAGAACTTTTAAAAGACCTTGAGTTAGGCGCCAAAGGCGAGATTTACGTAAAGACGCGTCTGTTCTTCCCCGACTCGTTGTATAGAATTCGCCGAATTGAAAGTCCTTACGGAGCGATTAAAGAGGTCGACTCCAATTTTGACGCGCCGGAAGACTGCGGGCGCCTTGAATACTGGAATCGTCTTGCTTCGGCGCTCGACGACGCGCGTTGCGATATTGAAACGTTCTTGAAGCGCAAAGGGCTCGACGAGTCGCTTGAAGCGAGTCTGGGTTCCAATTCCTTTCAGGATACTTACGAAAATTGGCTTGTTTTCATCGCGCTGAAATATCATTATAAGAATCTTCGTAATTCTATTTTGAAGCGCGCGCTCAACAATTCGAAGTCGATCGTCGAATTAAAAACCGAGCTTGTTTACGCAATTCGCGAAATACCTCATACGCAAAAGACGTATCAAAAGCTGTACGAGACGCGTAAAAGTCTTTTACGCAGTCTTGGAGTCGGCGACGCCGATATGGACGAGTTTGTCGCGGAAAATCGAGTCGATCTCGAAACGAGCGTCTATCGATTGACCGACTTAACGGAAGTCGAGCGGGGCGAGATCGTCTCATGGTATTCGACTTACGGATACGTTAAAGAACTCGACTACGTTTATCCGGCGCTCGTCGAGTATTTGAAGCCGTATACGTTCCTAACGGACAATCATTCGGAAAATTTAACCTATTATTTCGAAACGTACAAACGGCTCAAGTCGCGCAACGAAGTTTCGAACGAATTCTTAGAATTGGTTCAACAAAACGCCAACGCTCGAATCTACAATAATTTACCGTCTCGCGCGGAAATAATCGACAAATATAACGACCAAGGCGAATCCAAAGTTTTGCTTTATTGGCTAGACGCTCTTGGCGTCGAGTATTTGTCCTTCATTTTAGAACGTTGTCGTCGACGCGGATTGTCCGCTTCGGTAAATATAGCGCGCGCTCAATTGCCGACGATCACTTCTATGAATCAGGAGTTTCTCGAAAATTGGCGCGGGGACGTCTATACCGACAAGCGGCTTGACGAGGTGAAACACAAAGTCGCGGGCGGCTATGATTTCTGCAAAGAAAAGAAGCCGACGCACTTGTCAAAAGAACTTCAAATCATTTCCGAAGTAATCGACGCTATCAAGTCAAAATTGGAGACGGGCGATTATAATCGCGTGATTCTCGTAAGCGATCACGGGGCTAGTCG
Source organism: Thermoguttaceae bacterium (assembly GCA_045599865.1). Classification (GTDB taxonomy): domain Bacteria; phylum Planctomycetota; class Planctomycetia; order Pirellulales; family Thermoguttaceae; genus RUG369. Next base: position 12,395 of record JAZRWW010000148.1, read on the forward strand.
TCTTGCCGTTCTTGCCGGACAAGAAGAAAAATACGACGCGGACACGAAGGGCGAACATTCGGGGCGTTGTCGTAAAATCGTCGAAAGCGGCGAAATATGCGACTTGCCTTTCGCAACGGAAGAAAACGGCTGGATCGTTTTGGCGAATTACGGTCGATTCAAAGGAAGTCGCAAGGCAAACGTCGAAGTTCACGGGGGCGCCTCTTTAGAGGAAGTCGTCGTGCCCGTAATTTCGCTGACGTTGCGCGACGACAGCGTTCGCATCGTATTTCCCGAACAAGAAGTCGTGGCGAATTTCAAGCAAAAGGCGCGCGTACGTCTTTTCTCTAAGAAAAAGCTAAACGCGGAAATCTCGGTCGCCGTTTACGACGCGAAGGGCGAATTTCTTGGTCGGTATAGAACGACGACGAACGATCAACGGAATTTCTACGCGACGCTTGACGCGGTTAAGCGCGCGGGCTCCATTACGCTGAAAGTCTTCTTGGGCGACGAATTGTATAAAGAAGAATTTCCAGTAAGCGTGCAAGGCGGAGGCGTCAAGAAGAGTTCCAACGGTTCCGACGGTTTCTTTGATTTCTAACGAGGGACAAGATGATCGACAAATTACGTTCTCGTTTTGACGAAACGGTCGTTTATAAAGATTTGAAGAAGACGGCGTTTTTTTC
>JAZRWW010000149.1:0-10293 GCA_045599865.1 Thermoguttaceae bacterium
AAAGCGGCGGCGTTCGACGACGTTTTCGCGTCCCTTAAGGGCAATCGTCACGCCAAAGCGGCGATCGAACTCGCTTGGCAAGACTTGAACGCGCGCCAACAAGGCGTCCCGCTCTGGAAGGCGCTGGGCGGAGAAAAAAAGCCGTTAAAAGTCGGTCTTTCCTTTGATCGTTCCGTCCAAAAAGAAGATTTCTTCGACGGAATGCAACGTTTGGTCGACGAAAATTTCGCGCGCGCAACTTTGAAAATTAGACCGGGCTGGGACGTGCAAATCGTCAGCTTCGCGCGCGTCGACTATCCGGCGTGGTTGCAGTTGCAGGTCGACGTCGAAGGCGCGCTTGATTTTGACAAGCACGCCGACACGCTTTATCGTATGGACGACTTCTTTTTGAACTGCGTCGAACAGCCCTTGAATCCGCGCGATTTCGTCGCGCACGCTATGCTCAAAGACGCCCTGCGAACGCCGGTTTGTCTCGACGAGTCGATTCGATCGTTGCAAGACGCGGAAATCGCGCTCGACGTCGAAGCGTGTAAAGTAATTTGTATGAAGCCGGGTCGAGTCGGCGGATTGAACGAAGCGCTGAAAATCGCGCAATTCGCGCAAAATAAAGAAGTCAAGTGTTACGCGGGTTGCGACTTGCCGTCGTCGCTAGGCTACCGTTCGACTTTGGCGCTCGCCTCGACGGAAAATTTCCTACTTCCGACCGACTACCTGCGATTTGAAGAGACGTTCGAATGCGATTTGGTCGAGCCCGTCAAGACGACCGTGATTGAGGAACCGTGCGACGAAACTAAAGGCAAGCCCGCGAGAAACTTCCGTTACGTCGAACTTTGGGACGAACCGGGAATTGGCGTCGAGCCTAATCTTGAAGAAATGGCGAAGTATACGTTGGATAAGTTTGTCTGGGAAAGATAAATAAAACAGAAAACCGAGGTTTAAAATAATAAAAACGAGCGTTCGCAACGTCCCTTGAAAGGCGGAGCGAACGCTTAATTCTTCGTTTAGAACATACACTTCAACTTAGACGCGACGAAACGCTTGTCGGACGCGTTCATAATCGCCGCGCCGACCCCGACGCGTTCAAGCCCGGAGTCGAAAACGGCTTCGCAATTTTCGGGCGTGATCCCGCCGAACGCGAAAACTGGAATAGGACATACGCCGTCGAACGATTCCACGACGGCGCGTAAGAAGGCGGTTCCCGTTCCTTCGCGGACGGAATTTGAAGGGAAAGTCGGTCCGATTTCCAAGAAATCTAGAACGCCCGCGCGCCCCGCTTCGAACGCTTGAAGCGCGTCGTCTAGCGTGGAAGCCGTCGCGCCGATCAACGCGTCGTCGCCAAGTTCCGCGCGCGCTTCGTTCCAGTTTTGCCCCAATAAGACGCCGCCGTCGAACGCGTCGCCCCACAAGTTGAAGCCGCGCGTAAGAAGCAAAGGTCGAGATTTCGGAGCGCGATCGTCGAAGCGTTTGAGCCATTGACGTAAAAAACCGTTCGCAGTCGTTTCAACGTCGACGTCGGACTCGTAGCACAGTTGAAACGCGTCGACGCCCGAAGTAAAGAGCGATTCCGCGTCGGCGTCGGTCAACGCGCGATCAACGTAGACGCATAGGGTCGCGTTGTTCAAACGCGCGCGTCGCGCCTCGCGAATATTCTTGGACGCGCTGAAAAAGAAGGGCGTCGAAATTTCGGAAGGCGCGCGCGGTTCTTCTTGCGCTTCTTCGGCTTCGTAGCCAAGCGATTCTTTGGCTTCTCCCGATTCGTCCGACGCGGGCGTTTTCTCTTCTTCCTTTTCGTTCGTTTCTTTGTCGTTCAACGCGGCGAACGTCAACTTTTCGAGCGAGTAGGAATCATATCGAATTTGTTCCCATTCGCGCGCCAGTTGCGGAGCGACGATCTTGGAAAATTCTTCGAGACTTCGCGCGGACTCCTGCAAGCGCGCGAAATTAGCCGCCAAGACGTCCGCTAAGGAAGTTCGTCGATATTCGTCGGACGTTTCAAGGCGCGTTCCGACGTCGCCCGGCGTGTCGCGCGCCAAGAGTCGCTTGCGACGATCGATTTTTTCCGACGCGGCGGCGAAACGATGGCGCGTTTGTTTAAGCGCCGTCGTCAATTCTTCGGCGTCGTCGAGAAAACGCGCGGCGTCTTCGACGACGCGCAACGCTTCGCGCCCGCGATTGGCGGCGGCGTCCAATATGCGATAAATATCGCGTTGAGACATTGCAACGACCTTTCTTTGAATAAAACGCTCAAAAACGAACCGTCTCAATTCCCTATGAATTGAACGCCTTCGACAAATTCGTTTTGTCTCAATCCGGCTTCTTGCGCCGAAAGAATCGTTTGATCGCCAAATTTTAAATTCTCAAAGCGAACGTTCGTTACTTTATGTTCCGCGTCAAGCCCGGTAAACGAACTTTGAGGACGGCGATTTCCCAAAACTTGAACGTCTTTGAGCAACACGCCGTCGACGGTTCCGTTTTCGTCGTCGTGCGTGTAGAACGTCTTCTGAATAATAATTACGAACAATTCGGGACAATAACCGGGAACGGCGTTTGGATCGTATTTTTGTTCGTCGGAGTCCTGATAGACGGGCGTCGGCGCTTCGTCGTCAAATTCGACGCGGATATTGTCGAAAACGACGTTTGATATTTTCGCGCGGTCTCCGTGTTGAATATCCATTGCGATATGCGTCGTTCTGATAATGTCGCTGTTTTCAAAACGAATATTTTCAAATTTTGGCGCGCGCGTCTCGGCGCCAAGTTCCATAGCGCGTCCCCAATCGCACCAGATCACGTTTTCGCGAAAAACGAGATTTCGAGACGGTTTCTCGACGTTGTCGCCAAGCCCTTTGACGACCAAGCCGTCGTCGAAAGTACGCAAGAACGATTTTTCGACAAGCACGTTCTCGCTGTTGCAGACGTCGATTCCATCCGCGTTGTAGCGCCAAAGCCCCACAAGTTTCGTATTACGAATCGTAACGTCGTCGCATAGAAACAACGTCGTCGACCAGACGTCTGGATCGCGCTGAATAATTCCGTCGATCACGACGTTTTTACATTTCGAAAATTTAAAGATTCCGTTCGTAACGCCTCGTTCGAAGGGCGCCGCGTCGATAATTCCAGGTCCTGATATTTTGATATTTTCCGCGTTTTCAGCGTAAAATCCGCCGTAAACGACCGCGCCCGCATCGACGTAGACTTCCTCGTCGCTTTTCAGTTGAACGCGTCCTACCTTATGAACGCCCGGCGCGAAATAGCGCAAATTGGGCGCGTCAAGTTTTTCGGGACGCGCGTAAATTGGGAACGGCAACAAGTGCAACGCGTTGTGAAAACCGCCGACTTCCAAAACAATAGGAGACGCGCCCGGCGCCTCGAAAGATATTTCTTTTTTTTCGACGTCGATCTCCGGCGTTATTCCTAACGACGTCGGACGAACGACGACGTTTTGAAGCGCCTCGACGCTTTTGGTCGTCTTGACGACGATCTTCGTCGTAGAGGAATTGGTCTGCCACGTCGCGAAGCCCGCAGTCTCCGTTTGGTCAAGCGAACGCTGATAACCCGGCCAAACGCGGTTAAACGGGATCGCGCTGACGCGACATTCCCAGACGGGCGCCTTCACGTCGTCGATCCAAACTTCGTAATCGGCGCAAACGCGTTCCGAATCGGGCATAGGCGCGACGATCGATCGCGCGTCGGCGCGCGCGCCAAAGGATAAAGCGACCAGCGCGCAAAACGCGACCAAGCGCTTCAAATAATTACGTTGCATAACAAACAAACCTTTCTCGCGGAAGGAAAACGTAGTTTTTACTTTATTCTCGAAAGAACTTCGTTAATTATTATACTTCCTTTCGTTTGTTTTTGCATATTCTTGGCTAAAAATAAGAAAAATAATTGGCGCGACGCAAGAAAGACGCGCGCATAAAAAAAACGCGCCGAAAACTCGACGCGCCTTTCCGTAGGAATTTTCAATTCTCAGACGTCGTTCCAATTACATAACTTTGACGTCTTCTTCGATTTTTTCGCCGACTTTGAATTCGATTTCATTCTTGCCGCCGTCGGTAATCGACGCTTTTAACCCGGAATCGTGCGGATTCGAGTACTTGACCGCCACGAAGCGCGTAACGCCCTTGACTGTGTCGCTTCCGCCGGGTTCCTTAGCTTTTTCGACGTCCGCGACTTCCTTCGTAACCATGCCTTCGTATTCTCCGGCGGGTACGCCGTCCCAATGGGCGTCCGTTTGAAGCGCGGCTTTTCCAGTAGCGTCGGTTTTACCGAGGACGTTCCAAGTACGTCCTCCGGTCGACTGCGCAAGGCGCAGAGCGACGGTTGCTCCGTCGACGGGCGTTCCGTCGTCGTAAAGAACGGTGATCGTCGTCGGATTGAGTTTCGGCAAATCCTTAGGCTTTTTAGGTCCTTTACTGCAACCTACGACGATTATGCAAACGCATAACGTAGCGATCGTCAAAATTTTATTCATAATGTTTCCCTTATCGTTATTGTCGTTGTTTTCTCTATATAAAAAGACGCCGAATCGCTCCGGCGTCAAGCAATAGGAACGCAAGCGCGTCGACGCGCTAGACGTCAAGCGCAACTACATCGAAGAAGTAGTTTCGCCGCCTTGCGCGGATCCCATAGCGCCCCAGACGCCATAGGGACTCTTGCCGGAAGTGACGGCGTGGGCGTAGGAGTCGCCGCAGTCGATCGTTTCGGAAATGAAACGAACGGAACCGTCGAGCATCGCCGCGTTGACGCCGCCGCTATGATTGCTTTGCACGGAGGCCGCGCCCCAAACGTTGTCGCCGCCGTAAGAACAAGCGGGCGAGTTAGGAGGCAAAACCGTGTTGAAACCTTGAACCATAACTTGACCGTCGGCCCAACGTTGACCGCGCCACCCGGTAGCGGCGTCTTGCGTCGCCTCGGTTCCGTTTTTAATCGCCAAGCAGGGACCGGGGAAAGAATTGCCGTTGTACATAGAGGTAACGGTGAAGATGTTGCCCTTAATTTGTCTTCCGCCCATACCGGTTGCGCTGACGCATTCGGACCACGCGACGGTGTTGGACGTTCCGTCGGTTACGATCGACATCGGAGGAAATTCGCCGATCCAGAAAATACCGCGGTGCGCCGTTTTCGCCGCAGCGCCGCCCTCGTCTTTAGGATTGCGGTTGTTGTTCCACATCGAGTCGCCGCGGGAAGACATATAATTTAAACGACCGGTGTTATGGGTGTCGGTCGACTTCATACGCCCGTTGCCGTCGGAAGGACAAATAAACGAATCAATAACCGTACACATCGCGGGAAGCGTGTTGGTGTAGTCGGCGTTGCCGTCAAACGACATCCACGGACAGGTCATCTTGTAAGTCGCGTTCGTTTGCGAATAAGAGACGATCTGATCATAGACGGCGGTTTGTTCAATGTACGGAAGAATGAAGCACGCGGTTCCAAATCCGCCTTTAGCGCCGGGACCGACGTTCGTGTCATAGTTGTGCCCTGCGGACGCGGGACCGAGCATAGCGCGCGCGGCCGGAAGCGCGTTGTTGGCGTCGTGGTAATTCTGAACCGCGAGCCCAAGTTGTTTCAGATTGTTCGTGCATTGCATACGGCGCGCAGCCTCGCGCGCGGCCTGAACGGCCGGAAGAAGCAAGCCGATTAAGATGCCGATAATCGCGATAACGACAAGCAACTCGACGAGAGTAAAACCGTTATTACCCCCCCCCCCCGTTGCATTTGGAATATTTGCTCATTTCCAACTCCCTGTAAAATAAGCGCGTTTTAATCCGTCCGGCGCGTTTCGGTCTTCGATTTGTCGTCGCGAAAACACGCCGGATGATATGAAAAGGACGTTTTATTATAATACGTTAGTCTTTTTTCGACAAGGGAACGTTCTATAAATTTTGTAAAATAACGAATTTTTTCAAACATATTTTTGACGCTTCGTCCAGTTAACGACGACGTTGCGCATTATGTTAAACAAAAAATCTAACCCGTTTGTAGCGTTTTAAGTCGCAGAATAATCAGCAAGACTTCGCTTGCGCGTCGTCGATTTAAATCAAGGCGCTTTCTTTTTTTGTCGAGTCGTTTCTTCGTTTTTCTCGTAATCTGAAAAAGCGATCGTAAAATTGTAGTTTGGAGAACGACAAAAGCGCGAAAAAATAAGGACGACCGACGCTCGTTGCAGAATTCCGCTTCCGGCTTTTTCGTTTACGCGTCGTATGCGACGAGCAACGTTTGACGCGCGCGCCGCAACTCCTCCGATTCGGCGTCGAAATCGGACTCCGCCAACGCGCGAACGAACGTCGCGAGCGCCTCGTATTCCGACGCGGCGAACGCGTAGTCGCACGCGTCGAATCGCAAACGCGCCGACTTGCTCAACGCGTCGGCAAAACGCGCCGTCTCCGCGCGCTCGAGCGCGTTCTTTTGGCAAAACGCGCGGATCAATTCGCAATAAACGTTCAAGGCTTCGTCGTTTTCGCCGGTCTGCGTCAGCGTCTCCGCCCAAGCCGTCAACGCGTTGAAATATTCCTCGCTTCGCGTCTCGACGGGCGACTTGCGACAGAGAGACGCGATCTCGCAGTATTTCTCCTTGGCGTCCGAGGCTCGATTTGATTCGCGGCAAAATTCCGCCCAACGCCGCAACGTCGCGACAAGCTCGGCGTCGAACGCGCTCGACGTTTCGTCGTTCAACTCGCGATAAATCGTCGCCGCCTCGTTAAATTCGACGTCCGCTTTCGTTTTTCGATTGAATTCGTCGTGCAATTCCGCCAAATTTTTGAGAACGAACGCGAGTTTCGGCTTAAACGTTCGCGTCTCTTCCTTCGCCAAATCGCGATACTTTTCGAGCGCGATTTGAAATTCGGAGTCCGCTTCAGAAAGGCGATTCGCTCGACGATGAAGCGACGCCAACGAAACGATCGTCGCGGCGACTTCGCGTCCGTACTTTGCGGGCGACGCTTGTTCCAGCTTGCGTCGCAACCGCAACGCTTCCCGGCACGCCGTTTCCGCTTCTTCCGTTCTGTCCGCTTGACAATAAAGGCGCGCGCGTTCGTCGAGAACCGCCGCCGACTCGCAGTCGCGCGACTCTTGCGAGCCTTGGTTCGACTCGCGCCAAATCGACTCGGCTTCGCGTAGCCGCGACTCCGCCTCTTCGTAGTTTCCGTTTTCCGCAAGCGCGCGCGACGATTCGACCAAAACCTCCGCAAGACGACGTTCAAAAGCGAACGGATCGTAAGTCGACCGATCGCGAAGCCAATTCGCGACGTCTTCGTATTTTGTCCGCGCTTCGTCGAATCGTCGCAAATCGCGACAAACGCGCGCCGATTCCAACGTCGCCTCCGACAAGCCGCGCTCGTCGCGCGTCGATTCAAGGGACGCCGTTGCGGCGGAACAAAGTTTTTCCGCTTCGTCAAAGCGTCCGAAACGACGGCAAAGAGCGGAAATCTCGAGCAGAACGGCGCCTATCGACGCGTTCAATTTGCCCGAGGCGTTTTGCGCGTCAAGCGCTTCCAAGCCCGCGCGCAACGCGCGTTCGGCGTCTTCAAATCGTCCTCGTTCGCGGCAAAAACTCGCAAGGCGCGTCAAGGAAACGAAAAATTCGTCGTTCCAAGACGACTCGCGCAAAGCGTCCAGCGCGCGGCAGTAGGCGTCTTCCGCCGTTTGGTCGTCTTGATACGAACGCGCGACGTCGCCCAGCGCGCGCCAATAAGCGCCAAGTTCCACGTTTGTTTTCAACGAGAAATCCAACTTGAAAAAATCTCCAAAGTCGGCGCGATCCCTTTCGTCGTCCGAAGCCGCGTCCCAATATTTACAGAAGTCGCACGCGCGCGTTCCGTCGTACAGCGCGACGAAGACGTCAAATTCGAGCAACGACGCCTTCAGCGCTTTTCGGTCGCCAAGTTTGAAATATTGGAACGGAACTTCAAGTCGCCGCGCGAGATCGGCGTCCGATGTGAACAAATCGATCAGAAGTCGCCGCGCTTCGGGCGTTTCCTTCGCGCAACGCTCAAGCGCAAGGTCGCGCGATCGCTCGTCGACAATGCGGAATCGCGCCCTTTGAACGGTCAAAACGCAATTTAAAACGTCGAGAATCGCCAGCAGTTTCAAGGAGGACAAGCCGGACGCGCGTCGCAATTCTTCAAGAGTCAGACCGCAAGAAGAGACGGCGACAAGCGCCAAAATTTTCGTAAAATCCCGATGCGACGCTCCGCAAAGGGAGCCCTCGTCGACTTTGCGTTCGATTTGAGCCTCAAGATCGTTGAAAACGTCGTCGATCAAACGCGGCTCGTTCGTCGGACTTGACTTTAATTCGCAAACGCTCCAACCTCGCCGCGCGAAGGCTTCCGGCGCGACGACGCCCTTCGAAGTCGACAAAACGTACTTTGCGCGCTTTGGCAAGTTCGGAAGCCAAGCCAAATCTTTTGATCCGCCGACGTCGACGAGGCGATCTAAGCCGTCGACTACGACGATCAAATTCTTTTCCTTGTCGTTTTTCAAAAACGACGCGACGGCGCCGGAAAACGCGCGAGCGCGCTCTTCCAGCGTCGACGTTTGGCGCAAAGCGTCGACGTTCGAATCGTCCGAATCCAGCTCGCGCGTCAGGAAGCTCAAGACGTTCGACGGCGCGTCGTCAAGACCGTTTACGCCGACGCAATACGTTGCGACGCGTCGATTTGAATCTTCGCGTCCAATGCGCGCCGACCAATTCGCCGGCAAGGAGGACTTGCCCGCGCCGGACGCGCCGACGACGACCAACGCCGACGAGTCGGATTGCAAGAAAGAATCAAGCGCTCCGCAGTCGGGTTGATTCGGCGCGCAATTTTGAAACGCGCGCAAGTCAAGCGCTCTTTGCGCGTCGTCGCGCGCTTGTCGAACGTCGCGATCGGAACCGAAAAGACGGTCGATCCAAGCGATTAACGCGCGTTCGACTTGCGCGCCTAGCTCTTCAAGCGACTTGTATTCCGCCGTCGGATGCGACTTCTGCGCGCGCGTTTTTCTCTTCAAAATCGTCAGTTTTTTGAACGGCTCCGTTCCAGGCTTCTCGCGTCGGGCGTCTTCCCTTCTCTGCGCGTCGGAAGAGCGCAAAGCGAAAAGCGCGTCGACTTTGCTTGTCTCCCGCATTACGCCAAATTGGAATTCGGCTTCGAGCGCGCTCATTCGCGCGTCGATCGATTCTTTTTCGGAAAGGACGACTCGTTTGAATTCCGAAAATTGCTCCAAGGTCGAACTTGACAGTATTCGGCCGTATTCGTCGCCAAGCAGTCCGATAAAGAAAGGACGCGTCCGCGCTATTTCCTGCAAACCGAACGCAAGAACGCGCGCGTCGTCCGTCGCGTCCGTTTCCCCAAGTCGCAAATCTAGCGGCGCGAATTCGACCCCGCGTCGCTTGCAATAGACGCTAAGTCGCGGAAAAATCTCTTGCGCTAGATAATTTCGTTCCGCGCGGACGTCGTCCCCGACGGAAGAGACGTAGACGCGAGCGACTCGTTCGCGGATATTGACCGCCGTCGCCTCCGAATATTCGTCGGACTGCGCGACAAACGCTTCGTTGATTTCGCGTTCTTCGATCTCGTCCCTTATTTCTCGCAATTTCGCCGACGCGCGTTCAAAGTTGCGACGTTGTTCGTCGTTTGACGCGCGCTCTTCAAAGAGCGCCGTCGCTTCTCGACAATAAGACTCCGCCTCGCGCAAGCGTCCCTGATCGTAATAGAAGCTCGAAAAATTGAAAAGAAAGTTCGCAAGAAGCGGCTTATATTCCGGCGGATTTTCTTCCGTCAACTCGCGTCGGATCGCAAGCGCGTCGACAAAGTTCTTTTCCGCGTCGGCAAGCCTTCCCGACTCCCGATACAGAATCGCAAGATTGTTAAGCGTCTTGATCAAATCGTTTCTGCAAGCGTCGTACTCGTCCGATTCCATTTCGCGATAGAGTCCGACGGCGGCTTTATATTCGATCTCCGCGTCTTCGATTCGATCCAACTTTCTACTAAGGATCGCCAGATTATTATGCGTCCGCGCCATATCGAGACGGAAGAACGCCGGTTTTTCCCGCGCCAACTCGCGTAAAATAGACAAATTGGCAAGGTAAGATTCCTTTGCGCGCTCGTCTTGGTTTAGTTTTTGACGCGCCGTCCCCAAACGATAGTACGCCGTCGCCAATTTTAATTTAAACGTTTCGTCGGTCGGCTCTTCTCGCGACGCTTTTTCATAAACGGCGACCGAAGACTCGAGCGCTTGCAACGCGTCGTCAAAAGCGCCGGACTTTTGATGCAAGTCGCTCAGTTCGACGAACGTTTCGGCAAGTTTTACGGA
>JAZRWW010000150.1:0-8352 GCA_045599865.1 Thermoguttaceae bacterium
GATCGGCTTCGATTTGTTTTTTCGAACGCGTAAAAAGACTTACGAATTTGAACGGCAACTTGAATATCCAGCGTTTGTCAAGCGCCGCGTCGGGCGTCGCAAATAAGTCGGGCAAATTCAAGACCTTTTTCCAAGGACGCGCGCCCGTGTAAAACAACAGTAGGAACGGCCAAACGAATTTCTTGTCTTTCCGCTGAAAACGTTCCTTATGACGCTGAATATATTGTAAAACCAACACTAACGACGTCAATAGTTGAAAGACGACGGCGCGTGTTTGCGTCGATTTGTGTTCCAACGGAACGACGATCGGCTGAGCGCCTTTCGAACGGTCTTTAAAAGGAACCGAAAAGACAAGGTCGCAAAGGCGGGAAACTTGCGCTCCGAAAATATGAACCGTCGGCTCCGTCGAATAGGCGTCGAAGTCGAGTTCTTGCGCGACTTTGGGGGATATTTCTTCGACGCGGCGCTTCAAAAAAGACGCGCCGATTCGTCGACGTTTTTCTAAAATTGCGACGACGAAATTATTGAAGATTTGCGACGTCGCAAGTTCGCGCCGTTGTTCGTCGTCGATCGCTTTTGACAACGCGTCGCGCGACGCCAAAAGCGCGCTTAACTCGTCGCAAAAGTTTTCAAACGAGGGCGCGCGACAAACAAGGCTAAAAATTTGGCGTAAGGTTTCCGGCTTAAGCGCGGGCGAAAGAGACGCCAACGCGGGCGAATCGTCGGGATAATTGGGAAAACGTTCTTTTAAGACTTTGACGACGGACTCAAATTCGAAACGCGAAGAAAGCGAATAGCGTTCCGAATCGTCAATATTGGCAACAACTTGGAGGTCTTGACGTTCGTTCATAGAAGTTTGTTCCTTTGTAAGCGTTCGCAATTAACTACGTTGCGAATAGACGTTCGACTTCGCATAGATTTCATATAAAACGCCGCGCAAGAATCCGAACCGGCGTTTGTTTAAAACAAACGATCCGCAAAACGCTACGAATTCAAACGAGACCGACGTTTTGATTTTCCGCGAGCGTTTGCCAATCCTGCAACTTTATCGCCTTCTCCCTTCAAATGCGCCATAATAGCGACGGCAATTTCATAAGCGAGATTGACGGGCACGGCGTTGCCTATCATTTTGTAAGCGTCGTTCGCATACGAATAAATAAATTTGAAATCGTCGGGGAATCCTTGAATACGCGCGATCTCGCGAATCGACATACGACGATAGAGTTTTTCTTTTCCTTCGACGAATCGGCAGTCGTTGACGCCAAATTTAACCATTTTGGGCGCCGAAGGATGAAGTTGGCATTGCCGCCCGGAAGCCTGAACCGTATAGGCTTGCTCGTCCCAAGATTTGACGCGATTACGACTCATAAATATTGGCGAAAAACCACCCGTAAAATATTCGTTGTTGTTGATCGCGTCTTTATTACGACGGTTTTTGTCTGCGGTCGGCGTCGCCGTTTCTTGCAAGTCCCAGATGACGTCGCGAAGCGTCAACTTTTTTTTGTCGTCGCTTGTCGAGCCCTTGGGAAATTTGAATCGCACGTCCAAGTCTTTGCGAAATCCAATGTAAAAAACTCTTTTTCTTTCTTCCGCGACTCCGTAGTCTTTTGCGTTGACAAGGGTTAGCGTAACGTCGTAACCCGAGGCGTCGAACAGCGAAAGAATCTTTTGAACGGCGGGGCGATGACGGACGGCAAGCATGCCGACGACGTTTTCCGCGAGAAAAAATTTAGGGCGAAACTCCTTGAGAATGCGTATGTAATCGAAAAAAAGGCGTCCGCGTTCGTCGTTGACTCCGCGCAAGGAACCGGCTTCCGACCACGATTGACACGGGGGACCGCCGACGATTCCGTCGACTTTCCCGACAATATAAGGCGCGAGATCGTCTTTCGTAATTTTTCGGACGTCCCCTTCGACAAGACGCGTCCGAGGATGGTTGACTTTGAACGTTTCGTAGATCGTTGGGTCGAATTCGTTGGCGACGGGCACGCTAAAACCCGCGCGTTCGAATCCAAGATCAAGACCGCCGCACCCGGAAAATAGGGAGATTACGTTCATTTGACTCAATTTTTCTCTATTCGTTGGGGGTAAGCGTTTATGTAAAGCCGCCAATTTTCGGACAAGCGCTAGGCGCGATTCGAATCAACGTTGACCGTAATAGGCGTTTGGTCCGTGTTTGCGCGAATAATGCTTTTCGACAAGATTCTCGTCGACGGGGAGGCTCGGATTCAAAATCGCCGTCATCAGCGCCGTTTTAGCGGATTCTTCCATAACGACCGCGTTGTAAACGGCGTCGCTTGGGGACTTGCCCCATACGAACGGTCCGTGATTGCGCGCCAACGCGCCCGGCGTCGCGTCGGGATCGATTCCGCGCTCGCGAAATATTTCGACGATGGCGTCGCCCGTCGCTTGCTCGTATTTGTCGGCGATTTCTTCTTTAGTCAACGCGCGCGCGCAAGGTATCGGACGATAAAAATAATCGGCGCAAGTCGTGCCGACGATAGGGACGTCGCGCTGCGCCTGCGCCCACGCGACCGCGTGCGACGAATGCGTATGAACGACGCCCCCGACGTTCGGAAAAGCGCGGTAAATTACCAGATGCGTCGGCGCGTCGGTCGACGGTTTGAGCGTTCCTTCGACGACTCGCCCCGACTCCAAATCGAGAACGACTATGTCTTCCGCGCGCATAACGTCGTAGGCGACGCCCGAGGGCTTGATGACGACAATTCCGCGTTCGCGACCGATTCCGCTCGCGTTGCCCCAAGTGTAAAGGACGAGTCCGCGACGAACCAGTTCAAGATTCGCCTCGAAAACGTCTCGTTTTAATTCGTCGATATTCATTCGAAATCCCGTTCGACTTTTTAGAAAAACAAAGGCGCCAAACTCGAAAAAGCGCGTTTCTCGAGTTTGGCGCGACGATCACGCGTTCGGACTTAGCCGATAAAATACGAATAGATCGAGATAATGAGAGCGATCAAACCGCAAGAAGCCGCAAGGTCTACCCAATTCCAACTTTGACGCGTTTCCGCCTTTTGTTCGGCGGTCGCGGTCGAATAAGTTAGTCCGGCAAGTTGTTCCGGCTTCGGCTTGGCGGTCATAAAACTGACGGCGTACATTAAAATCAAGCACGCGACGGTCAAGTAAATGCACATAAAAGTGAAGCTGGTCGTGGAGAACCACTTGAGGAAGGAACCGTCGGCAAAGGGCATAAAACCGTGCATAATTTCGCAAGCCAAGCGCGTCATACCAAGAACGAATCCGCCGATAAGCGCCGCGAGACAGCCTGGTCCGTTGACGCGCTTCGAAAATACGCCGACAAAGAAGACGACGAAAATCGGAGGCGCCATATACGACTGGACGCTTTGCAAATAGTTGTACATCGAGCCTTTAATAAGCGAGATCGCCGGAATCCAGACGAGCCCTAAGACGACCATAAAGCACGTGGCGATTCGACCGACCAAAACCTTCTGTTTTTCCGACGCTTGAGGACGAAGTTTTGCGTAGACGTCCATTGTGAAGAGCGTCGAACAAGAATTAAAGACGGAGGCGAGCGAACTCATCAACGCGGCGAGCAGACCGCCGATAACCACTCCGCGCAAACCGACCGGCAAGACTTCTTTCACTAACATTGGGTACGCCTGATTGCCGTCGAACAAAATTTCCGGGTTCAATTTGCCTTGAACCGCCAAGCCATAGGCGACCATACCGGGCACGATGAAGATAAAGACGGGCGTCAATTTCAAATAGGCGCCAAAAATCGTTCCTCGACGCGCGGCGCGTTGGTCGGTCGCGGCAAGCGTTCGCTGAACGATATATTGGTCGGTACACCAGTACCAAAGCCCGACGATCGGCGCGCCAAAGAGCAGACCGAACCACGGGTATTTCGGATGCGAATTCGGCTTCCACAAATTGAAATGGTCGGTTTTAGCGCGCACTTCGGACGGGACGGCTTCTTCAAGCGGTTTCGGATGCGTTGCGGCGAAGTATTTTTGGTAAGTTTCAGGATCGATTTTTGATTTTATCGATTCGATCGCTTCTTTTGCAAGTTCCGACGCGAGCAAATAATTTGCGGGACGCTCGGCGCGTTCTCTCGCGGCTTCTATTTGTTCGCCCGTTTCCTTCGAGGTTAAGTCAAATAGAGGACGCATTACGACAAGATCGCGTTGCGTTCCGTCTTCAAGCGTTTCCTTAAGTATGGGCGGATTCGGCGAATTGATCTCCGATTCGTCAAGCACGACTTTGTAACCCGTATACTGGTCGGCGCCTTGCGCGAGCTTTTTCAATTCGGACCAACCTCCGACTTGATGCAGACCAATAAACAACACGCAAGCCGAACCTAACAACAGTACGAACGTTTGCAACAGTTCCGTATAGAGAACGGCGCGCAGACCGCCGAGAACCGTATAAAGACCGGTGACAAGAACCATGCCGACCGCGCCGACCCAGAAATTGCTAATACCGGGTATGATTTCGACGGGGAAGAGCGCTTTGAAAACGACGCCGCCCGCGAAAAGCGTGACCGAGATTTTGGTGAAAACGTAAGCGACTAAACTGATTAGCGACAGAATCCAACGCGCGGAGGGAGAGTAACGACGTTCCAGAAATTCAGGAGTCGTAAAGATTCCGCTTCGTTCGTAGAAGGGGATCATCACCCAGCCGAGAACAAGCAAGCACCACGCGTGCAATTCGTAGTGCGCCATCGCCATGCCGTCGCTCGCGCCCGTGCCCGCCAACCCGACGAGATGTTCCGAGCCGATGTTCGACGCGAAAAGGGACGCGCCGATTACAAGCCAACCGGCCTTTTTGCCCGCGAGGAAATAGTCGCGCGACGAGTCGTTCTTTTGCGAGACGACCCACCAAGCGAGCCCGAGAAGAAGCGCGAAATATATGCCGAGCGCGCCCCAGTCCCAGCCGCCGAGCGCCGCGCCCGAGGTTTGCGCGAATAGAAAAGCGTTTAGTGTCGACGTCATTTAGACGTTCCTTTACCTAAGGTCTAACAAAAATGTTGAAAACGTTGTTATTTCGTGATTTTTCAACGCGAGGCGCGAACGGCGTCGCGAATCGCGATTAAATCTTTCATTACGTCGTATAACTCGGGGTTGGCGCCCTTGACTCCGAACGCGTCGTGGAGTTTTTTGTAATTTTTATACAATTTTCCGTAGACGTCGACCGACGACGCTTCGGGCAAGTAGACTTTCGACTTATAACCGACCGTGTTTCGTTGCGCGTCGGCGAAACTCGCAAAAGCTCCGCCCGCGACGGCGCCCGCTAACGCGGAACCGAAAGCGCAAGTCTGCGAACTGCGCGCGATTTTGAGCGGTTTGTTCCAGACGTCGGCGTAAATTTGCATAATTGTAGGGCTCTTTTCCGCAATTCCCCCGCAAACGACGATCTCGTCGACCGCTACGCCGTGTTCTTCCATACGTTCGATAATAGCGCGACCTCCGAAAGCGGTTCCTTCGATCAACGCGCGGTAGACTTCCGCCGCCGTCGTGCTAAGAGTCGTACCCAAAACCATGCCGGTTAGCGCTTGGTCGACCAAAACGCAACGATTGCCGTTGTTCCAATCGAGCGCGACGAGTCCCGATTCGCCCGGCGCTAGTTTGGCGACGTCCTTTTCCAACTCGACGAGCGTCGCGCCCGACTGCGTATACTGAACGGGCGCGAGCGAGCGTTCGAACCAGCGGAAAATGTCGCCGACCGCCGACTGACCCGCTTCAATTCCAAACGCGTCGGGCAAGACGGAGCCGGGCACGACTCCGCAAACGCCGGGGATCGTCTGCAAATTGGCGTCGAGAGGCGCGACGGTTATGTCGCAAGTACTCGTCCCGATAATTTTCACGAGCGTACCGGGCTTCACGCCCGCGCCGACCGCGCCAAGATGACAGTCGAACGCGCCGACCGCGACGGGCGTTCCGGACGCTAATCCCGTTTTTTCGGCGACTTCCGACGTCAAATATCCGGCGAGTCGCGCGGACGTTTTCGTCTCTTTGGCGTATCGTTCGCGGAACGGAACAAGACGCGGATCAAGCGACGCCAAGAACGCGGCGCTTGGCAGACCGCCGCGCGCGTCGTCCCACATCGCCTTGTGACCGGCCGCGCAGACGCCCCGCGCCATCGTCTCCGGCTTCGTAGCGCCCGTAATGTAGCCGGGTATGAAGTCCGCAAGTTCGACCCAAGAATACGCGGCGTCGAAGACTTCGGGATTCTCGCGCAAACAATGCCAAATTTTCGCCCAGTACCATTCGGAGCTGTAGGTTCCGCCGCATTTTTCGAGGTAACCCGAACCCGTTTCATAAACGCGACGCGTGATCGCTTCCGCCTCTTCGATCGAAGTATGATCTTTCCAAAGCCAAGCGTTTGCGGCTGGAACGTCCGCGAACTTCTCTTGAAACGCGAGTGGAATTCCTTGCTCGTCGACGGGCATAGGCGTCGAACCGGTCGAATCGACGCCAAGACCGACGATTAATTCAGGCGAAAACGACGGATCGGAATCGCGCGCCTCGTCGACCGCGCGGCGAACCGCAAGCATAAAACAGTCGACGTAATCGCGAGGAGACTGACGCGCCAACGTCGGGCGCTTGGAATCTAGTATAATTCCCATATCGCCCGTCGGATAGTCGACGACCGAAGTCGCGACTTCGCGACCGTCTCTAAGATCGACAATCAACGCGCGAACGCTGTTAGTTCCGTAATCGACGCCGACGGCGTATTTGGCGGCGCTCATATGGCGGCTCCTTGAATCTGAATAGGGCAACGTCGCGTCGCCCGACGCTCGAGCGACCGTTTTTCTTCAGTATAACGCGCAAGACGCCGGATTTCAACAAAAAAACAAGAAAAAAGTGAAATAGACGAAACTGTCGACTGTAGACGCAACGGACGACCGATTTGTCTACTTTGTCGGCGATTTTGCGTAATTTACGATTATTTCTTTGCTTTTTGCCGCCGCGCGCTTATACTTTTTATCGAAGTTGTTTCCAGACGGCGCGCGTTAAAAACGGACGCGTCTGTCGTTTCACGTTTACTTTTGACAAGATTAGAGTACTATGAGCAATAGAAGCGAGGTTTTTCTTTTGTCCGTTCTTTCTTTCCTTTGCGTCGCGACGTCGGCGTTTGGCGTCGACCCGCAAACGTCTTTTCGACCGGGCGAACTTTGGCTCGACGACAACGGCGTTCATATCAACGCGCACGGCGCCGGGCTTCTCTCTTTCGACGGGCGGTATTGGCTCTTCGGAGAACACAAGGTCGAAGGCGAGCGCGGCAACTCGGCGCAAGTCGGCGTTCATTGCTATTCTTCCGACGACTTATACAACTGGCGCGACGAAGGAATCGCGCTTGAAGTTTCCGACGATCCCGATTCGCCGATCGCGCGCGGCTGTATTTTGGAGCGTCCGAAGGTCGTCTATAACGAAAAGACCAAGAAATTCGTGATGTGGTTCCATCTCGAAAGCGCGGGCAGTAATTATCGCGACGCGAAAAGCGGAGTCGCGATCGCGGATTCCGTCGCCGGTCCTTATACGTTTCTCTACGCCGCGCGTCCCAACGCGGGCGACTGGCCTTGCGACGTCGCCGACGAGGACAAAAAAGAGTTGTCGACTGAAGAACGCGAGCAAGTCGAAGAGATGTTTCGTTCGGGCAAAATTCGCACGGGATTCTCGCCCGAATATCCGACGAACGTAATCTATCGTTACGATTTCCAACGCGGACAAGACGCGCGCGATATGACGATCTTTAAGGACGACGACGGCAAAGCGTATCATATTTACTCGTCGGAAAGTAACGGAACGCTTCATATCGCGCCCCTGTCCGACGACTATTTGCGCCACGAAGGCGAATACGCGCGCGCGTTTTCCGGGCGATATTTCGAAGCGGCGGCGGTTTTCAAACGCGACGGAAAATATTGGCTCTTCGCGTCGGGTTGCACCGGCTGGGCGCCGAACGCCGCTCGACTTGCAGTCGCCGACAATATTATGGGACCTTGGAAAGAATTGAAGAATCCCTGTCGAGGAACGAAAGAGCAGGTCGAGACGACCTTTGAATCGCAAAGCGCCTACGTTTTGAACGACGTAGAGAAGGGCGTCTGCATCTTCGTCGCCGACCGCTGGCGTCCGAAAAACGCGATCGACGGACGATACGTCTGGTTGCCGATTCTATTCGACGAAGACGGAACGCCCTATCTCGAATGGAAGGACGAATGGCGCTGGGAAGACTACGCGCGTTGACTATGTACTGATTTCAAGTAAGCGTTCACGGAAAGTATTTCCGAAATTCGGCGGTTGGGCAGGAAGAAAACAACGCGCGAAAGCCGCCTGCATTCCAGGTGGATGACGTCGCTCCGTGAACGTTTTAATA